>DASXOL010000065.1:0-20324 GCA_036494295.1 Pseudonocardiaceae bacterium
CCGCAGCTGCGGGGTGACCCGGCTCGCACGTCGCCACTACCTGGTCACTCTCCGCTGAATTCGCTGAGCAGCGCCTTACGCTGACGCTCACCGAGCCCGCGCAAGCGCCGGCTCGGGGCGATCTCCAGCCGCTCCATAATCTGCTGGGCACGGACCTTGCCAACGCCGGGCAGGGCCTCCAACAGAGCCGAGACCTTCATCTTGCCCAAAATCTCGTCACTGTCAGCGCTGGCGAGAACCTCTTTGAGATTCGTGCCGCCGCGCTTGAGGCGGTCCTTGAGCTCGGCCCGGGCGCGGCGGGCGGCGGCCGCCTTCTCCAACGCAGCGGCCCGCTGCTCCTCGGTCAGCTCGGGAAGGGCCACGGTCTCCTCCGTCGATTTGCTGTTGCATACGAAATGGTCTGGATCGGTGCGGCGACCGTATCCCCCGTACAGCACGCCTTTCAACGCGGGGTGTCCCCGTCGACCTGCCATGACGGGTGGGCGAGCAGGGCGGCGGCCTCCTCGGCCATCCGCCTGGCAGCAGTTCGCAGCGATTGCGGAGCGGGCCCGTGCCGCAGCAATTCCCGCGATGTGTTGGGTAGCACATGGCGTGTCGCGGCCCCGAAAATCCGCGGGAGGTCGGCGAAGTTCGCGCCCTGCGCGCCGATTCCCGGCGCCAGGATCGGACCGCCGAACCCGTCCAGGTCCAGCGCACCGTGCGCCGTCGTGGCGCCGACCACGACCCCGATGTCTCCCAACGGGTGATGGTCCGCGTTGCGGGCCGCGACAGCGTCGACCACGGACTGGGCGACCGTGCCACCGGTACCGGTGATCGCGGCCTGCACCTGCGCACCCTCCGGGTTGGAGGTCAGGGCCAGCACGAACACCCCTCTGCCGGTCTGAGCGGCCAGCTCGAACGCCGGGGCGAGCGCGTCGACCCCGAGGTAGGGCGACACCGTGATGGCGTCCGCGGACAACGGTGCGCCCTCGCCGAGATAGGCCTGCGCGTACCCGGCCATGGTGGCGCCGATGTCGCCGCGCTTGACGTCCAGCACCGTCAGCGCACCGGCCCGCGGGATCGCAGCCAACACCCGTTCGAGTACCGCGACACCGCGCGCGCCGTGCCGTTCGAAGAAGGCCGACTGCGGTTTGACGAGCGCCACCTCGGTGGCGAGCGCCTCCACCGCGGTCAGTGCGAAGCGCTCCAGGCCGGCCGGGTCGTCGGTGAGCCCCCACTCCCGCAGCAGCGCCGGATGCGGGTCGATACCGGCACACAACGGCCCCCTGGCCGCGACGGCCGCGGCGAGCCGGGCACCGAAGGAGCCGCTCATCCGGTCTCCGGGCGGTCCGGGCCCTGCCTTGCCCCCCGCAGCGCGGCGTGCAGCACCTGCAGCGGCCGCACCGTGATGTCCCCCCGGATGAGCGCCTCGATGCCCTGCACCGCCGCGGCGGCGCCCTGCACGGTGGTCACGCACGGGATGTCCCTGGACACCGCGGCGGTGCGGATCTCGTAGCCGTCGACGCGAGGACCACGATTTCCGTACGGGGTGTTGATGATCATGTCGACGCCGCCCGCGTTGATCAGGTCGACGACGTTGTCCGGCCCCTCGAAATGCTTGCGCACCACGGTGCAGGGGATGCCGTTGCGGCGCAGCGTGTTGGCGGTCCCGCTGGTGGCGAGCACCTCGAAACCCAGGTCGGCCAGCCGCTTCACCGGGAAGACCATGGCCCGCTTGTCCCGGTTGGCCACCGAGACGAACACCCGCCCCGAGGTCGGCAGCGAGCCGTACGCCGCCGCCTGCGACTTCGCGAAGGCCTGCCCGAACGCGGCGTCGATGCCCATCACCTCGCCGGTGGACTTCATCTCAGGGCCGAGCAGCGAGTCCACCCCGTGGCCCTCCGGCGTGCGGAACCGGTGGAACGGCAGCACCGCCTCCTTCACCGCCACCGGCGCGTCCGCGGGCAGGTCGCCGCCGTCGCCGCGGGGCGGCAGCATCCCCTCGGCGCGCAGCTCGGCGATGCTGGCGCCGAGCATGATCCGGGCGGCGGCCTTGGCCAGCGGCACCGCGGTGGCCTTGGACACGAACGGCGCGGTGCGGCTCGCGCGCGGGTTGGCCTCCAGCACGTAGAGCACGTCGTCCTTGAGCGCGTACTGCACGTTGAGCAGGCCGCGCACCCCGACCCCTCGGGCGATGGCCTCCGTCGAGGACCGCACGGTGGCCAGGTCGGACTCGCCGAGCGCGATCGGCGGCAGCGCGCAGGAGGAGTCGCCGGAGTGCACCCCGGCCTCCTCGATGTGCTCCATGATCCCGCCCAGGTAGACCTCGTCGCCGTCGCAGAGCGCGTCGACGTCGATCTCGATCGCGTCGTCCAGGAAGCGGTCCACCAGCACCGGGTGCTCCGGGGTGACCTCGGTGGCACGGGCGATGTAGCCGGCCAGCGTCTCCTCGTCGTAGACGATCTCCATGCCGCGCCCGCCCAGCACGTAGGAGGGCCGGACCAGCACCGGGTAGCCGATCTCGTCGGCGATCTTGCGCGCCTCCGCGAACGAGGTCGCGGTGCCGTACGCCGGAGCGGGCAGGCCGGCGCGTTCCAGTACAGCGCCGAAGGAGCCGCGGTCCTCGGCGAGGTGGATCGCCTCCGGCGGGGTGCCGACCACCGGCACGCCGGCGTCGGCCAGCCGCTGCGCCAGCCCGAGCGGGGTCTGCCCGCCGAGCTGCACGATGATCCCGGCCACGGTGCCCGACGTCCGCTCGGCGTCGACCACCTCCATCACGTCCTCGAAGGTGAGCGGCTCGAAGTAGAGCCGGTCGGAGGTGTCGTAGTCGGTGGAGACCGTCTCCGGGTTGCAGTTGACCATCACCGTCTCGTAGCCCGCGTCGCGCAGCGCGATGGCGGCGTGCACGCACGAGTAGTCGAACTCGATGCCCTGGCCGATCCGGTTCGGCCCGGAGCCCAGGATGATCACCTTGGGCCGCTCGCGCTGCTCGGTGACCTCGGTCTCCGCGTCGGCGCTGTTCTCGTACGCCGAGTAGTGGTACGGCGTGCGGGCGGCGAACTCGGCGGCGCAGGTGTCCACCGTCTTGTAGACCGGCCGGACCCCCAACCGGTGCCGCAGCGCGCGGACGCCGGCCTCGGTGAGGTCACCGCGCACCGCGGCCAGCTGCCGGTCGGAGATCCCGGCCCGCTTGGCCCTGCGCAGCAGCGGCTCGTCGAGCTCGGCCGCGGCCACCAGCTCCACGCGCAGCTCGGCGAGCGCGGCGATCTGGTCGACGAACCACGGGTCGAAGCCGGAGACCTGCGCCACCTCGGTGACGGTGGCGCCCAGCCGCAGCGCCCGCTCCGCGGTGTAGAGCCTGCCGTCATGGGGCACCCGCAGCGCCTCCAGCTCGGACCGCGCCGAGGCATCCGGCGGATCCGGCCTGGTCCAGAAGCCCACCGACGGGGTCTCCATCGAGCGCAGCGCCTTGCCCAGCGCCTCGGGGAAGGACCGGCCCAGCGCCATCGCCTCACCCACCGACTTCATGGTGGTGGTGAGCGTGGGGTCGGCGCCGGGGAACTTCTCGAAGGCGAACCGGGGCACCTTGACCACCACGTAGTCCAGCGTCGGCTCGAAGCTGGCCGGCGTCTCACCGGTGATGTCGTTGGTGATCTCGTCGAGGGTGTAGCCGATGGCCAGCTTGGCGGCGATCTTGGCGATCGGGAAGCCGGTGGCCTTGGACGCCAGCGCGGAGGACCGGGACACCCGCGGGTTCATCTCGATCACGACCAGTCTGCCGGTCTCCGGATGCACCGCGAACTGGATGTTGCACCCGCCGGTGTCCACCCCGACCTTGCGCAGCACCGCGATGCCCACGTCGCGCATGTGCTGGTACTCGCGGTCGGTGAGGGTCATGGCGGGGGCGACGGTCACCGAGTCGCCGGTGTGCACGCCCATCGCGTCGATGTTCTCGATCGAGCACACCACCACCACGTTGTCGCGGTGGTCGCGCATCAGTTCGAGCTCGTACTCCTTCCAGCCGAGCACGCTCTCCTCGATGAGCACCTCGTGCACCGGGCTCTCGGTGAGCCCGAGCGAGGCCATCCGCTCCAGGTCGGAGGGGGTGTGCGCCATCCCGGAGCCGAGCCCGCCCATGGTGAACGACGGCCGGATCACCACCGGCAGGCCGAGCTCGGCGACCGCCTCGTGTACCTGTTCCATCGACCGGCACACCGCGCTGCGGGGCACCTCGGCGCCCACCGAGCGGACCACGTCCTTGAACTTCAGCCGGTCCTCGCCGCGCTGGATGGCGTCGATGTCGGCGCCGATGAGCTCGACGCCGTAGCGTTCCAGCACCCCGTTCTCGTGCAGCGCGACGGCGGTGTTCAGCGCGGTCTGCCCGCCCAGGGTGGCCAGCAGCGCCTCCACCGGATACCCGGCGGCCGCCTCGGCGGCGATCACCTTCTCCACGAACTCCGGGGTGATCGGCTCGATGTAGGTGGCGTCGGCGAACTCCGGGTCCGTCATGATCGTCGCCGGGTTGGAGTTCACCAGGCTGACCCGCAGGCCCTCCTCGCGCAGCACCCGGCAGGCCTGGGTGCCGGAGTAGTCGAACTCGCAGGCCTGGCCGATCACGATCGGCCCGGAGCCGATCACCATGACATGGGAGAGGTCCGCGCGCTTGGGCATCAGTGGTCCCTCCCCGCCGGCGTGGGCGCACCGGCTGCCATCAGGTCGCAGAACCGGTCGAACAGCGTCGCCGCGTCGTGCGGCCCCGCGGCCGCCTCCGGGTGGTACTGGACGCTGAACGCGGGCACGTCCAGGCAGGTCAGGCCTTCGACGGTGCCGTCGTTCGGGCAGGAGTGGCTCACCACCGCCGCACCGAAGTCGGAGTCGAAACGCGCGCCCGGTTCGCCGTCGACGGCGAACCCGTGGTTCTGCGAGGTGATCGCCACCCGCCCGGTGGCGTGCTCGATCACCGGGATGTTGAGGCCCCGGTGCCCGTAGCGCATCTTGTAGGTGCCCCGGCCCAGTGCGCGGCCCAGGATCTGGTTGCCGAAGCAGATCCCGAACAGCGGCAGGCCGCGGGTCAGCACCTGCCTGGTGAGCTCGACGGCACGGTCCGCGGTGGCCGGGTCGCCTGGCCCGTTGGAGAGGAACACGCCGTCGGGCGCCAGCGCCAGCAGCTGCTCCAGCGTGGTGGTGGCGGGCAGCACGTGGGTCTCGATGCCGCGCGCGGCGAGCATCCGCGGCGTGTTGGACTTGATCCCCAGGTCCAGCGCGGCGACCCGGAACCGGGCAGGTGTTGCGGCGGGCACCACGTAGGGCTGCGCGACGGTGACCTCGCCGACCAGGTCGGCACCTGCCATCGGGGGGCTGGCCAGCACCCGGTCCAGCAGTTCGGCGCGCCCCGCCAGCGCGGGCCCGGAGAAGACGCCCGCCCGCATCGAGCCGCGCTCGCGCAGCCGCCGGGTGACGGCGCGGGTGTCCACGCCGCAGATGCCCACCACGCCCTGGCGGGTCAGTTCCTCGTCCAGCCGGCGCCGGGAGCGCCAGTTGGAGGCGAGCCGGGCGGGGTCGCGGACGACGTAGCCGGCCACCCAGATGCGATCGGACTCGTCGTCCTCGTCGTTCCAGCCGGTGTTGCCGATGTGCGGCGCGGTCTGCACCACGATCTGGCGGCGGTAGGACGGGTCGGTGAGGGTCTCCTGGTAGCCGGTCATCCCGGTGGCGAACACCGCCTCGCCGAGCGTCTGGCCGACCGCGCCGTAACTCTCACCGGTCAGCGCGGTGCCGTCCTCGAGCACCAGCACCGCTTCGGCGGATCTTCCTGCCGACCCTGTCCTCAACTTCGTACCTTTCCATCCTCGACGGTGCGCGTGCCGCGCAGCACCGTGGTCACCACGCGGCCGGGCAGTGCCATGCCCTCGTAAGGAGTGTTGTCGGAGAGGCTGGCCAAGTCAGCCCCGCGCACCGTCCAGGTGGCGTCCGGGTCCACCAGCACCAAGGTGGCGGGCTCCCCCACCGCGATCGGGCGGCCCTGCCCGGGCGCCCCGCCGATCCGCGCGGGCTGTTCGCTCATCACCCTGGCCACGCCCCGCCAGTCCAGCAGGCCGGGGCGCACCATGGCCGCGACCACCACCGACAGCGCGGTCTGCAGGCCCAGCATTCCCGGCCGGGCCGCGGACCACTCGCAGTCCTTGTCCTGCGCGGCGTGCGGCGCGTGGTCGGTGGCGACGCAGTCCACGACTCCCGCGGCGAGCGCGGTGCGCAGCGCCTCGGTGTCGGCCGGGCTGCGCAGCGGCGGGTTGACCTTGTTGACCGGGTCGTAGCCCTCCAGGCGCTCGTCGGTGAGCAGCAGATGGTGCGGCGTCACCTCGGCGCTCGCCCGGACACCGCGGTCCTTGGCCGCGCGCAGCACCTCGACTGTCCCCGCGGTGGAGACGTGGCAGACGTGCAAGCGCCCGCCCGAGTCCCTGGCCAGCGCGCAGTCCCGCGCCACGATCGACTCCTCGGCGGCGGCCGGCCAGCCCGCCAGGCCCAGCCGCGCGGCCGTCTCGCCCTCGTGGGCCTGCGCTCCCGCGGTGAGCCTCGGGTCCTCCGCGTGCTGCGCGACCACGCCGTCGAACCTGCGCGTGTACTCCAGCGCGCGGCGCATCAGCAGCGGATCGTGCACGCATTTCCCGTCGTCGGAGAACACCCGCACGGCGGCCGCGGAGGTGGCCATCCCGCCCAGTTCGGCGAGGTGCTTGCCGCCCAGCCCCGCGGTGACCGCGCCCACCGGGCGCACGTCGACCAGCCCGACCTGCTGCCCGCGCCGGTAGACGTGCTCGACGAGCACGGCCGTGTCGGCCACCGGATCGGTGTTGGCCATCGCGTGGACCGCGGTGAAGCCCCCCAGCGCGGCCGCGGCCGAGCCGGTGGCGATGGTCTCGGCGTCCTCCCGGCCCGGCTCACGCAGGTGGGTGTGCAGGTCGACCAGGCCGGGCAGGGCCACCAGGCCGCCCGCGTCGAGCACCTCGGCGCCGCTGTCGTCGAGGCGGGCGCCCAGTTCCGCGATGACCCCGTCGCGGATCAGCAGGTCGACCGGCCGTCCCTCGCCGTACGGACGGATTCCGCGCAGCAGCAGCGGACGGGTCATGACGGCTCCTCTTGGGCCGCGAGCAGGTGGTACAGCACGGCCATCCGGACGTGCACCCCGTTGCGGACCTGCTCGGTGATCACGGCACGCGGCGAGTCGGCCACCGAGGCGGCGATCTCCATGCCGCGCAGCATCGGCCCCGGGTGCAGCACCACCGCGTGGTCGGGCAGCAGCCGCAGCCGCCGCTCGGAGAGCCCGTAGCCGATGGCGTACTCCCGCGCGGACGGGAAGAAGCCACCCTGCATCCGCTCCGCCTGTACCCGCAGGGTCATCACCGCATCGGTGCCGGGCAGGGCGGTGTCGAGGTCATGGCCGACCGTCACGGACCCGCCGGCGGCGCCCCCGTTCGAGGCTCCCCAGTTGGCGATGCCGAGCGGCAGCAGTGTGGGGGGAGCGACGAGATGCACGTGTGCACCCAGCGTGGTCAACAGGTGCACGTTGGAGCGCGCTACTCGGCTGTGCAGCACGTCGCCCACGACGGTGATGGACCGCCCATCCAGGTGGCCCAAGTGATCGCGGAGAGTCGCCGCGTCCAGGAGCGCCTGGGTGGGGTGCTCATGGGTGCCGTCGCCCGCGTTGACCACGTGCGCGGGCACCCACTGCGCGATCCGGTGTGCGGCGCCGGAGGCCGGGTGGCGCACCACCACGCAGTCCGCCCCCATCGCGGTGAGGGTGGTCGCGGTGTCGCGCAGGGATTCCCCCTTGGCCACCGACGACCCGCCCGCCGAGACGTTGACCACGTCGGCGCTCATCCACTTGCCGGCGATCTCGAAGGAGGCGCGGGTGCGCGTGGAGTTCTCGTAGAACAGCGTCACCACGGTGCGCCCGCGCAGTGTCGGCAGCTTGCGCACCTCGCGCCCCAGCAAGGTCTGTTTGAGCCGGTCAGCGGTGTCCAGCAGGGTGGTGGCGGTGTCCCGGTCCAGGCCTTCGGCGGCCAGCAGATGCCTCATCGCGGCCCCCGGTGGATCACCACGGAGTCCGATCCGTCGGTCTCCACGAACTGCACGCCGACCTCCTCCGCCCGTGAGGTCGGCAGGTTCTTGCCCACGTAGTCGGCACGGATCGGCAGTTCCCGGTGACCGCGGTCGACCAGCACCGCGAGCTGCACCGCACGGGGACGGCCGTACTCGCGCACCGCGTCCAGCGCGGCGCGGACGGTCCGGCCGGAATAGAGCACGTCGTCGACGAGCACCACCAGCTTGTCGTCGAGTCCGCCCTCGGGCACCTCGGTGTTCTCCAGCGGGCGGGTCGGCCTTCGCCGCAGGTCATCGCGGTAGAGGGTGACGTCGAGGGTGCCCACACCGGCCAGTGCGCCGCCGAACTCGCGGATGCGCTCGGCCAGCCGATGGGCCAGCGGGACGCCTCTGGTGGGAATGCCGAGGAGCACGACCGGCTCGGGAGCGGTGCGCTCGATGATCTGGTGCGCCATGCGCGCGACGGTGCGCGCGACGTCGGCAGCCGAGAGCAGCTCGCGCTGCTGCGGTTGCCCGTCGTCGCCCGCCGCGCCGGCCCCGGTGTGGGACGACACGGTGGACCCCCTTCCCCGCCTCACGGAACGGGCTTAAAGGACGTCAGGTGCCGGGCGGGCGCCCGGACCCGGACGGGACGGTATCAGGTGCATCCGGCACCTCAGGTGTGCTTACCGCCACCTTCGCGCTGCCCCGTCCGGGTGGTGTGTGGGGAAAGCCCCACGCGTTCGGGCTGCAACAGCTTGACCTCGGGGATTACTCAGCGCAGCATTACTCTCCGTATTATCCCGATCCTCCCGCGGCGCTCGAAGGCGTTGACCGGTCGGGGGTTCTGACGAAGGAGAAGCGCCAGATGGGCGACTACGCCAAGGCTCTAGGGTCCAAACTGCGCGGCATCCGTCAGCAACAGGGTCTGTCGCTGCACGGTGTCGAGCAGAAGTCGGGGGGCCGCTGGAAAGCCGTGGTAGTCGGCTCCTACGAGCGGGGTGACCGCGCGGTCACCGTGCAGAAGCTCGCCGAGCTCGCCGATTTCTACGGGGTCCCCGTGGCCGAACTGCTCCCCGAGGGCCGCGTGCCCTCCGGCGGTGAGCCGGCTACGAAGATCGTGATCAACCTGGAACGGTTGCAGCAGCTGCCAGTGGACAAAGTCGGGCCGCTGGCTCGTTACGCTGCAACGATCCAGAGCCAGCGGGGCGACTACAACGGCAAGGTGCTGTCCATCCGCACCGAGGACCTGCGCTCGCTCGCGATCATCTACGACATGTCACCAGGCGAGCTCACCGAGCAACTGATCGGGTGGGGGGTACTGCCCCCCGAGGCTCGCCCCTCCAAGGAGGAGTGACCCGGCCGGGCATCGCCCCCAGGGGGATGCCCGTCGCCGAGTCGACTCCGTGTGTGGTGATTCCGGCTGTGTGGGGGTTCTGCGGGCTGGGGGCCGACCGCTCACGAGCCCCGCGACAGTGACGCGATGGCACCGAGGACGCCGTTGACGAAACGCGGCGAGTCGTCGGTGGAGAGTGCTCTGGCCAGTTCGATGGCCTCGTCGATGGCTACCGCGTCGTCCACCTCGTCGGAGAACAGCAACTCGAACAGCCCGAGCCGCAGCACCGCGCGGTCGACCGTCGGCATGCGCTCCAGGCTCCAGCCGTGCGCCTGCTCGGTGAGCATCCGGTCGATGTCCGCGCGATGCTCGGTGACGCCTTGGACGAGTGCCACCGCGTAGTCGCTCACCGGCGGGGCCTCCGGCGAGCCGACGCGCTCCGCGAGGACGGCGAGCGGATCCATCCCGCGCAGGTCGGACTCGAAGAGGATGTCGACGGCGCGTTTGCGGGCCTTGCTGCGTGCCCCCACGTCAGTTGCTGACGCGGCCGAGGTAACGCCCGTCCCTGGTGTCGACCTTGACCTTCTCGCCGGTGGTGACGAACAGCGGCACCTGGATCTCCGCGCCGGTCTCCAGGGTGGCGGGCTTGGTGCCGCCGGTGGACCGGTCACCCTGCAGTCCCGGGTCGGTGTGCGAGATGACCAGCTCGACGGAGGTGGGCAACTCGACGTAGAGCGGGGTGCTCTCGTGCAGGGCCACCAGCACGGTCTGGTTGTCCAGCAGGTACTTCGCCGCGTCGCCGACCGTCTCGCCGGGCACCGTGATCTGGTCGAACGTGTCCGCGTCCATGAACACGAAGTCGGAACCGTCGGCGTAGAGGTAGGTCATGTCGCGGCGGTCGACGGTGGCGGTGTCGACCTTGGTGCCCGCGTTGAACGTCTTGTCCACGACCTTGCCGGACAGCACGTTCTTCAGGGTGGTCCGCACGAAGGCGCCACCTTTGCCTGGTTTGACGTGCTGGAAGTTGACGACGGACCAGAGCTGGCCGTCGATGTTGAGCACGATTCCGTTCTTCAGATCGTTGGTGGTGGCCACGTCAGCCCGTCACTCCCGGTCGTCGATTTACGGTGGTGATGAATGCGATGGTGATGAATGCGTGGTGGTGCACTGCGGTTTCGGTGCTCGCGGGCGAGCAGTGCCCGTGCCCGGCCACCCAGGGGTGGGAACTAGGCAACCACGAGGTCCTTGGTGGTCAGGGTGAGGAGCTCGGGCTCGCCCCCGGAGACGACGAGGGTGTCCTCGATACGCACACCGCCCCGATTCGCCAGGTACACACCCGGCTCGACGGTGACCGCCATGCCCTCGGCCAGTGTACCGACCCCTAGCTGCGACAATGCCGGTGCCTCATGAACCTGTAGGCCCACGCCGTGGCCCAGGCCGTGCACGAAGTTTTCGCCGTGGCCGGCCGCCGTGATGACCTCGCGTGCGGCCGAGTCGACGTCGCGCACGTCGGCGCCCGCGCGCAGCGCCGCGCGGCCCGCCGCCTGTGCCGCGGCGACCAGGTCGTAGAGCTCCCGCTGCCAGCCGGCCGGGCGGGCGAGCACGACGGTGCGAGTCATGTCGGAGTGGTACCCGTCGACGAGGGCGCCGAAGTCCATCTTCACGAAGTCGCCGGACCGCAGCTCGGCCTGCGTCGGGCGGTGGTGCGGCACCGCCGAGTTCACCCCGGCCGCCACGATGGTCTCGAAGGACGGTCCGCTCGCACCCGCCGCGACCATCCGTGCCTCCAGGTCCCTGGCCACCTCCAGTTCGGTGCGCCCCGGGCGCAGCCCGCCCTCGGCGAGCAACCCGGCCAGTGCAGTGTCCGCGGCCGCGCAGGCCGCCCGCAACGCGGCGATCTCCTCGTCGTCCTTCACCACGCGAAGCTGTTCCACCAGCCGGGAGACGGGCGCCAGCCGCCTCTCACCGGCGATCCGCGCGAGGGCGCCGTGCTCGTCGACGGTCACCACGTGGCTCTCGAACCCGATCCGGCCGATGCCCGCGTCGGTGGCTTCGGTGACCAGCGCCCGTCCACACGCCCGCTCGGTCACCCGGCGCAGGTCGGGAACCTGTCGCTCGGACTGGGTGCGATAGCGGCCGTCGGTGCAGAAGACGGTCCCGTCCTCGGCGTCCTGGGCGTCCTCGGCGTGCACCAGGAGGGCGGCGTTCGAGCCGGTGAACCCGGTGAGGTAGCGCACGTTGAGCAGGTCGGTGACCAGCAGGGCGTCCAGGTCACGCTCCTGCAGGAGGGCACGGAGTGCGGCGCGGCGGCGGGGGTGCGACATGTCCATGACGGTAGTCGTGCCTAGGCTGCTGGCGTGCAGCCATGGATAACGCGAGCGCTGGCGATGACGGTGGTGCACACCGTGGCCCAGACCGTCGTGGTGGCGGTGCGCTGGGCGCACCCCGAGTGGTCGGTGGCGATCCGGTCGGTCGCGCTGGCCGTGCTGGTCGCGGTCGCGATGCTGTGGGGGGCGATCGACGGCTGGCGCCGCGCCGACGGCACCACCCGGACCTGGTGCATCGCGGCGCTGGTGACCGGGCCTGCCGCCGGGGTGCTCGGCCTGGTCGCACAGGCGGCGCTGGTGGACGCCACCGGTCCCGAGGAGCTGGGCGGCGCGCTGGCGGGCGGCGCCTTCACCGCGCTGCTGGTGCTGGTGCCCGCGCTGGTGGGTGTCGCGGTCGGCCAGCGGGTCGAGGCCCCGGCACCCCGGTAACGGCTCAGCCCCGCAGCGGCTCAGGTGGTGCAGCCCGCGGCTCAGCCGGCAGTGGCTCAGGTGGTGCCGCGGCTCGGTCAGCGGTGACGGTTCAGGTGGTGCCGCGGCCCGCGATCCAGCGCAGCGCGAGCGCGTAGCCCTCCACACCCAGGCCGACGATCACCCCGGAGGCGATCTCCGAGAGGTAGCTGTGGTGCCGGAAGCCCTCCCGGGCGTGCACGTTGCTGATGTGCACCTCGACCAGGGGTGCCGACAGCTCGGCGGCGGCGTCGCGTACCGCGATCGAGTAGTGCGTCCACGCCCCCGCGTTGAGGACGACGGGTGTGGCGGTGTCCGCCGCCTCGTGCAGCCAGCCGAGCATCTCCCCCTCGTGGTCGGTCTGCCGGACGTCGACCTCGAGCCCCAGCTCGGCGCTGACCCGCTGGCACAGCGCCACCAGGTCCCCGTAGCTGGTCGCGCCGTAGATGTCGGGCTCGCGGACACCGAGCCTGCCCAGATTCGGCCCGTTGAGCACCAGCACCCTCACCGTGGGCTCTCCTCCCAGTGTGTTGCTCTTCAAGTGCTACCCGACCCCCCGTCTGTGGTACTTGAAGAGCCACCAACCCCACCCGGCCCGTCGCTCACCGCCGTGTACGCCGCGGCGAGCAGCTCGGGGGTGGGGCCCTCCAGGCGTCCGGGTTTCGCCAGCCCGTCGAGCACCACGAACCGCAGCACCCCGGACCGGGTCTTCTTGTCGCTGCGCATCACCTCGACCAAGTCTGGCAGCGCGTCCGCGTCGTAGCAGGTCGGCAGCCCGACAGAGCTGAGCACCGCACGGTGGCGGTGTGCGGTGGCGTCGTCCAGCCGGCCAGCCAGCCGGGCCAGCTCGGCGGCGAAGACGAGCCCGACGCTCACCGCGAACCCGTGGCGCCAGCGGTAGTTCTCCCGCCGCTCCACGGCATGCCCCAGGGTGTGGCCGTAGTTGAGCACCTCGCGCAGATGCGACTCGCGCAGATCGGCGGCCACCACATTGGCCTTCACCTGGATCGCGCGGGCGACCAGCTCGGCCAGCACCGGACCGGCGGGATCCAGCGCGGCGACCGGGTCGGCCGCCACGCGGTCCAGGATCACCGGGTCGGCGATGAACCCCGCCTTGATCACCTCGGCCATCCCGTTGACGATCTCGGCGCGCGGCAGCGTCACGCAGGTCTGCAGGTCCACCAGCACCGTCGCAGGCTCGTGGAAGGCGCCGACCAGGTTCTTGCCCGTCTCGGTGTTGATGCCGGTCTTGCCGCCCACCGCGGCGTCGACCATGGCGAGCAGCGTGGTGGGCACCTGCACGACCCGCACCCCGCGCAGCCAGGTCGCCGCGACGAACCCGGCGAGGTCGGTGACCGCGCCGCCGCCCAGCGCGACGACCGTGCCGGTGCGGTCCAGGCCGATCCGCCCGAGTACCTCCCAGCAGTACCCGGCCACCGCCAGGCTCTTGCCGTCCTCGGCGTCCGGCACCTCGATGCGGTGCGCCTGCGCACCGGCGGCCTCCAGCGCGGCGCGCAGGGCCTCGGCACGCGTCCCGACCGTGGGCTGGTGCACGATGGCCACGGTGCCGCCGCCGGTCGCGTCGAGCAGCTCGTCGTGCAGGTCCCGGCCGATGACGACGTCGTAGGGCTGGGCGGTGAGCACCCGGATCCGCATCGGCTCGCCGCCGCCGGTCCGGCCCCCGGTCTCGGTCATGCCGCTCCCTCCCGCGTCGGACCCAGCAGGGAGCATCCCACGAGTGGCGCACCGGCCCGCACGCCGCCGGCGCCGCGCCGGATCAGGGCCGCTACAGGGCGCGCAGCACCTCCGCCGCCACGTCCTCGGCGCAGCGGCCGGTCGTCGACACGACCGCGTCGGCCACCGCCTCGTAGACCGGCCGCCGCTCGGCGAGCAGCTTGCGCAGGTGCGCCCGCGGGTTGGGCAGCATCCACGGATGCAGCGTCACCAGCCCCTCGCGCCGCAGCAGCTCCTTGAGCTCCACGTCGAGGAACACGACACGGAACGGCTTGAGCTGTTCCTGGACGCCGGGGTTCAGCGGCGTGCCGCCGCCGAGGGCGAGCACCCCGGTGTGCTCCGCCAGGACCGGGCCGATCAGGTTGCCCTCCAGCTCGCTGAACCGTTCCCTGCCCAGCTGCACCACCAGCTCCCCCGCGGGCAGCCCGCATTCCTGCTCCATGTCGTCGTCGAAGTCGCGGAACGAGACGCCGAGTTCGGCGGCGACCAGCTTGCCGACGGTGCTCTTCCCCGCCCCGGGAGGGCCGATCAAGATCAGTACTGGCCCGTCCATCACCGTGTCCGATCCGCTCGCCGCTGGTGTGCTCACCCGCCGAACCGTGCGCGGAGCCCCGCGATGCCCGCCGCGTAGACGCCGTTGGTGAACACCGCGTCGAGCTCGGTCTCGTCGGCGGCGTCCGCGTCGTACTCCGACCACCATTCCACGAACGCCTGGCCCGAGTCGGTGACCGGCGCGACCCTGATCGTGGAGAGATAGCGGCGCACCGCGAACGGGCCCTCCAGGATCTCGTAGGTGTAGCTGCGGGCACCGTCGTCGAGTGCGACGAGGCGCTCCACCACGATGCCGCCGTCGCCGAGGGTGAGCCTGCGCACCGCCCCGACCTCGGCCGCGGTGCCGGAGGTGAGCTCACTGGCGCCGATCCCCGGGTGCCAGCGAGGTAGGCCGTCGAAGTCACGGACGAGCCGCCACACCTCGTCGGCGCCGGCGGGGACGACGCCACTGGCATAGGGCCTGGGCATGGGCCGCTCCTCAGGGTGGGTCCGGCGGCTCCGCCGGATCGGTCGCTGGCTGGTCGGTCGCTGGCTGGTCGGTCACTGGCTGGTCGGTAGCTGGCTGGTCGGTCGTTCGCCGGTCATTGTCACTGGCGGGACAGGCGGGTCTTGAACGCGCGGGTCTGCTCGGTCAGCGCGGTCTCCGTGGGCAGCCGCTCCATGCTGGACGCACCGTAGAACCCGTGGCAATGCGCCGCCCTGGACAGCACGTACGCCGCGTCGTCGGGCATCGAGATCGGGCCGCCGTGGCAGAGCACGAGAACATCGTCCCGCACGTCGAGGGCGGCCGCGGCCCATTCGTCGATCAGCCCGACGCAGTCGTCCAGGCTCTTCGCGGTCTCGGCGCCGATCGATCCGCCGGTGGTCAGCCCCAGGTGGCAGACGACGAGGTCGGCGCCTGCCTGCGCCATCGCGCGGGCGTCCTCGGTGCTGAACACGTACGGCGTGGTGAGCAGGTCCGCGGTCCGGGCGGCGGCGACGAGGTCCACCTCCAGGCCGTAGCCCATCCCGGTCGCCTCCAGGTTCGCCCGGAACACGCCGTCGATGAGGCCCACGGTGGGGAAGTTCTGGATGCCCGCGAAGCCGAGGTCGGACAGCTCGCGCAGGAACCGGTCGGTGATCATGAACGGATCGGTGCCGTTGACCCCGGCCAGCACCGGCGTCTGCCGCACCACCGGGAGCACCTCGGCCGCCATCTCGACCACGATCTCGTTGGCGTTGCCGTAGGCGAGCAACCCGGCGAGGGAACCGCGGCCGGCCATGCGGTAGCGGCCCGAGTTGTAGATGACGATGAGGTCGATCCCGCCCGCTTCCTCGCATTTCGCCGAGAGGCCGGTGCCGGCGCCGCCGCCGACGATGGGCTCGCCGCGCCGGGCCATGTCCTGGAACCGCTCGACGAGTTCCGCGCGGGCGAAGCGGGTCATGACCGGATCTCCCGCAGCGCGCTCACCAGCGCGTCGGCGAACTCCGGGTCGTTGACGTGGTGCGGCAGCCGGGTCACCTGCCGCTCGGCGGTCTGCTCCACCTCGCGCTCCAGGGTGGCGAACAGGGCCTCGTCGGCCTCCGGGTCCCAGAACGGCGCGCCCGGCGCGTCGAGCGCGGAGACCCCTCCGGTGGGCAGCAGGAACCGCACCGGCCCGGGGCAGGCGTTGAGCTTGCGCGCGAGGAACCGCGCGACGGCGACGCACTCCTGCGGCGTGGTGCGCATCAGCGTCACCTGCGGGTTGTGCTCGTAGAACAGCCGGTCGGCGTAGCGCGCGGGCACCGTGTCGGGCGCCCCGAAGTTGACCATGTCGAGCGCGCCGCAGGATCCGACGTAGGGCACCCGGGTGCGGGCGATCGCGTCCAGCCGGTCCTGGCCCGCGGCGAACACCCCACCCGCGATCAGGTCGCACACCTCGGTGGTGGTGATGTCCACGACCGCGCCCACCAGCCCGTCGTCGACCAGTTTCTCCATGGCCCGCCCTCCGGTGCCGGTGGCGTGGAAGACCAGGGCGTCGACACCGTCGCCGAGGCGCTGGGTCACCGCGGTCACGCTGGCGGTGGTGACGCCGAACATCGTGAGCGCCACCGCGGGTCGGTCGGCCGCATCGGGCACCTGATGGGTGGCCATGCCGGCCAGCGCGTGCGCGGCGTTGCCCAGCACCCGCCGGGAGATCCGGTTCAGCCCGGCGACGTCGGTCACCGAATGCAGCATCGCGATGTCGGACGCGCCGACATAGGGCGCGACATCGCCGGAGGCCACCGTCGACACCATGATCTTCCCGAGGCCCACCGGCAGCGCGCGCATCGCCGGGGTGATCAGCGCGGTACCGCCGGAGCCGCCGAGTCCCAGCACGCCGCCGACGTCCGGCTGGGCGAGCAGGAACCGCCGCAGCGCGATCGCCATCGCCCCGACCGCGGAGCCGCGGTCGCCGGTGAACACGGCGTCCTCGCCGTCCGGGTGGTACGCGGCGACCTGCCGGGCACCGACGTCGGCCCCGCCGCGGTCGGGATCCTGGGTCGAGACGTCCACGCTCACGACGTCCGCCCCGGCCGCGCGGGCGAGCGCGGCGACATAACCCAGGTCGGTGCCCTTGGTGTCCCACGTGCCCACCACGTACGCCCGTCCCATCAGGGCAGTTCTATCCCACGCGGGGGGCCGCCGGCACCTCGAATGCACCGGGCGTGGGACCAGGAGACGCCGGGAAACGGCCAGCCGGGTGTCAGCGTGTGCGCAGGGACTCCTGGTAGGCGCGGGCGTTGCGGACGGTCTCGGGCAGCGAGTCGCCGCCGAACTTCTCCAGCGCCGCGTCCGCGAGCACCAGCGCGACCATCGCCTCGGCCACGACGCCGGCGGCGGGTACCGCGCAGACGTCGGAGCGCTGGTTGATCGCCACCGCGGCCTCACCGGTGGCCACGTCCACGGTGGACAGCGCACGGGGCACGGTCGAGATCGGCTTCATCGCGGCGCGCACCCGTAGCACCTCGCCGTTGGTCATGCCGCCTTCCAGGCCGCCCGCCCGGTTGGTGGAGCGGACCACGCCGTCGGGTCCGGGTGCCATCTCGTCGTGCGCCGCGCTGCCCCGGCGCCGCGCGGTGGTGAACCCGTCACCGACCTCGACGCCCTTCATGGCCTGGATACCCATCAGGGCGCCTGCCAGCCGCGAGTCGAGTCGCCGGTCGGAGTGCACGAACGAGCCCAGTCCCACCGGCAGCCCGTGCGCGACGACCTCGACGACCCCGCCGAGGGTGTCGCCGTCCTTCTTGGCGGCGTCCACCTCGGCGACCATCGCGGCGGTCGCCTCGTCGGAATAGGCGCGAACCGGGCTCGCGTCGACCCGTTCCAGGTCGCCGGGGCCGGGCAGCACTCCGGCCGGGGCGTCCACCTCGCCCAGCGACACCACATGGGAGAGCACCTCGACGCCCAGCGCCTGGCGCAGGAACGCCTTGGCGACCGTGCCCAGCGCGACCCGGGACGCGGTCTCCCGCGCGCTGGCCCGCTCCAGCACCGGGCGGGCGTCGTCGAAGCCGTACTTCGCCATCCCGGCCAGGTCGGCGTGCCCGGGGCGGGGGCGGGTGAGCGGCGCGTTGCGCGCCTGCGCGGCCAGCACGTCGGGATCCACCGGGTCGGCCGCCATCACGGTCTCCCACTTCGGCCATTCGGTGTTGCCGATCCGGATCGCGACCGGGCCGCCCAGGGTGGTTCCGTGCCGGATGCCGCCCAGCAACTCGACCTCGTCGGCCTCGAACTTCATCCGGGCACCACGGCCGTGCCCGAGCCGTCGGCGGGCCAGCTCGGCCTGCACGTCCTTGGACGTGACCTCGACTCCGGCCACCATGCCTTCCAGCACGGCGACCAGGGCAGGTCCGTGGGACTCCCCCGCGGTGATCCAGCGCAGCACACCGCCATCCTCCCACGCGCCCCGGCGCTCATCCGGCCCGCCGCGGCACGCTCAGCCTTCCGCGACGGCGACCTCCGCCACCGGAGTGCCCTCCGGAACGGCAGCGGGGACGGCCGGCGCACCGCGGCGGCGGCGCAGCACCCGGTGCACCACGAACCCGACCACCGCCAACCCGGCCACGAACAGCACCGCCGAGTACTGCAGCACCCAGCTGGAGCCTGCCGGGTCGTACACCTCGGCCCGCGGCCAGGCGATGTTGACCATCATGGCCACCCCGTAGCCGACGGCGACCAGGTTCACCGGCATTCCCCAGCGGCCCAGCGAGAAACCGCCTGCGGGCCGCGGCGGCAGGCCACCGCGCAGCCGGGCGCGCAGCGCGGGCACCGTCACCAGCAGATAGGCCAGGTACACGATCACCACCGAGGTGCTCGTGACGGCGGCGAACGCGGCCGGGTTGCCCAGGTTGATCAGCAGGACCGCGATGGCGAGCACCCCCACCGCGACGCCGGTCAGGATGGGCGTCCCGGTGCTCGGGTGCACCCGCGCCAGCAGCCGCGCGCCCGGCAGCCTGCCGTCCCTGGCCATGCTGAACATCACCCGCGACGCCGAGTTCTGGATCGCCAGGCAGGCGGACACGATCGCGATCGCCACCACGGCGAGCAGTGCGCGGCCGAGCGTGGTGTCCAGCCTGCTGGTGATGACGTAGGCGATGCCGCCGCTGGCGAGCTGACCGTCGGTCAGTGACGGCGCCGCCATCAGCGCGGCCAGGATCATGAGCCCGCCGCCGACGAACGACACCAGCAGCGCGCGCAGGATCGCCGAGGGCACCACCCGCCGCGGCTGGTTGGTCTCCTCGGACAGCTCCGCCGCGCTGTCGAACCCGTACATCACGTAGGCCGCCATCAGCGTGGAGGCCAGGAACGCGTACAGGTACGGGCTGTGCCCGGACACCCCGAGCGTCCTGGTGACCACGGCGGGGCCGCGCTCGACGTGCCCGAACAGCAGCGCGAGCAGCAGCACCACGCCGATGATCTCGCAGGTCACGCCGATCCCGTTGATCAGCGCCATGAACTGCACGCCGACCGCGCTGATCACCGTGGCCAGCGCGATCAGCACCGAGCCGAGCAGGATGCCGTTGGCCGCGCCGGAGGCGGAGGTGATGGACGGGTCGGAGCCGACGATCTGGAACCCGGACCACACCGCGGGCAGCACCGCCTGCAGCGCGATGCCGATGGCCGCGACGCTGACGATGTAGCCGACCATCATCGCCCAGCCCGCGAACCAGCCGACGCTCTCGCCCGCGAGCCGGCGCGACCACTGGTAGATGCATCCGGCCAGCGGCCAGCTGGTGGCCAGCTCGGCGAACACCAGCGCCACGCAGATCTGGCCGGCGAACACCAGCGGCCAGGTCCAGAAGAAGGCCGGACCGCCGAAGCTGTAGCCCAGCGCGAAGAGCTGGAAGACCGTGGTGAGGATCGAGACGAAGGAGAACCCGGCGGCGAACGAGGAGAACCAGCCGAGCCTGCGGTGCAGCTCCTGCCGGTACCCGATGCTGCGCAGGTCCTCGGCGTCCCGGTCCTGCTCCGGGCTCGTGGTCAGGGTCTGAGTGCTCATCGGACCGCCTTCCGCGGTAGGTGGCCGGCCCGTACGAGGCAGCCGAGGGTGTCGCAGATGACCCGTGTCGCGATCAGCGACGTGATCTCCGCGTTGTCGTAGGGCGGCGAGCACTCGACGACTTCGATGCCCGCCAGCGGCCGCTCGGCGATGAGCTGGATGAACTTCAGGACCTCGCGGGGCAGGAAGCCACCGGGCTCGGGCCAGCCCGTGCCGGGGACGAACGCGGCGTCGAGGCAGTCGACGTCGAAGGACAGCCAGACGGCGTCGGCGCCGTCCCATGCGACGTCGAGGGCGCGCTGCGCGGCGGCTTCGATGCCCATCTCCACGCAGTCGGTGACGGTCATGATCGTGGTGCCGCGCTCGCGGCCGACC
>DASXOL010000066.1:0-16345 GCA_036494295.1 Pseudonocardiaceae bacterium
TGAGCGGGTTGTGCGGGTCGGGGGACAGGCAGACATCCGCTGTGGACAGACAGCGTTGCACGTACTCGTCGGGCACCCGGCCGGTGAACTCCACGCAGTCGGCCAGCCCGAGCTGCCCGGCCAGCGCGACCATCTCGTCGAACGTGTCGCCCGAGCCCATGAAAATGGTGTGCAGGTCGTCGCGCCCGATCTCGTGCCGCAGGTGGGCCAGTGCGCGCAGCGCGTAGTCGACGCCGTCCTGCGGCCCCATCACCCCGATGTAGGCGGCGAGATGGCGCTTGCCGCGGCGCAGCGACGGGTCCGGGTCGCGCCGGACGAACCGGCTCAGGTCCGGTGCGCTGCGCACCACCGCCACCCGCTCCGGCGCCATCCTGCCGCGCTCGACGGCCACCCGGCGGTAGCTCTCGTTGGTCGAGATCACCGCGTCGGCCAGGGCGAAGGTGACCCGCTCCAGCAACGCCGATGCCCGGAACAGCAGCGGGCCACGGCCGGGGAAGCGGGACAGGAACAGCTCCGGCACCAGGTCGTGGTGGTCGAAGAGGAACTTGGCGCCGCGCAGTTTGAGCGGTAGCGCGGGCAGGAACAGCAGGTCGGGCGGATTGCAGGCGTGCACCACGTCGACCGGTCCCTCCCGGCGCACCCGCAGCGCCAGGCGCAATGTGTGCCACAGCGCGAGCCCGTACTCGCGCAGATAGCCGGCCGGGCCGCCGGTGGCCGCCCGCAGCGGGTAGCGCAGGATCCGCACCCCGTCGATGGTCACCTCGGGCTCGGTGTCCTGTTTGGACCCCATCGGGCAGATGACCACGACGTCGTAGCCCGCGTCGACCAGCGCCCGGCTCTCCTGCCAGACGCGGCGGTCCAGCGGCACCGACAGGTTCTCGACGAGGATCAGCACACGTGGGCGTCGGGTGTCCACAGTGGTTCCTTTCCGGACGGTCACCGTCGAGCGGTGACGAGCGAGGTGAGCAGCTGCTCGAAGCCGTGTGCGGTGCGCTCGATGCGGTGGTCCCGCTCGGCCCGCGACCTGCCACGCGCACCCTGCTCGGCGCGCAGCGCGGGGTCCGCGGCGAGCCGGGCGATGCGGTCGGCGAGCGCGGCGGCATCGCCCACCGGCACCAGGAAGCCCTCCGCGCCGTCGGTCACCATGTCGCGCAGCGCGCCGCAGTCGGTGGCCACGACCGGCACGCCCGCCGCCATCGACTCGATCACGGTGATCGGCGCCCCCTCGTGGACCGAGGACAGGCAGGACACGTCGAAGCCGGGCAGCAGCGTCCCGACATCGCGCCGGACACCGGTGAACAGCACCCGGTCGGCGATGCCGAGCTGGGTCGCGAGCGCGCGCAGCTCGGCGTCCCGCTCGCCCTCGCCGACGACGACCAGCCGTAGCCGGGGATGGGTGGGCGCCAGCCGGGCGACCGCGTCGAACAGCACGTGGTGTGCCTTCTGTGCGGACAGCCGCGCGACGATGCCGACCACGAAGTCCGCCGCGTCGATGCCGAGCACGGCGCGCGCCGTGGTGCGATCGGCAGGCGTGGGCGCCGCGGGCAGCGGGATGCCGTTGGGGATCACCACCTCGGGGATCCGCCGCCACGGGAACCGTCCGACGCCCTCCTCGCGGTGCAGGTAGTGCCCCTGGCTCTCGGCCAGCAGCACCAGCGCGCTGGACAGGAACAGCGTCTCCACGTCCCGGCGCGGCAGGCAGCGCTTGCCGGCCGAGGTGAGGTCCATGTCGTGCGCGGCGACCAGGTTGGCCCGCACCCCGGCCAGCCGGGCCGCGATGCGCCCGAGGGTGAGCGCGGCCCGGTGGTGGTGGGTCACCAGCACCGCGTCGGTGCGGTGGTGCCGGTAGTAGCGCACCAGCCGGGCGACCCGGCCCAGCTGACCGCGCGGGCCACCGGCCGCGGGGAGTACGTCGACCGGGACTCCGGCGGCACGGAAGTCCGGCGCGAGCGCACCCGCTTCCCGCAGGCAGAGCACCCGCGGAGCCACGACAGCGGGGTCGAGCGTGCGCAGCAGGTGCAGCAGGAGGATCTCCGCGCCGCCGACGGAGAGCAGGTCGAGGACGACGGTGAGCCGCAGCGGCTGCGGCCGGGCACCGTGGACGGTCTCCTCGATGGCCCGCTCAGCGGCCCGGATGCTGCCGTCCAGGGTGAACTCGCGCTCCAGGCGTTCGCGCGCCGCGCGGCCCATCTTGGCGGCCTGCTCCGGGTCGCGCAGCAGTGACAGGTACGCATCGGCCAGCGCGCGCGGGTCGCGGGGCGCCACCAGGTGCCCGGTGACCCCTTCCTCGATCATGTCCGGCACCCCGCCGACCGCGGTACACACCGCGGGTCTGCCTGCGGCCATCGCCTCCAGCAGCGCCATCGGGGCGCATTCGATGGTGAACGAGGCGAGCGTGAAGACGTCCATCACCCTGAGCAGGTCACCGACGTCGGAACGGGAGCCGGTGAAGACCACCCGGTCGGCGATGCCCAGGTCCACGGCGAGCTGCTTCAGCCCGGCACCGGCCGGCCCGTCGCCGACCACCAGGAACCGCGCCCGGGGGAACTCGTCGAGCACCAGCCGGGCGGCCCGCAGCAGGGTGGCGTGGTCCTTCTCCGGACGCAGCGCCGCGAGTACGCCGACCACCGCGTCGTCCGGCGCCAGCCCGAGCGCCTCGGCGAGGGCCGGGTCGCGGCCGGCGGCCGGGTCGTAGGCCAGTGCGGCGGGGTCGGTGCCGTTGGGGATCACCCGGATCTTGTCCTCCGGGTACCCCAGCTCGTCGGTGAGATACCGGACCTGGCCGTGTGCGACGCCGTAGTAGGCGCTGGTGGCCGGGTCGAGCAGCCGGTCGGCGAGACGGCGCAGCCGGCCGCGGGGTTCCAGGTCGCCACAGTTGTGCACCCACACCACGCGACGCGGCACCCGGCTCAGCACGGCGGCGATCCGGCCCAGCATCTCGGCGTTGTAGCCGCGGGTGATCACCACGTCGGGCCGGGTCCGGCGCATCAGGCGGACCAGGCCGGCGAGCGCGAGCAGGAACTGCTTCTTGCTCCGGCCCAGGGCGTGCGCCGGGACACCGTGCGCGGCGAGCCCGCCGAACAGCGCCCCTTCCGGCCCGATGCACACCGCGGCCGGGGCGAACCGGTCGCGGTCCAGCGCAGGCAGCAGCGTGGTGACGTGGCGCTCCGCGCCGCCCACACCGAGGTCGGGGACCACGTACAGCACCCGCAGCGGCCCGGTGTCCCGCCGTGCGCCGCTCCGCCGTTGACCCCGTGGACCCCGTGGACGCCGTGGATTCAGTGGACTCACCCGAGCACCTCGCGGTAGAGCAGGTCGAAGCGCTTCCACACCACGTCGACGTCGAAGTTCTGCCGGGCCCGCTCCAGTGCCCCGGTGCCCAGCCGGGCGCGGGTCTCGTGGTCGGTGAGGACGCGGCGGAGGGCATCGGCCAGCGCGTCGACGTCCGAGTGCGGGATCAGCACCCCGCTCGTGCCGTCGACGATCAGATCGGGGATGCCGCCCGCGGTGCTGGCCACCACGCAGAGCCCGTTGGCCATGGCCTCCAGCACGGCCATCGGCTGCCCCTCGTCACGCGACGGCAGCACCAGCACGTGTGCCGACCGCAGCAGTTCCCTGGTCTGCGCGGGGGTCATCCAGGTGCGGATCTCGACCGAGTCGCCGAGGCCGAGCCGTCCGATGGCGGTCCTGGCTCGGGAGATCTCCCCGTCGCCTGCGATGGTCAGCCGGGCGGCGGCACCGCCCGGACCGACGACCTGGCCCCAGGCGTCGAGCAGCGTGAAAGCGCCCTTGCGGTCGCCGATCGCGCCGAGGAACACCACGTGGACGTCCTCGTGCTCGCCGGGCTGGCTGACCGGTTCGCCGATCGGGATCGCGTTGGGGATCACCGTGATGCTCGCCGCGGGGGCGATCTCGCGCAGCCGGCGCGCCCAGCGGTCGCCGAGCGCGACGACGGCACGGGCGTCGGTGAGCGTGGCGACGATGATCCGCTGCAGCAGCCGGGGGGCGCGCTCGTGGAAGAGGGCGAACTCGCTGCCGTGGATGTGCAGCACCACCGGCAGCCGCAACAGCCTCGCGATCCTGGCCAGCGTCGCCTTGCGGATGAAGCTGCCGTAGGAGGCCATGTGCAGGTGCACGACGTCGGGCCGGTGGACGGTGACCGCATAGAGGTAGGCGCCCAGCCCGCGCAGGAACGCGAGGATCCGGGTGACCGCCGAGCCGTCGCGATGGGTGGCGACATGCCGGATGGACCACATCTCCCACAGCGGGGTGCCCTGGAAGGTCCGCACGCAGCTCGACACACCGCCCCTGGTGGTGAGCCCGGTCGACACCCAGAGCGCTCGGCGGCCGGTCATGTCCTGGCCAGCACAGCAGGTCGGGCGCCGAGCGGAGCGCCGGTGGTGCCCGGTGCGCCGCGGGAGCGTTCCGCGGCGCCGACCGCGATGCCCACCAGCAGCATCACCAGTGCGTTGAGGAACTCGAAGTAGCGCAGGTCCACGGTCTGCCCGGTGACCAGCCAGCTCACGAAGCCCATCGCTGCGATGAGCGCCAGCCCGCGGCCGCACAACCCGGCGACGGGCAGCGTGCGCAGCGCGACGAACAGCCGGTGCCCGACCAGCACCACCACCGCGAGCCACAGCACGAGCCCGATGACGCCGAGCTCCGCGGTGATGCCGAGCTCGTTGTGGTGCGAGGCGATGCCGTAGCCGCGCTCCCATTTGATCTCGGGCGACCACTGCTTGTGGTGGTAGGTGTTGAGCTGGATGAACCGGCCTATCCCCCAGCCCGCGATCGGCTTCTGCTCGATGGCCCATATCGAGGTGGCGGCGATGTTGAGCCGGTCGTCCACCTCGTTGGTGGACGCCACCCCGCCCGCGGCCCGGTCGCTGCTGGTGAACGTCGACCAGTCCAGTGCGACCGTGGCGACCGCGGCGGCGAGGGTCACCACGAAGCCGACCCGGAAGTTCCGCGCCCACACCGCACCGGCGACCAGCACCAGCGCGAAGACCAGCCACACCGCGCGGGTGTGGGTGAGGTAGATCCCGGGCACCGACGCCACCGCGACCCCGCCGCTGAGCACCTTGCGCCACATCGGCTCGCCCGGCTGTGCGGCGAGGTAGAGCCCCACGGCGAACCCGATCACCAGCACCAGGCCGTTGACCACCGGCTGGTTGAACACGCCGACCGCGCGGCCCGGCCATTCCGGGGCGGTGACGATGTAGCGCGGCCACACCAGGGCGGCCGGACCGTAGAACTGCAGCAGGCTCACCGCGGCCGAGTAGCCGGCCAGGCCCAGGATGATCCACAGCAGCCTGCGCACCACCGATTCGCGGTCGAACACGAACCGGCCGACGAGGTAGAGCGTGAACGGCATCAGCGTGCCGGTGAGGATGAAGCGCCACACCGCCACGTCCTCGCCGGTACTCGGCAGCGTCGCCGGGAGGCTGTGCGGGGCGAGCGCGGAGCCGATGTTCCACGCCAGGTAGAGCCCCATCACCACTTCGACCGCGCCCAGCTTCGGGATCTGGTTCACCCGGCGGGTCACCGCGAGCGCGGTGGCGAGCAGCACCCCGAGGTAGGCGAACACGAACGGTTCGGAGGGCAGCCCGGCTTTCGGCAGCGCGAGCCGCAGGAAGGCGGAGAAGAGCAGCATCGTCACCGCGAATATGGGGCTGTCCAGCCCGGCGAAGACCAGCGCCATGCCCACCGCGACGAGGACGATGGCCAGCCCGACGTTGGCGGGGCCGGTGAGCACCAGCGCGAACTGCACGGCCAGCGTGGCGACGAACGCCACCAGAGGCACCCACCGCATCGGCCTGCGCGCCGGTTCGGTCACCTCCTCCTGCTGCTGCTTCACCCTTCCCCCTCCAGGAGTCGGTAGGTGACGAGCCGGCCGTCAGGACCGGGAGTCGCCGCGATCGCTGTCGAAGGCCGGGCTGGGGGCGGGCGCCCAGGTGTCCAGCAGGTGCTCCGAGGGACCCTGGTAGCCGTTGGTGGGTGGCATCGGCGCCGGACGGGTGTCCGGCGTCTCGGCCAGCTGTTCGCCCCGGTCGGCGTTGGACCCGACGATCACCACACCGAGCACCGTGGCCTCGACCTGTTCCAGCAGCTGGCAGGCCTCGGCCGCGTCCGCGGCGCGGGTGGCGTCCTCCTCGATGACCAGGATCGTGCGGTCCGCCGCGGCGCAGATGACCTGGCCCTCGGCGGCGTCGATGATCCCCGGCGCCTCGATGACCACCAGGTCCGCGACGTCGGCGCCGCGCTGCACCAGTTCGGCGAACCGGTCCCGGCCGAACAGCGCGTAGGGGTCGTCCTGCGAGTTGCCCGCGGGCAGCACCTTCATGGTCGGGCACCACCCGGGTGCCAGCTTCCCCTCCAGACCGATCTGCTGCGGCCCGGCGAGCAGGTCGGCCAGGCCCGCGGGCGCCGGGCGGTCGTCGCGGCGCCGGAAGCCGCGGGCGGGCTGGTGCAGGTTGGCCCGCATGAGCAGGGTGCGCTCACCCTGGATCGCGCGGTAGTACGCGAGGCCCTCGGCGACCACGGCCGTGCCGGGGGTCGACCGTGGCGAGGTGACCGCGACGGTCGCCGACCCGTGCAGGTCGCTGAGGCTGACGATGTTGGCGAGCCGCTTGAGCCGCTCGACGCGGGTGCTGGTCTTGGACCGCCCGCCCGGTACGACGGCGAGCGTCTCCAGCCCGAGCTGGTCGCGCACCTCGTGCGCGGTGGACATCCGGTTCTCCACGCCGGCGAAGGCCAGCGCGGCGACGCAGCCGAGGATCAGCCCACCGACCAGGCCCAGCGCGCCGTCCTGCGCCACGTTCGGCGAGTTCTCCGAGACGCCCGCGTTGAGCTGCAGCGGGCGCAGCTTGTTGGTGGTGTTGGTCTGCAGCGTGTTGATCTGGTTCTGCAGCGACAGGATGGTCTCGGTGGCCAGCTGCGCCTCCGGGCTCGACTCCCGCAGCGTGTCCAGCAGCGCGCGCTCGGAGTTGACCTGGTTGCGCAGGTCCGCGAGGGTGCCGTCGTTGTCGGCCTGCAGGTGCGAGTTCAGGTCGTCGACGAACGCCTTCGCCATGGTCGCCGCGGCGGAGCTGGCGGTCGCGGAGTTCTTCGCGGTGGCCTCGACGTAGACGATGGGGCTCGTCGCCGCGGTCCTCGCGCTGAACGTGACGTCACTGGGCACGCCGGCTTTCTTGGCGAGCACCTGCTGGTAGGACACCTCGTTGAAGTACTCCGCGTAGCCCTGTGCCAGCGGCGCGTCCTGTTCCGGGGCGCGGTCGGTGGAGACGATGGTGAGCGTGGCCCTGCCGGTGTAGGTCGACTGCTGGCCCAGCGAGGCGGCCACCGCACCGAGCGTCGCCAGGAAGGTGATCGCGATGACGAGCCAGGCCCGGCGTCGCAGCCGGTCCAGCTGATTACGCAGTGGGCTCATCCTTGCCCTTTCTTGAGCTCCTGGCCGTGCGGAATTGCCAGACCATGAGGCCGCCGATTGCCATTGACGTTCTTACCGCGTCGGGCCCGGCGGCCAGGTGTGGGCACGCGTTCACACCGTTCATCCGGGTATCGTGGGGCACCTGCGAGTGTTACCACCCGCGAGAAGGCTACTGCGCTCAGTAACGAATATGCCGGGATCGTCCGATCCAACGCATTGACGACCTGAGGAGTAGCCGGATGGACGTGACGAGGTCGGCTGCCGCGGCAGTCGCGGTGGCCAGGTTCTACCTGCGGCCGGTGCGCCGGGCGCTGACCGCGCGGGACCGCACACCGCCTGCGACCTGGTCGGTGCGGCTGGGGCCGGTGCAGGTGGCCGGGCGCGAGCTGGTGCTGCGCACTCCTCGGATGTCGGACGGCACGGACTGGTGTGCGGTCCGGATCGCCGAGCGGGAACGCATCGAGCCGTGGTGGCTCACCTCCTCGCTGTCCTGGGAGCAACGGCACACCGAGGCGGCGTGGGTGTCCTCGTGGTTGGCGACCCGGCGACGGGCCCGCGCGGGGCGGGCACTGCCGCTGGTGGTCGAGGTCGACGGGCGGCTGGCCGGGCAGTGCGGGCTGGAGTGGATCGATCCGTTCACCGCGGGCGGCGAGCTCGGCATCTGGATGGACTCCAAGATCGCGCGCGGCGGGTGCGGGGTCGCGGCCGCCGCGCTGGTGGTGGACTACGCCTTCGGCGAGCTGGGGCTGCGGCGCGTCACCGCGCCGGTGTGCACCGCCAACTCGCCAGCGGCCAACGGCTGCCGCCGGTTGGGAATGGTGCGCGAAGGCACCATGGCGTCGTTCCTTGATGTCGGTGGCCAACGCCGGGACCATGATCTCTGGGCGATCACCCCGGAGCGGGTGCCGCCCAAGGGTTTGGTGAACCGGTTGGCGGAACGCCGTGTGGTGAGCAGTCCGGTCAAGTGAACCGCCCGGTCGCCGTGCGCCGGCCGGGGTTCGACGCCGAAAATTCCTTTTCGTTACCGGGAGATGCGGCATGGAACTGCCGAAATCTGGGACCGCGCTGGTCGCGGTGGCTCGGTTCTACCTGCGTCCGATGCGCCGGGTACTGACCGGCGGCACTCCGCGGGTGCCGGGCTGCTGGGGGGTGCGCCTGGGCCCGACAGAGGTGGCGGGCGGGCAGCTGGTGCTGCGCAGCCCGCGGATGTCCGACGGGGCACGGTGGCGAGCGGTCCGGCTCGCCGAGCGGGAGCGGCTCGAACCGTGGTGGATCAGTTCGTCGCTGTCCTGGGAGCAGCGCCACACCGAGGCGACCTGGGTGTCGTCCTGGCTGACCACGCGGCGCGTGGCCCGCGCGGGACGGGCGCTGCCGCTGGTGGTGGAGGTGGACGGTGCGCTGGCGGGCCAGTGCGGGCTGGACTGGATCGAGAGGTTCACCGGGGCCGGCGAGCTCGGGATCTGGCTGGACTCGGCCGTTGGCGGGCGCGGGATCGGGGCCGTCGCGGTGGCGGCGCTCGTCGACTACGCCTTCGGCGTGCTCGGCCTGCACCGGGTCACCGCCCCGGTGCGGACCGACAACGAGGCAGCCGCCCGGACCATGCAGCGCGCCGGCCTGACCCGGGAGGGCACCATGGCCGCGTTCCTCGACGTCGGTGGCCGGCCGCGCGATCACGACCTGTGGGCGGTCGCCGCGGACCGGGTGCCCGCAGGCGGCCTGGTGCAGCAGCTGACCGTTCCCGGGCAGCTCAGCGGAGGCGGGAGCTGACACCGCCGCCCGCCTGCCTCGCCCGGGCCAGATAGGCCAGCAGGTCATCGGTCCGGTCGGCGGACCAGTCCATGCGGGCGCTGATCTCGGCGCGGTTCTCCGCCCACATCCGGGCGGCGGCGGCCTTGATCTGTTCGTCGCCGCCGTGGAACCGCTCGGCCAGCTCGTCCCAGCGGCGCACCAGGGTCTGCACCGGCGCCGCCTCGGGCGGGGTGCCCTCCTGCTGGTGGCGCCGCAGCCGCTCGGCCAGGTCGAGCCACTGGGTCTTGATCATCTCCAGAGTGGTCATGATCTGCTGTGGATCAGGTCCGGCCGGGCTGCCGATCTCGCGAAGCAGTTCGCCGATCTGGGTGCGCAGCGCCGCGATCCGCCCGGCGCTGACCTCCAGTTCGCGCAGCTGCGCGGTGAGCAGGCCGGCCAGCGCCGCGAGGTCGTCGGAGTTCTCGTCCAATGTGGTCCTGACCTCGTCCAGCGACAGGCCGAGCCCGCGCAGCGCCCGCACCCGGTACAGCCGCCGCAGGTCCGCCTCGGTGTAGCGGCGGTGACCTGAGCGGGTCCGCTCGCTCGCCGACAGCAGGCCGATCTCGTCGTAGTGGTGGAGCGTGCGGACGGTGAGCCCGCACGCCTGCGCCAGTTCCCCGATCGTCCAGCGACGTTCCTGCCTGCTGTTTCCGGTCACGCGGTCGACGTTAAGCCCTCCCGTGACGGGAGGTTCAAGTGCTGATCGCACGGTCGGCTCCGGCTGGTCATGGCGGTTGTGGCGGGGCGTAGCCGGGATCGATCGGCTGCGGTCGGGTGTCGTATCGCCTGCCCAGCGGGCTGATCCAGGTGAAGTGACCCGGGCTGGTCTGGTGCAGCCGCCAGCCGCCTTCGTGTTTGAGCCGGTGGTCGTGACGACACAGTGGCCCGGTGTTGGTGTCGACCGTGAGCCCGCCGCGGGCGTGGTCGACGGTGTGGTCCAGATCGGCGTCGCGGGCCGGGCAGCGGCAGCCGGGGCCGACGCAGCGGCGGTCGCGGATCTGCACATGGCGGCGCAGACCTGCTCCGGCGAATCGAGCGGTCGGATCCTGTGCCGCCGCGTGGCCGGTGTTCTGGGCGGCGAGGTCGCGGATCACCGGTGCCCATGGGCCGCTCCTGCCAGGTTGGGCGGCGAGTTCGGCGAGTTGGGCGGCGGGCACGTGCAGTTCGACCACCCCGCCCCGGCTCGGCCCGGTTCGGCGGTCGGGGCGCCTGCGGGTGATCCCGGCCCGCAGCAGGTGGCCGCCGGCGTCGGTGACGGCGTAGCGCCATTCCCCGCCGCGCTGGGCTGCCGCGAGCGAACGGGCGGTCTCGGCGGTGACCGGCCCCCAACCCGCGATCTCCCCGGGATGGCGATCCCTGCCCAGCAGCGTGCTCAGCTTGACCCGCAGCTCCACTCCCGAAGGCCGCTGGGTTGGCTGCGCGGGTGGCTTCGCCGTGTCCTGCGTTCGATCGGCACCGGCCAGCAGGTCGCTGATGATCTGGTCGCGGGTCAGGTGCTGCCACCGGCCGTTCAGCAACCCGAGGTAGACGTCGGCCCGCACGGAGCCGACCCGCCCCGGATGCCCGGCGCGCTTGGCCGCTTTGGCGAGTCCCTCGACATGGGCGCACGCGGTCGCCGCGTGGTCGGCGGGCAGCTGCGTTCCGGTGATGGTGGCGCTGCCGTCCTCGGCGAGATATCCGATCACGTTGCGCCCGCGCACCGCGGTCGCATAGCGCCGGGCGGCCCAGCCCGGATCGAAGGCGATGACCAGGCGCTTGAGTCGCGCAGCCAACTCGCCGGTGGTGAGCCTGCCCGCCACCGGCAGCAGTCGCGCGCAGGCCGCGTCTCTGTGTTCTGCGCTCAGGCCCGCCAGCAGGTCGGCGAACACCCAGGCCTTGCTGCGGCAGATCTGGCCGCATTCCAGTGCGGCAAACACTCGCGGCAGGACTGTCGTCAGGGTTTCGGCGAAGCCGAGTTCGCGGTCGGCAGCGGTGCGGGTCCAGGCCAGCGCCGCCCGGATCTCGTCGGCAGCGAACTCCGCGGGTTCGTCGAGCCGGGCCACCTCGTCCGGTGCGGCGTCCGGATCGCGGATCGCCAGCTCGGCCATGGTCGCCAGCAGGCGAGCCTGTTCGTGTGAGAGCTGCCGCGCCCTGGCGCGCAGCACGTCCACCAGATCGTCCCCGGTGAGGGTCCGGATATCCATTCCGTCCAGGAGCGCGGCCAACTCCGGGCCCGGCGCCATCTCCGCCAGCCCTTCCGGAATCAACTGCCGCTGCACGATCAGATTTTATCCATGAACACCGACAATTCCCGACACTGGTAACAAAGGCCGGATTTCGCCGCAAGCTGAATGGTGTTCGTGGAACTTCTCGGACGGGCCGGCGGGAGGACGCGCTGCAAGAACCGATCGATCGTTCGTGGCGCAGCTCGATCCGCCACGACCTGTTGCTGGACGCCGCCGAACGCCACCGCGACGACGCGACGGCGCCGCTCGAGAAAGCGGTGACCGACGCGGTGACGGAGTTCCGGACCGCCAACCCGAAGGCCAACCAGCTCTACGAGGGCAACGGTCCTTGGCCTGCTACGCCAGGACGTCATCAACGACGCCAAGATCGGTGGGCGACTCCTGGAGCACGGCAGGGCCGCGCCGCTCTCCGCGCAGGAGCAGCAGGTGCTTGCCCAGGAGAAGACCGGGTGAACGCACAGCTCAAGTTCTGGCTGAACGATCTGCCGGCCAAGCTCAGGAAATGGTGGTGAGAGAAAGGCGGAGCCTACGTGACACCCAGCGAGAGGACGACTTTGTCCCTGAAATGTGCCGGCAGGTCGACCCCGACAAATCAGTGCCAGCTTCAATTACCACATCTATGTCCCGTTGAGCACCGGGAAGACGGTGGCGGAAACTCGATCGACCGTTCGGCGGCGCCGGGGTAGCTTGATCGCCGTCCGGAGAGGCACTGGGGGAATCGATGACCGCGACCAGCATTCCGCTCCATGCTGAGCCGATGGCCGACCAGGGCGGCCGCCACGGTGCGGCCGTCCGGATCGTGCTGGGGCTGACGTCTGTTCTCGCCGGCATCTCGTACGCCTGGGTACTGGACCGGGTACCGCTCGAGCCGTACTACGCCGCGGCGGTGCGGAGCATGGCGGGCAGCTGGCACGACTCCGCCTTCGGCGCCTTCGACCCCGCGGGCACGGTGACGCTGGACAAGCTGCCCGGCGCGTTCTGGGTCCAGGCGCTGGCTGCCCGGCTGCTGGGCGTGCACACCTGGACCCTGGTGCTTCCGCAGGTGGTCGAGGGCGTGCTGACCGTGCTGGTGCTCTACCGGGCGGTCCGACGGCTCGGCGGCCCGGCCGCCGGGCTCGCCGCCGCGGTGGTGCTCGCGGCCAGCCCCTCCGTCGTCGCGCTGAACCGGGGCAACATCTCCGACTCGCTGATGATCCTGCTGGTCGTGCTCGCCGCGGACGCGGTGTCCGCCGCGCTGCGCGACGGACGGCAGTGGCGGCTGGTGGCCGCCGGGATCTGGGTCGGGCTGGCCTTCCAGGCCAAGATGGTGGAGGCCTGGCTGGTGCTGCCCGCGCTCGGGCTCGCCTACCTGGTCGCGGCACCCGGACCTCGACGGCAGCGGGTACGCCACGCCGCGGTGGGCGGGCTGACCGCCGGTGCGGTGTCGCTGCTGTGGATGCTCGCCGTGACGGCCGTGCCCGCGGGCGCCCGCCCCTACGTGGACGGCAGCCGCAGCGGCTCGCTGTTCGCGCAGGTCTTCGTCTACAACGGATTCGGCCGGGTCGGCGAACAGAGCCCGCCGCAGATCCTCCTCGGCCAGGGGCTCGCGCTGCTCAGCCCCAGCGCGCCACCGGGCTGGGACCGCCTGCTCACCGGCGACCTCGGCCGCGACGCGGGCTGGTTGCTGCCGCTCGGGCTGGTCGTCGCGGTCGCGGGCCTGCTCAGCAGCCGGAGGATGCCGCGCACCGACCCGGTCCGGGCCGGGTACCTGCTGTGGGGGACCTGGCTGGTCACGCTCGCCGTGGCGTTCTCCCTCACCGCCACGATCAACGCCTACTACACCGCCGCGCTGGCCCCCGCGGTCGCGGCGCTGTGCGGGATCGGGCTGGTCGACGCGTGGGCGCACCGCGGCTCGGTGCGGCTGCGGATCCTCGCCGCCGCCGCTGTGGCGGGCACCGCGTCGTATGCGGGTGCCCTGCTTCTGGGCGCGGGGCGGTCCGCGCCGCGCTGGTTGCCGGCCGTGCTCGGCGTGGTCGCGCTGGCCGCGGTGGCGCTGCTGCTGATCTCAGCGGCCCGGCGTGCCGACGAGCGGCTGCTACGCACCGGTCTGGGTACGGCCGCGGTGGCGATCTTGCTGGTCCCGGCCGTGGCGTCGGCGTTGCTGGTGGTGCGCGAACGGGGCGCCTTCGACACCCCGTTCGAGTCCGCCCGCACCGCCGCGGGCGTCGACCGGCTCTTCGTCGCCACCCCTCGGCTCGTGGCGCGCAGCCTGCCCGCACTGGAGGCGGCCAGGGCGGGCGCGCCGGACCTGCTGGCCGTCCAGTCCGCGGCGGTGGCGTCGGTGTTCAGCTATCCGCACGGCGACGAGGTGCTGCCCATCGGCGGCTTCACCGGCACGATGCCGCGCCCCACGCTGGACGAGCTGCGCGCCGACATCGCACGCGGCGAGTTCCATCTCGTGTTCGCGTTCCCGACCAGGGACCCGCGTCTGGTGTGGATCTCCCGGCACTGCAGGCACCTGACCAGCGCCGCGCCGCCGTTCCAGGACTACTACTGCGTCCCGTCGGACGCCCGCACCCCCGGCTGAGGCCCGCCGCGCGCGGGCAGGCGGCGCGGCGCGGCATGTGCGCGCAGGGCGGGGGCCACCGGGGCGCCGTCGAGCAGCCCGTCGACGGTGCCCGCTTCGAGCGCCTTGCGGTAGACGATCATGGCCTCGGCCGCGGCGGCGATGGTTTCGTCGACGTCGGCGTCGGTGTGCGCGGCGGAGATGACGAAGGACTGCCCGAGCACGCCGCGGCGCAGCATCTCGGCCAGGAACAGCGTCCGGTACGCCTGTGAGGGTGCGCCGTCCGGGCCTCGGGTGACGAACACCAGGCAGGACGGACGGCCGAGCGCCTGGAGGTGCCCGGCGACCCCGGCGGCCGCAGCGGCCTCGTTGAACCCGGTGGCCAGCCGGGCGCCCTGGCGCTCCATGGTGGACACCGGGTCGGTCTCCCGGTAGGTGGCGGCGACCTCGCGGAACGCCGCGAGCGACACCGTCTCGGCGCCGAAGGTGGTGGAGAGCAGGAACGTCCGCGGCTGGTCGGTGCACAGCCCGCCGAGCTCCATCAACTCCCGGCGCCCGGCCAGCGCGGAGATCGGGAACCCGTTGCCCAGCGCCTTGCCCCAGGTGGACAGGTCGGGCGTCACCCCGTACAGCGCCTGTGCCCCGCCGGTCGCCCACCGGAATCCGGTGATGATCTCGTCGAACACCAGCACCACGCCGTGCTCGTCGCAGAGCTCGCGGACGCCCCGCAGGAAGCCCGGCGCCGGCTCGGCCATGCCGGTGGCCGCCTCGAGGATCACCGCGGCGATCTCGCCACGGTGCTCCTGCAGCAGCGTGCGCAGCGAGGGCAGGTCGTTGTAGCGGAAGCCGACCGTGAGATCGCGGATCGCCGAGGGGATGCCGCTGTTCATCGGGGCGGTGCCGATGAACCAGTCGTCCACCGAGAAGAACGGCTGGTCGGAGCAGACCGCGACCAGATCCCGCCCGGTGGCCGCGCGGGCCAGCCGGATCGCCGCGGTGGTGACGTCGGAGCCGTTCTTGGCGAACTTGACCATGTCCGCGCCCGGCACCAGGTCCAGGAAGTCCTCGGCCGCGGCGAGCTCGATGGTGGTCGGCCGGGTGAAGTTGAGCCCGTCGTCCAGCACCGCGCGCACCGCGTCGAGCACCGGCCGGAACCCGTGCCCCAGGGTGACCGACCGCAGCCCCATGCCGTACTCGACGAAGGTGTTGCCGTCGACGTCCCACACCTGCGCGCCCCGGCCGCCGACCAGCACCGGCGCCATGCCTTCCGGGTACTGGTCCGCGCCGCGGGCGTAGGTGTGCGCGCCGCCGGGGATCAGCTCGTGCAGCCGGGCCTGCAATGCCGTGGAGCGCTTGAACTGCCGCTGGACCATCCACACTCCCTCGTCGCCGGGCACCGCCACCGGCTTATCGGCGCGGACACCCGCGATGTGACGACCTGTGCCGCCCTGGATACTGTCCGGTACTCACCACGTACCGAATCGTTATCCGAAGTGAAACGATCCGCAGCCGTTTGGCGACAGTGAGTGAGAGGGACCCTTTCCCACGGGTCCGCCCATGAGCACGGAGGGGTGCTGATGCCCGAAGCCGGACCGTCGACTCGGTTTCGCGGTACAGCGCTCACCGTCCTCGCCGCGGGCGGGGTGTTCCTCACCGCGGTGGTGATCACCGCGGGCAGCCTGGGGCTGCTGCCGAAGTCCAGCAGTGTCGAGTCGGTCGTCCCGCCCCCGGTGAGCGATCCGACGACGACCGATTCCTACGGTGCCTCCGGGATCCTCCCGGAGACCACCTCGTTGAGCGCGTCGCTGCTGGCCAGCATCACCGCACCGCGGGCGGGCGCGGACGCCGCCGCGGGGATACCGGAGGGCGCACTGCAGATTCCGCCTCCCGCGCTGGCCGCCTACAAGCGGGCCGAAGCCGTGCTGGTGGCGCGCGAACCCGGCTGCGGGGTGAGCTGGACGCTGCTGGCGGGCCTCGGCCGGGTGGTCTCCGACCACGCCGACAGCAGCCTGGACGCCAGGGGCAACACCACCCGCCCGATCCTCGGCCCCGAGCTGAACGGAAGCGCGGGCCTGGCCGAGATCCCGGACACCGACCACGGCAAGCTCGACGGCGACAAGGTGTGGGACCGCGCCGTGGGCCCGATGCAGATCATCCCTTCGGTGTGGCAGCGGGTCGGCGCGGACTCCGACGGCGACGGCACCGCGAACCCGCACAACATCTTCGACGCCGCCCTCGGCGCGGGCCGCTACCTGTGCGAGGGCGGGGTCAACCTGCGGCAAGGCCCGGAGCAGGCGCGCGCGGTCTTCCGCTACCAGCGCTCCGAGGTGTTCGTGCGCGCCGTGATCGGCTGGACCC
>DASXOL010000067.1:0-12689 GCA_036494295.1 Pseudonocardiaceae bacterium
CCCAGCCGCCCCAGCCATGGCCCCAGCCGCCCCAGCCGTTGCCGCCGCCCCAGCCATGACCGCCGCCGCCACCGCCCCAGCCGTGGCCGCCGCCACCTCCCCCACCCCTGGCGCCACTAACAGACTTGAAGATCTCAGAAATTTTCATGGTGGCCCCTTCTCCTCGTAATCCCCCTCTCTACCCTTCACTTCTCAGGAAGTATTTCTCCCCGAGAAGCCAGGAACTTACCGCCCCGAGAGACAACCGACGGAAACAATCGATCCGTCGTTGGCGACGTCCGCAAGATCCCGATTCAGATCCAGTGATCGTGAGATTCCCGCGGCACCGCCCCGGTCGATCTCGCCCGACCTGTCGTGCCGTGCCTGCTCTGCCGATCATCAATTGGCGTAACTGCGGCCGCTGGGTGACCGTGCCGCTTGACCGCCCCACTTCCTCGTACTGGTGACTTGACACGAACGATAAGCCCTCACTCGTTCGAGTACAATAATAACTTCTTGACCCCACCCAATTACGCATGGTGGCGAAGTAAAACCATAGCGGTGTGATGCCCCAGGGCCCGATCGACCAGGGACCTAAGTCCATGGCCCGAGCGGGGTGACCTGGCGGTTCACCCGACTTCCGCAGGTCAAGGCGGGCGAATTTCTTAGTAAAGCCAAACCCAACTGCCAATAACGCGGCCGGAACAATTGCGCTGCGCGGTCGCGGGTGTGCAGGACCGGATGGTGTGTTTCTCGGAGCAGCCGGGTACCCGCGATTGTGACGGTTCCCCCCGAGTACTTCGACCGGATGTACGCGAAGCACCGACCCATGGGGATTCGCCCATCGCGGGTACGAGCGGCGCAAGCGGGCGCTGACCCGGCAGGGACCTGCTCACGCTGCGCAACCCGGCAGGCGTGCTGCTCGCCCGCCACTGGCGCCACCCCGCTGGACGGCGACCCGCTGGTTGGGCGCCACCCCGCTGGACGGCGACCCGCTGGGTGGGCGACGACGTGCCGACGCGCTGGCCGCGCATCCCGAGCTGGCCGAGCACCGCGAGGAGGACTGCCGTCACGACCTGCTGGTCCGCGGCGATGTTTGCCACCGGTTTGCCCGGGTTACCCGCACGTGACGACCTGAGCGCGCCGGGGACCCGGCCGCCAGGAACGAGAGGAGGTCACGTGCGATACGACGAGGGTTCGCCTGACCAGGACGCGAGGACCGCATGATCTTCACAGCCGATGTTCCGACCCGCCACGACGGCGGGCAGTCGAGCATCGTCATCCGCGACGACCGCGGGGTCGCCGCGGCAGAACTGATCCTGCAGGACCCGGTGGGCAACGCCGAGGAGGCCGAGTCGCTGCTGCAGAACGCCGGGTGGCCGCCCACCGCGGCGGGCACCGCGACGGACCAGGGGTGGGCCTTTCCGGTCACCCGCGCGCACCCGGGCACCGGGGGATGACCGCGGGGGGCCGATCCCGCGACGTCGGATGAACGCGGCACCATGACACCGGCGGCCTCGTCGCCGCGCCCCTCGTTGGTCAAGAAGTGGCCGGGTTCGAGCGCGCGGCGGGGTCGCCGGACTCACGGTGTCCCAGGCGCGTCGTGCCCCGGCCCGCCGGTCAGAGGACGAGGTCGGCGAGGCGGTCCACCTCGTCGATCCGCGCGACCGTGGGGCTGAAGGTGAGTTCGTTCATGCCGATGCCGGCGAACTCGTCGACGATTCCGCGGATCCGTTGCGAGGTGCGTACCGCGCCCTCCGCTCAGCACGTCGGGCCCAGTCCACGATGAGCCGGCGTCCGCTCCGGGCACCTCGATCCCGATCCGCACCCCGGGCAGTTCCCTTCGCTTTGCCACCACTCCCGTCACCGTGCCACGCGCGGTCGTCCGGTGCCCGGAGTCACCTATCGCCGCGCCGGTGGCTAAACATATATTTAGCTTATGCAACTTTTAGGCCCGGAACGGGTTAGCTCAGCTGCGCTCAGCACACAGTGGGTTACCCGTCACGCCCGTATCACCCAGATGTTGCGGCGTCGCATCCACCCCGAGGGGGGACTGACGGCGGCCCAGATCGACGTCCTGTCGTTGCTCGACGACCTGGGACGGGCCAGGGTGACGGAGCTGGCCGAGCGCCGCAGCTGCAGCCAGCCTGCGATGAGCCGGCTCGTGGAGCGACTGGTCGGCGACGGCCTGGTGGTGCGCCGGGTGGACCACGAGGACCGCCGGTCGGCGCACGTCGAGCTGACCGCCGAGGGCCGCAGGCTGCTGGAGAGCGCCCGCGCGCGTTCCGCGGACCTGATCGCCGAGCTCATCGCGACGTTGACGCCGACCGAACGCGGCGCGCTGGCCGCCGCGTTACCGGTGCTCGACCGCATCCTCGAAGCCGACCGGGCCACCGGCGGGCGGCGGTGAGCGCGCCGCGCGGACGGCTCGCGGGCTGGGCCGACAGGTGGGCAGCCGCGGATCCGGGATTGAACAGGCTCATCTCCGGTCTGCGGTCGACCGCGGGGGTCGGTTCCGCGCTCGGCGTGGAGTTCCTTCTCGCCACGTCCCTGGGCCAGCCGCCGCTCGTGCCGATGCTGCTTGGTGCCGTGGTGGCAATCATGGCGTCCTTCGGCGTCACCGACCCCACCCGCGCGGACAAGGCGATCACCTTGCTGTGCCTGCCGCTGTTCATGGTCGCCGGGATGCTCGTCGCGCTGGCCGTAGACCAGTCCCGGCTCGCCTCGCTGGTGACCTTCGTCGCGGTCATGTTCGTCGCGGTGTGGGTGCGCCGGTTCGGCATGCGCTTCTTCATCGGCGGCATGATCATGTTCATCGGCTACTTCTTCTCGCTGTTCCTGCGCCTGCATCCGGCACAGCTACCCGGCCTGCTGGTGGTGATCGGCGTCGCGGTGGCCTGGGCGATGCTGCTCACCCTGGTGCTCGTGCCGGTGCGCAACGACCGCGTGCTGCACCGGATGCTGCACGCCTTCGAGGCCAGGACCAGGGCGGTCGCCGACGCCGCCCTCGACCTGCTCCCCGCCCCGGACGACGAGCGTGCCCAGGCGCGGCTGCGTCGCCATCTGACCCGGCTCAACGAGTCCGCGCTCATGATCGACGGGCAGTTGGGTGCGCCCGGCGCGGTTGGTGACGGGGCCGCCGATCTCGTACGCCACGCGCTGTTCGACGCCGAGCTGGCCGCGGGCACCCTGGCCGGCACGGTGCGCCTGCTGGACACCCTGGACAACCCTCCGGACGCCGAGCTGGCCGCCCGCATCGCGGCCGTGCTGGAAGCGGTGCGCAGCGACCACTGGGACATCGCCGAGGCCACCGCCCGCGGCCTGGAAACGGGGACCTCCCCGCGGACGTCGGCGCTGATGTCGGTGGCCGACGACGGCCCCGCGCTCACCGCCGAGCTGCTCGCGCACCGCATCGCCGCCGCGGTGCTCACGCTGGCGTCGGCCCGCCGGGACTGGGGTGCCGCCCAGCACCCGATATTCGCCGCCGACCGCAGGGAGTCCGGCGCCGAGTTCGAGCCCGCCGTTGAGCTGGTCGGCGGCAACCTGCCCGGATCGGCGAAGACCGTGACCGCGATGACCGAACAGGGCGGGCCTGGCCTGCTCGCGCGGATGTCGCTGACCACCCGGCAGGCGATCCAGGTGGCGCTCGCGACCGGGCTCGCCATCGTCGCCGGCGACGCACTGTCCGGCCAGCGCTACTACTGGGCGGTGCTCGCCGCGTTCATCGCCTTCACCGGCACGGCCACCGTCGCGGAGACCGTGACCAAGGCGTTCAACCGCACGCTGGGCACGCTCGTCGGCCTGACCGCCGCCATCCCCGTGGTCGCGCTGACCGGTGCCTCGGTGCCCCTGGTGCTGCCGGTGGTGCTGGTGAGCATCTTCTTCGGGTTCTACCTGCTGCAGGTGTCCTACGCGCTGATGATCTTCTTCATCACCCTGGTGGTCGGCGAGCTCTACGCGCTGCTCGGGATGTTCAGCACGGAGCTCATGCTGCTGCGGCTGGAGGAGACCGCGGTCGGCGGGGCGATCGGCTGCGCGGTGGCGCTGCTGGTGTGCCCGACCCGGACGCGGACCGTCGTCGCGGCCTCCCGGCACGACCTGCTGGCCGCCCTGCAGACCCTGCTCACCGACCTCGCCGCGGGGCTGCGCAACCCGCAGTCCCCGGTGGCACTGGCCGGCCACGCCCGCGCCCTGGACGCCCAGCTCCACCAGATGCAGACCATCACCCGGCCGCTGACCCGGCCCGGCCCTTCGTCGTCCGGCAAGAACGCCCGCCAGCAACTGCTGACCTACGAGGGACTCGCCTACCACGCGCGCCGCGTCGCCCGGACCGCGGGGCGATGCCCGGTGCCGGACAGCCGGCTCGCGGCGGGACTCGCCCGTGCCTGCGACCAGCTCGTGGTCCTCGCGGAACACCTCGCCCCGGCCGCGCCCCGGTTGCGGCGCACCAGCCTGAGCGCGACCGGCGATCTGCTCACCGCGCTGCACATGGCCGCGGGCAGTCAAGACGGCGGCTGCGACCCCGCGCACGGATCGCTGGCCCAGGAGCTCGGCCAGGTCCACGACGCGCTGATCGAGCTTGCCGAGACACACGGGTTCGTCACCGCCTCCGACGAGCGGGTCACCGCGCGGCACGGGCAGCCGCCGGACAGCGGCCCCGCGCTCGCGCCCGCGTTCCCGGCCGGGCCGGGAGCACTCGAAGCGGGCACCGTCCGCGGCCACGTGTTCGGACCCGGTTACCAGCCGGGCACCGCGGTGGTGACGCTGGTCGACATGGGCGGCAGGCAACGGGCCAGCACCACGACCGACGCGGGCGGCTACCACCTCACCGCCCCCGAGCCCGGCACCTACCTGCTGGTCTGCATTCCGCAGCCGGGCGAGCCGGCACCGGGCGAGCCGGTACCCGCCGCGGGGCCCCATGCGGGTCTGGTCAGCGTGACCGGCGGGCCGGTCACCCACGATGTCGTGCTGCCCGCCCAGTTCGCCGTGCCGCGCCGGCCGGAGCACGCCATGCGGTGACCAACTCATCTTCCTCATCTTCCGATGGTGACCCGCCGTCAGGAGGGTCCGAACGCTGGAACGCCCCGCTCGGCTGGCGGCGGCTAGTGCAGGACCTCCACCACCGCCGCCGCCAGCCGCAGCGAGCCGACACCCGTGGGATGGAACGGGTTCTTGTCCTTGAGCCCCTGCAGGTCCGGGCCGAGGCCGTCGGCGTCCTTGCCGCACAGCAACGTCAGGTCCGGATGGGCGACCGCGAAGTGGTACTTCTCGGCGCCGGCCGTCAGCACCGCGTTCAGCTGGTCGTTGCGGTTGTCGAGCAGCTCGATCTTGCGCTGGTCGAGCCCGACCACGCCGTCGGGGCCGCGGACGTCGGGGCACCGGTCGGTGGCGCCGCTGGCGAACGCGTCGTACGAGGTCATGATCACCACCTTCGGGTGGCCGGGCAGCTCGTCGAGATCGCGCAGCAGGCCCGCGTAGTCCTGGTCGAACTGCGACATGCGATAGCCGAACTCGCCGTCGACGAGCCGGTCGTCGCAGGTCGCCGCGCCGTAGCAGTAGCGGAGGAAGTCGCCCCAGTTCACGTCGTTCGGGCCGATGACCACCACGACGAAGTCCAGCCCCTGCACCCGTTTGAGCCGGCCCACCTGCGGGGCGAGCTGCACGTCGCCGCGCTGCTGCGGACCCCGCAGGCCCTGCGCGACGCTCGCGCCCGTGCAGGCCAGGTTGAGCACCTTCCTGGACGGCAGCATCGAGGTCAGCTCGGCGGCGAGGGAGTCCCTGCTGCGCTCACAGGCGGTGTCGTCGCGGGTCCGGTGGACGAGGGGCGGCCCGCCGACGCGCGCGGCCCGCGAGTCGCCGATCACCGCGCCGGAGTAGCCGTACACGGCGGGACCCACCGGCGACGGGCTGATCTCGGTGTCCCCGACCAGGCCGGACAGCGACGTGATGTGCGCCAGCCCGCGCGTGGTGCCGCTGTAGGCCAGCTGGCCGCAGGCGCCCCAGGCCAGCACGGACACCGCCACGGCGAGCACCGTCATCCGGCCGATGGCGCCCGAGCAGCCCTGCCAGACCTCGGCGACCGTGACGTACTCCCGGCCCGCCCGGCTGTCCCTGCGCAGCACCACCAGCATCCGCAGGCAGCCGATCGTCGCGCTGGTCGCCAGGGCGAAGGCCAGTACGCCGACGGCGCCCCACAGGTACCAGTGCAGGTACCCGTCGGCCAGCGTGTGGACCGCGTCGGACTGCGCCTGCCGCGAGGTGTTCGGGTCCAGGATGCGGGCGGCCGCGGCATTGCGCTGCACCGGGCCCAGGGACAGCCGGGGCCGCAGCGGGCCGAACACCTGCAGCTCGCGCAGGTCGAGCCGGGTGTTGCCGGTCTGCACCAGCTGCGCGGGCCCGGACAGCGACAGCTGCGGCTCCTGCGCGCCGACCCCGATGTTCTGGCCGAGGACCTGCAGCTGCTGGTCGGGGGTGAGCGCGACGACGAGCGGGATCCCGGCGAACAGGCACAGCACCAGCACCAGCACGGTCGGCCAGGACCTGAGCTCGCGAAGCCACAGCCGCCCTCGCCGTCGACGGGCGGGCTTCGCCGTCGTCGCGGTCTGCTCCTTGGTCTGCACCATGCCGTAGTCCTCCGCGAGCGGATCGCTGTTGGTTGTGCGGTTCCAAGACGGGCCTGGGACGACCAAGGCGATCTGCGCGCGCGGGGTCTCCCCGACACCCGTGGTGCTGACAAAAACGGTACCTGTCCGGCTGGGCCCGCCGAGGGGGCGGCGCCGCGTGCCCCGGTGGGGCGGGTGCGCAGGATGAGCCGCGGTGCGGCGATGATCTCGATGACGTGGTTCCGCAACGGTGAGGAGACAGCCATGGAGACAACCCGGTCGGCGGATGGCACCGCGATCGCGTACGACCGCTCCGGTGACGGCCCGCCGCTGATCCTCGTCGTCGGCGCGTTCTGCGACAGGTCCGCCCCCGCCACGCTGGCCGCGGTGCTGGCGCAGCGGTTCACGGTCTACGCCTACGACCGCCGGGGCCGGGGAGACAGCGGGGCCGGTGGCGATGGCTACTCGCCGGACCGGGAGGTCGACGACCTCGCCGCGCTCCTCACCGTGGCAGGCGGCTCGGCCCTGGTGTTCGGGCACTCGTCCGGAGCCGTGCTGGCCCTCGAAGCGGCGGCGCGGGGACTTCCGATCTCGAAGCTGGCGGCCTACGAGCCGCCGTACATCATGGACGGCGACCGGTCCCGTCCGGTCGACCTGGCCGGCCGGGTGGGCGAGCTGATCTCCTCGGATCGTCGCGGTGCGGCGGCCAAGCTCTTCCTGGCCGAGGGTCCGCAGATGCCGCCGGAGGCGGTGGCGATGATGGAGTCCGACCCGAGCTGGGCGCACCTGACGGCCATCGCGCACACCCTGCCGTACGACCTGGCGCTCTGCGGCGACCAGCGGATACCCGACCGCGTGGCGAAGATCGCCGTCCCGACCCTGCTGCTCGCCGGCGCGGAGAGCCCGGCGTGGGCGCGCAACTCCGTGGCCGCGCTCGCCGCGGAGATCCCGGACGCCCGGGTCAGGCTGCTGGACGGCCAGAACCACGCCGCCGCCGACGACGTGCTCGCGCCGGTGCTGATGGAGTTCTTCGCGTCCTGAGCCGCGCGGGTCAGCGGTCGCGGTCGCGCTTGCCCGCTCCGACGGCCTTCTTGCCCGCGGATCGGCCCGCCGGCTCGCGCTCGCGGCGCACGGTGGGCTTGCGGCCCTTGATGGTGGTGCGCCGCAGCGCCGCGATCACCTCGTCGGTCGCCGACTCGGGCACCTCCACCAGGGAGAAGCGGTCGCTGATCTCGATCGCCCCCACGTCGCGGCCGCTGAGCCGGGACTCACCGGTGATCGCGCCGACCAGGTCCTGCGGCCGGATCCCGGTGCTGCGCCCGACACCGAGATACACCCGCGACGTCGCGGCGGCCGGGGCCCGTCCGCGCCGCCCTTCGCGGCCGTCGCCGCCCCGGTTGTCCGGGCGCTTGCGTCCCTGCCCCTCGGCGACCTCCGGGATCTCCTCGTCGTCGGTGTCGCCGCCGGTGGCCTCGTGGGCCAGCTTCACCGCGGCGAGCGCCACGTCCATCACGTCGAACTCGTCGGTGAGCGTCTCGACCACGACCCGGAACCGCTCCAGGTCCTCGGCGAGGAGGTGCTCCTGCAGCGCGGCACGGGTGAGCTCCAGGCGCCGCGCCCGCAGATCCGCGACCGTGGGCACCTTCTCCACGGTGATCCGCTGTTTCGTCACCCGCTCGATCGCCTTGAGCATCCGGTGCTCGCGCGGCTCGGCCAGGGTGATCGCCACGCCTTCCCGGCCTGCCCGGCCCACCCGGCCGATGCGGTGCACGTAGGCCTCGGGCGCGGAGGGAACGTTGTAGTTGACGACGTGGGTGAGGCGGTCGATGTCGAGCCCGCGGGCCGCGACGTCGGTGGCGACCAGCAGGTCCGCGGTCGCGTTGCGCAGCCGGCCCATCGCGCGGTCGCGCTGCTCCTGGCTCATCCCGCCGTGCAACGCCTCGGCGCGGTAACCGCGCCCGTTCAGGGTCTCGGTGAGCTCGCCCACCTCTTCCCTGGTCCGGCAGAAGACGATCACCGCCGAGGGCGACTCGACGTCGAGCACCCGGCCGAGCGCGGCGGCCTTCTGCGGCCGGGCGACCACGTACGCGCTCTGGCGCACCAGCGGCGCCGCGCCCTTCGGCTCCGCGGCCCGGCCCATCTCGATCCGCACCGGGTCCCGCAGGTAGCGGCGGGCGATCCGGTCGACCCGGGACGGCATCGTCGCGGAGAAGAGCAGCGTCTGCCGCGACTCCGGGGTGCCCTCCAGGATCGCCTCGATGTCCTCGGCGAACCCCATGTCGAGCATCTCGTCCGCCTCGTCCAGCACGACCGTCTCCACGTCGCCCAGATTCAGCGTTCCGCGGCCGATGTGGTCGATCGCGCGGCCCGGGGTGGCGACCACGACGTCGACCCCGCGGGCGAGCACCTTCAGCTGCTGGCCGATCGGCTGGCCGCCGTATATCGGCAGGACGCGGACGCCGAGATCGCGGCCGTAGCGGTGGAACGCCTGCGAGACCTGCATGGCCAGCTCGCGGGTGGGCACCAGCACCAGCGCGGACGGTCCGGCGCCTCGGTCGTCGTCGGACATCCGCTGCAGCACCGGCAACGCGAACGCGGCGGTCTTGCCGGTGCCGGTCGCGGCCTGGCCGAGCAGGTCGCTGCCCTGCAGCAACGGGGGGATCGCCTCGCGCTGGATCGGTGTGGGCTCCTCGTAACCGAGCCCGGACAGCGCCCGCAACAGCTCGGGCCGCAGCTTCAGATCAGCGAAATTCGCCCCGTCCTCGGACGCGTTCACAGTCACCGTCGCCATTCTGGTCCTACTCCCGGCCGTCCGCGCTCACCGGACAACCCTCCCCCGCGCCCGGAAACCGCTGCCAGCGGGGTCCTTCTGGACCGGACGAGCCGACCCAGGAGGAGGGCGGCGCCGCACACCCGGCCGTATCGTCACGACCATGGCCGACGCGCAGCACGAGGTGAGCACCGCGCCGCACCAACCGCCCCGGTTCCCGCCTGCGCGCCAACCAGGATTCGACCCGCCCGCGGAGTACGCCCGTTACCGCGCGGAATGCCCGGTGGCGCCGATCGCGCTGCGCCACGGCCAGCAGGCCTGGCTCGTCACCCGGTACGCCGATGTCCGTGCCGTGCTGCGCGACCACGACACGTTCAGCTCGGACCCCAGCAGACCCGGCTTTCCCCAACTGCGCCCGGTTATCGACAAGGAAGCGCGGCCGGGCAGTTTCATCGTCACCGATCCGGAGCTGCACACCCGATACCGGCGCATGCTCGCCGGAGAGTTCACCGCCCGCCGGACGAAGGCGCTCATTCCGGCGATCGAGCAGACCGTCCAGGATTGCCTGGACGATCTGCTCGCCGGTCCGCAACCGGCCGATCTGCTGGAACGGTTCGCCCTGCCGATCCCGGCCCAGCTGATCTGCCGGCTGCTCGGCGTGCCCTATGCGGACCGCGAGTTCTTCATCAGCCGCAGCCGGATGCACACCAACCGCGTGCTCCCCGCCGAACAGGTCGCCGCCGCGCTGGCCGAACTCGAGGCGTACCTGGACGAGCTCATCGGTCGCAAACTGCGGGCACCCGCCGACGACCTGATCAGCAGGCTGGCCGTCGACCAGTTGAGCACCGGGCGGCTCGAGCGCGCCGAACTCGTCGGCATCGCCACGCTACTGCTGGTCGCCGGGTTCGAGACCACCGCGAACTCGATCGCGCTCTCGGTACTCGCGCTACTGGAGCACCCCGACCAGTGGGCGGCGCTGGTCGCCGATCCGGACCTGGTCGACAACGCGGTGGAGGAGTTGATGCGCTACCTCACCGTGGTGCACCACGGTCTGGTGCGCGCGGTGCGCCGCGACACCGAGCTGAGCGGCACCCGGATCGAGGCCGGCCAGGGCGTGATCGTGTCGCTGCACTCGGCCAACCACGACGAGGCACGCTTCGACGACGCGGACGAGTTGAACCTCCGCCGCGACGCCGACAGGCATGTCGGCTTCGGCTCCGGGATCCACCAATGCATCGGCCAGCTGCTGGCGCGGGTCGAGATGCAGGTGGCGCTGCGCGGCCTCGTCCGCGCCGTACCCACCCTGCGCCTCGCCGTCCCGTTCGCCCAGGTGCCGTTCCGCTTCGACGCACCCATCTACGGCCTGCACTCACTCCCGGTGGCCTGGTGACCGCGGCGTGCCGTGCTCAGTTCGCTGAGCAAGGCCGACGACGCTGTTCAGGAGGCGTAGCTGCGGCTGGGCCGGGTCGACATCAGCGGTGTCCAGAACCTGGCCGGCAGCAGGTGCCCGACCAGCTTGGCGACACCGGTGTCGGGCGACCCCGAACACGGGGTGTTGCTGATTCGGTCGGCCGTGCGCTGCTCGTGGTGCTGGACACAGAGCGACAGAACTCCGCGGCGCACGCGCCGTCGCCGAAAAGAGCGTCGTCTTCGGACGGACGTCGGCTTTCGCGGAACCGGCGCTGGTGAACGGTACCGTCGGAGTCGTCGTGGCTCCGCACGGATGGCTGCTCATCGCCCTCACCATCACGATCGAGGGCGACCAGATCACCCCAGTACGACGTGATCGCCGATCCCACGCCCCTGCAGCACCTCGACTTGGCCGTCCTTAGATTACTGACCTCGGGCCGGCCCGACTGGAGCCGACGCGGGGACTCGAACCCCGAACCTTCCGCTTACAAGGCGGGCGCTCTGCCAGTTGAGCTACGCCGGCGTGGCGCTGGTCATCGTAATCGGCGCAGTGGTCAGGGAACCGACCGCCACCGGCCAGGAGTGGGTGTCACGCTAAGTACATAACGCGGCCGCTGACGCTGCACTATCGGGGCCATGCTTGGCCGCTCAGATGGGGTGTCCGTCACGGTATCCGGTCCGTGAGTCGCGGTGCGCGACGTGGTATCACGGCGTGGTGAGGGGATTACGCAGCAGCACGAAGCGCCCGGCAGACGGCCTGCCCAAGGCCTGGTCCACCGGGACGTTCAGCCGGGACGCGGTCATCGGCCCCGCGGTCGTGGACGACGCGACCGTTCACCTGGTCGTGGATCTCGCGTTGCGGATCGGCGAGCTGCAGCTGGCCGGTGGGGCGGGTGCGGCCGACGTCACGGCGACGATTCTCGCCGTCACCGAGGCTTACGGGCTGCCGCAGTGCGAGGTGGACGTGATCTTCACGTCGATCACGGTGTGCTGCCATCGCGGCGTCGAGGCACCGCCGGTCACGACGACCCGGGTGGTGCGGCTGCGCGCGCTCGACTACACCCGGCTGGCCATGCTGGACCAGATCGTGGTCCGGATCGCCCGCGCCAAGCTCAGCGCCAGCCAGGCGTATCAGGAGCTCGACAAGCTGATCACCAGTGAACGCACCTACCCGCGCTGGGTGTCGACCGTGGCGTGGGCGGCGATGGCCGCCTCGCTGACCGTCCTCATCGGCGCGGACATCCGCCTCGCCGGCATCGCGGGGCTGCTCACCGCCCTGGTGGACCGGATCGGCCGGGTGCTCAACCGGCGCTCGCTGCCCTTCTTCTTCCAGCAGGTCGTCGGGGCCGGGGTGGTCAGCATCCTGTCTGTCGGGGTCTACGCGCGGCTCTGGTCGAACCACCTGCTGCCGCCCGAATTCTTCAGCGGCGCGTTGAACCCCTCGCTGGTACTGGCCGCGAGCCTGACCGTGTTGCTGTCCGGTCTTTCCCTGGTGGGCACCGTGCAGGACGCGATCACCGGCTTCTACGTCACCGCGGCGGGCCGGGCATTCGAAGTGGCCATGATGTCGGCGGGCCTGGTGGCGGGCGTGGTGCTGGCGCTGCAGGCCAGCGGCCCGCTGCAGACCTCCAGCGCGCCGGCGAACACCGGCCTGGCCGACATCACCCCGCCCGCGTTCAGCGCCCCTGAGCTGAACGCCTTCCTGCTGGTGCAGATCGTCGCGGCCGGCTGCACCGCGGTGTTCTTCGCGCTGGCCAGCTCTGCCCCGCCGCGGGCGCTGATCGGCGCCGCGCTCGGCGGTGGCCTGAGCTTCACCATCTACGGCATCGCCAGCGCCGCTGCCCTGGGCCCTACCGCGGCGTCGGCGCTGGGCGCGATCGTCGTCGGCTTCGCCGGGCGGCTGGTGTCCCGGCGGCTGGGCCTGCCGC
>DASXOL010000068.1:0-4258 GCA_036494295.1 Pseudonocardiaceae bacterium
CGGCTCGCAGGCGTCCGTACCGGCTTCCTGCCCAGTCCACTGTTCCCGATTCCACAGCGCAGGCGAGGTGAGATCCGATCATGACAACGCGTGACCAGGTCGTAGTGGTCACCGGCGCCAGCGGCGGCATCGGGCGCGCGGTGTCCCGCGCGTTCGGGGCACGCGGCGCGCGGGTGGCCCTGCTCGCCCGCGGCGAGAGCGGCCTGCGCGGCGCCGCTCACGAAGTCGAGCGCGAGGGCGGCCAAGCCCTTGTGGTGCCCACGGATGTCGGCGACCACGCCGCGGTGGCCGACGCCGCGCGACGGGCCGAATCGGCGTTCGGGCCGATCGACATCTGGGTCAACGTCGCGTTCACCTCGGTGTTCGCCCCGGTGACCGAGATCAAGCCGGAGGAGTTCGCCCGCGTCATCGAGGTCAACTACCTCGGCTACGTCTACGCCACCAAGGTCGCACTGGACCGGATGCTGCCCCGCGACCGGGGCACCATCGTGCAGGTCGGCTCGGCGCTGGCCTACCGGGGCATCCCACTGCAGAGCGCCTACTGCGCGAGCAAGCACGCGATTCAGGGCTTCCACGACTCACTGCGCTGCGAGCTGCGACACCGCGGCTCCCGGGTGCGCGCCACGCATGTGCTGATGCCCGCGGTGAACACTCCCCAGTTCGACTGGGTGCGCTCCCGGCTACCCCAACCCGCCCAGCCGGTACCGCCCATCTACCAGCCGGAAGTGGCCGCCAGGGCGGTACTGCACGCCGCCGACCATCCGCGCAGGCGGGAGTACTGGGTCGGAGGCAGCACGGTGGGGACGCTGATCGCCAACGCGGTGGCGCCCGGCCTGCTCGACCGGTATCTCGCGCGCACCGGCTTCGCCGCCCAGCAGGTCGACCGACCGGGCCGCCCGGACCGCGCGGGCAACCTGGTCGACGCGGAGGACGGAGCAGGCGGGTACGACCACGGAGCGCACGGCGTCTTCGACGACCGCGCGCACGCACGCAGTGCCCAGCTCTGGGCCTCCCAGCACCACGGGCTGATCGGATCCGCCGCGCTCGGCGCGCTCACCGCGGGGATGCTGGCGCTGCGCCGGGTCGGGTATCAGCGCACGCGATAGGACGCTACGTCGGCCTCCTTGAGGTGCAGGCCGTGCCCGGGGCGGGACAGGTCGGGGCAGAGGTTGCCCCCGGCCGGGTCCAGCACGCCGTCGAAGCACAGCCGCTCGATCCGGTCGTGGTCGTGGAAGTACTCGACGTGGCGCAGGTTCGGCGTCGCGGCGGCGACATGCGCCGCCAGGTTCGGCGCGCAGTGCCCCGAGACATCGAGGCCACCGGCCGCGGCCACCGCCGCGGCGCGGAGCCATTCGTCGAAGCCGCCGCAGCGGGTCACGTCGATCTGCAGGCAGTCCACCGCCCGCGCGTCGAGCATCGCGGCGAAGTAGGGCAGGTGATAGCCGTACTCCCCGGCCGTGACATCGGCGTCCACCTGCTCGCGAACCTCGCGCAGGTCGAGGAGGTGATCACTGGACACCGGCTCCTCGAACCAGCTCACCCCGTGGTCGGCCAACGCCCGGCCGACCCGGACCGCCTGCCCGACGCGGTAGCCGCCGTTGGCATCCACATAGAGCTCGACATCGTCGCCCACGATCGAGCGGGCCAGCGCGACCCGCTCCAGATCGCGACCGACCCGGGTGCCCCACTCCTCGCCGATCTTGATCTTCACCCGGGGGATCTCCTGTTGGTGCACCCAACGCCGCAACTGCGCCCGGGTCTGCTCGCCGTCGTAGGTGGTGAACCCGCCACTGCCGTACACGGCCACCGCCTCCCGGCACCGGCCGAATAGCGCGGCCAGCGGCAGCTCGAGCAGTCGCGCCTTGGCGTCGTACAGCGCGGTCTCCACCGCCGAGAGTGCGCAGGAGACGAGACCGGGACGCCCGAGATTGCGCACCGCGCGCTGCATGGCCGCCGAAACGCCCGGCACGTCGAGCACGTCCCGGCCGGTCACGACCGGCCCGAGGGTGTCCCCGATCAGCACCGCGCAGGCCTCGTGGGCGTAGCTGTACCCCATCCCGCGCACCGGCCCGGCCTCGGCCTCGCAGACGACCAGCGTGGTGGCATCCCAGGACAGCGTGCCGTCCGCCTCGGCGGCGTCAGTGGGAATGCGATACGCGGCAGCGCGCACCGCACGGATCGCTTCGCCCATCGCTTGCCTCCCCTGAGAACGCCCGAGAACGTTTCCGACGACACCGCTCCGGGTATCTTGTCTAAGAGAAAATATTGCCATACGGAAGGTGTCAGGCTGTGACGCGCGTCGAACTTGAGCTGTCGCCGCCCCCCGCCAGATCCGCTCCTGACCTGGACCTCGCCGCGCTGCAACGCGATCTGCGTGACCGGGTCGACGGTGAGGTCCGGTTCGACGCGGGCTCGCGCGGCGCCTATGCGACCGACGCGTCGAACTACCGGCAGGTGCCGATCGGGGTGGTCCTGCCGCGCACCGTCGACGCGGGGGCGGAGGCGGTCGCCGTGTGCCGCGAGCACGCGGCGCCGGTGCTCTCTCGCGGGGGCGGCACCAGCCTCGCCGGCCAGGCCACCAACGTCGCGGTGGTGCTGGACTGGACCAAGTACTGCCGCCGCCTGGTCTCGGTGGACCCACAGGCCCGCACCTGTGTGGTCGAGCCGGGGATCGTGCTCGACGAGCTCAACGCCCAACTCGCCCGCTACGGCCTCGAGTTCGGCCCGCGACCCTCGACACACAGCCACTGCGCGATCGGCGGGATGGTGGGCAACAACTCCTGCGGCGCCACTGCACAGCACTCCGGGCGCACCGACCAGAACGTCACCGGACTGGAGGTGCTCACCTACGACGGGCTGCGCTGCTGGGTCGGGCGCACCGACGAGCAGAGCTACCGGCAGATCGTGGGCGAGGGTGGGCGGCGCGCGGAGCTCTACCGCGGCCTGCGCGCCATCGCCGACACTCACGGCGAGCTCGTCCGCGAGCGGTACCCGGACATCCCCCGGCGGGTGTCCGGCTACAACCTCGACGCGCTGCTACCCGAAAACGGTTTCCACATCGCACGGCTGGTCGTCGGCAGCGAGGGCACGCTGGCGACCGTGCTGCACGCCGAGCTGCAGCTCCTCCCGGTGCTCGAACACCGGGCGTTGCTGGTGCTCGGCTACCCCGACATCGCCACCGCCGCCGACGCCGTACCCGCGATCCTGGCCCGGTCGGAGCCGATCGCGCTGGAGGGCATCGACGAGCGGCTGGTCTCCTTCGAGCGGCAGGAGCACCTGCACGAGCAGTCACTGGACATGCTCCCCAGCGGCGCCGGATGGCTGCTGGTGCAGTTCGGTGGCCACAGCAGGCAGGAGGCCGACGCGCAGGCCGACGAACTTCTCGACGCGCTGGGCACCACCGAGCACGACCCGCGGGTGCACTTCTCCGACGACCCGGCGAAGGAGGACGAGATCTGGCTGGCCAGGGAGGCCGGTCTCGGCGCCACCGCCCGCGCGCCCAGGCTGCCCGACGCCTGGCCGGGCTGGGAGGACTCCGCTGTGGCGCCCGACCGGCTCGGTGCCTACCTGCGCGATCTCAGGGCGCTGTTCGAGGAGTTCAGGCTCGACCACCCCGCGCTCTACGGCCACTTCGGGCAGGGCTGCGTGCACGTGCGGATTCCGTTCGACCTGGTGACAGCGGCAGGCGTGGAGCGGTTCACCGAGTTCATGTCCCGCGCCGCCGACCTGGTGGTCTCCCACGGTGGCTCCCTCTCCGGAGAGCACGGCGACGGGCAGGCGCGCGGCGCGCTGCTGGAACGCATGTTCGGCGCCGAGCTGGTCAAGGCGTTCCTGCAGGTCAAACAGCTCTTCGACAGCGGGAACAAGATGAACCCCGGCAAGGTCGTCACGCCGGACCGGGTCGATGAGAACCTCCGGCTGGGAGCCGACTGGACTCCTACCCCGCACCGGACCTGGTTCGGCTATCCCGACGACGAGCACAGCTTCACCAGGGCGGTCACCCGCTGCGTCGGCATCGGCAACTGCCGGCGCAGCTCGGGAGGGGTGATGTGCCCGTCCTACATGGCCACCGGGGAAGAGGAGCACTCCACCCGCGGGCGGGCCCGGTTGCTGTTCGAGATGCTCCACCCGCACGAGGACTCCCCCATCCAGGACGGCTGGCGCTCCACCGAGGTGCGTGACGCGCTCGACCTGTGCTTGGCGTGCAAGGGCTGCAAGAGCGACTGCCCGGTCGACGTCGACATGGCCACCTACAAGG
>DASXOL010000069.1:0-8255 GCA_036494295.1 Pseudonocardiaceae bacterium
AGCCGGTTGGCCCGCGCATCCAGCTCCGCGAAGGTGAGCGACGTACCGCCCGGCCCCGGCCGGAACACCAGTGCGGTGGCATCCGGCGTCCGCGACACCTGTGCCTCGAACGACTCGTGGAACAACTCTGCGGGCACGTCCAGCGCGGTGTCGTTCCACCCCAGCAGCACCTGGCGGCGCTGCTCCTCGGGCAGCCACGGCAGCTGCGACAACGGCCGGTGCGGATCGTCGGCGATCCCGGCCAGCAGCGTTCGCAGCCACCCGGTGATCCGCCGGGCCGTGGCAGGGTCGAACAGCCGCGGGTCGTAGGCGAGGTCGAACCGGAGCCGGTCGTCGAGATGAGCCGACAGCGTCAGCGGCAAGTTCGTGGTGTCCAGTGCGTCGGCATCGGCCACCCGCAGCCCGGCGTGCTCAGCCGCGTCCGGGTCGAACGGGTAGTTCTCGAACACCACCACGCTGTCGAACAGGCCGACCCCGCCGGGCAGCTCGCTCCAGCTCTGGATCTGGGCGAGCGAGACGAAGTCGAACCGCCGCGACTCGCTCTGGTCCTGCTGCAGCCCGCGCAGCCACGATGCGACCTCCCGGTCGGCCGCGACCTCGGCTCTGGTCGGCACCGTGTTGATGAACATGCCCACCATCGACTCGACGCCGGCCAGCTCGGCGGGACGCCCGGACACGGTGGTGCCGAAGACGACGTCGGACGTGCGGCCGGCGCGGGACAGCAGCACCGCCCACGCACCCTGCACGATCGTGTTCACCGTCAGGCCGCCACGGCGGGCGGTGTCCCGGATCCGGGCGGACTCCTCGGCCGACAGTGCCATGTGGACCGACTCGGACGACTCGCTGCGGTGCGCCTCGAGCGGCCTGCGGTCAAACGGCAGCGCGGTGGGCGACTCGAACCCGGCCAGTGCCTGGCGCCAGTGCTGCTCGGCGAGCCCGCGGTCCTGGCCGGTGAGCCAGCGCAGGTAGTCCCGGAACGGGCGGCGGGCGAGAAGTCGCGGTGCCCTGCCGTCGGAGAGGGCGGCGTACTGCTCGCACAGCTCGGTGAAGACCGCCCCGGTGCTCCACCCGTCCAGCAGCACGTGGTGCGACGTCCAGACCAGCGTCACCTCGTCGCCGCCGGTGCGCAGCACGAGCAGCCGCATCAGCGGCGCCGCGCTCAGGTCCAGGCCCGCGGCCCGGTCCTCGGCCAGCAGCCGCGCCCGTTCCCGTTCGCGCTCCTCGTGGCCGAGATAACGCAGGTCGTGGTGCGCGGTGGGGACGGCGACCCGCTGGTGCACGACCTGCACCGGCTCGTCGACATCGGTCCACACCACGCTGGTGCGCAGCACCGGAGTCCGGTCCACCACCCGCTGGAAGGCCGCGCCGAGCCGCGCCGGGTCGTCCACGCCGGACAGTCGCAGGCTCACCTGGTTCAGGTAGGCGCCCGACTCGTCGTCCGTGTCGTTCATGAGGCTGTGGAACAGCATCCCGGCCTGCAGCGGGGTGAGCGGGTAGATGTCCTCGACGCCGCGCCCGTCGCCCGCGATCCGGTCCACCTGGGCCTGGCTCAGCCGCGCGAGCGGGAAGTCCGAGGGGCTCCGCCCGCCGACACCGGGCCGGCCGCAGTGTTCCACGATCTCCGCGAGGGCCTCGATCATCGCCTCGGCCAGCCGCGACACGGTGGCCTCGTCGTGGACCTGGTCGCTGTACTCCCAGGTCAGCCGCAGCTCGCCGGCCTCGACCAGGCCGACGACCTCCAGCAGGTGCGGCCGGGGCTGTCCCGGCGCGATCTCCCGGCCGACGTCACCGCACTGCGCCCGGTAGAGACCGCCCTCGGTCCCTGCCGCCATGTCCCACTGGCCGTGGTAGTTGAAGCACAGCCCCGGGGTCGGCACGTCCCCGAGCGCTCGCCCGGGGGCGTCCGCGGCGCTGAGGTAGCGCAACGCCTCGAAGCTCAGCCCGCGCCGGGGGATGGCCCGCAACTGCTCCTTCACCGTCGTGAGCAGCGGACCCCAGCCGGGTTGGGCGGGCATCCGCAGCGGCACCGGGAACTGGGTGGTGAACCACCCCACGGTGCGGGACAGGTCGCAGCCCTCGACACCGCCGTCCGCGACATCCCCAACATCACCGGCATCACCGAGGACACCGAGGACGTCGTCCTCGCGGCCGTGGCCCTCCATGCCGACCAGGACGGCGTCCCGGCCGGTCCATTGGCACAGCACCCGGCCGAGCGCGCTGAGCAGCACGTCGTTGACCTGCGTCCGGTACACCTCGGGCACCTGGTGCAACAGGGCCTCGGTCTGCTCCCTGGGCAGCCGCACCGAGACGGTGCGGGCGGAGTCGGTGGTGTTGGCGCCCGCACGGTCGACCGGCAGCTCGGCGGCGACACCGTCGGACACCGCCGACCAGTGCGCCAGGTCGTCGTCGAGCGCACCGGCCCGGACCGCGCCGCTCAACCGGTGCGCCCACTCGGTGAACCGGGTGCCGGTCGGTTCGAGCTCCACCGGCCGCATCGCGGCGGCCTGCTGGTAGGCGATCTCCAGGTCGCCGAGCAGGATCCGCCAGGACACCCCGTCGACCACCAGGTGGTGGATGGTGATCAGCAGCCGCGGGGGGTGCGCCTGGCCGAGTTCGAACAGGACCACCCGGATCAGCGGGCCCGCGCCCAGGTCGAGTCCGGACTGCGCGGCGAGTGCCGCGGCCTCGATCGCCGCGGCCCGTTCCGGCTCGTCCAGTATGGACAGATCGCGCAGCTCGAACACCCCGCCCGGCGCGGCGGGACCGGGCTCCTGCCGCCACTGCGGCTCGTCGCGGGTGAAGGTGAACCGCAGCGCCTCGTGGTGGGCGACGACGGCGTCGACGGCACGGTGCAGCGCGCTGCGGTCCACCTCGTCGGCCAGCTCCACCAGCATCGACATGGTGAAGTGCGAGAGCGGGCCGTGTTCGTCGAAGAACCAGTGCTGGATCGGGCTCAGCGGTGCGGGCCCGGCCGCGGGTGCGTGCGCGGCGCGATCCGCACCGGCCGCGGCGCCGACCACGCCGGCCAGCTCGGCGATGGTCTGGTGCAGGAAGAAGTCCCGCGAGCCCACCCGCAGGCCGGCCTGTCTGGCCCGGGACACCAGCTGGATGCTCAGGATCGAGTCGCCGCCGAGGGCGAAGAAGTTGTCCTCGACCCCGACCCGTTCGACGCCGAGCACCTCGGCCCATAGCCGGGCCAGCTGCTCCTCGACCGGGGTCCGCGGTGCCACGTAGCCCGATTCCGCGGTCGCCCGGTCCCCCGGCGCGGGCAGCGCCCGCCGGTCCACCTTGCCGCTCGCGGTCAGCGGGATGGCGTCGAGCACCACGAACGCCGAGGGCACCAGGTAGTCGGGCAGCTGCTGCTTCAGCAGGCCACGCACCGTCGCGATGTCCACCGCCGCGTCGGCGGGCACCACGTAGGCGACCAGCCGGAGGTGTCCGGCACCGGTGTCGTCCCGCGCCACCACGACCGCCTCGCCGACCCCCGGCGCGCCGAGCAGCGCGGCCGCCACCTCACCCGGTTCGACCCGGAATCCGCGGATCTTGACCTGGTCGTCGGCCCGGCCGCCGAACTCGAGCACGCCCCGCTCGGTCCACCGGGCCCGGTCGCCGGTGCGGTACATCCGCGAGCCCGGCGGGCCGAACGGGTTGGCCACGAACCGCGCCGCGGTCAGACCGGGGCGGTTCAGGTACCCCCGTGCGACCTGCTCCCCCGCCAGGTAGAGCTCGCCGGGCACCCCGACGGGGGTGGGTCGCAGCCCGTCGTCCAGCACGTAGGCGCGGACGTTGTGCAGCGGCCTGCCCACCGCGGGCCGCGCCACGTCGCCGACCCGGCAGCACAGCGCGTCCACGGTGCACTCGGTGGGGCCGTAGAAGTTGTAGCTCGTGGTCCGCGGAGCGGCGTCGGACAGCTCGCGCCACAGCGGCTCACCCAGTGCCTCGCCGCCCAGGGTCAGGATCCGCGGCCGGTGCCGCGCGCCGTCGAGCAGCCCGGCGGCCAGCAGCTGCGCGGCGTGCGACGGGGTCAGGTCGACCAGGTCGATCTCCCGGTCGGCGACGTAGTCGAGCAGCGCGTCGGCGTCCAGCCGGGTCGCGTCGTCGATCAGGTGCAGCTCGTGGCCCTCGGCCAGCAGCACCAGGCCCTCCAGCGACGTGTCGAAGGAGAACATCGCCGTCCACGACACCCGCAACCGCTCGCCGGCGAGGTCGGACAGGAAGCCGGCGCGGTGGCCGAACAGCAGGTTGGCCAGCTGGCGGTGTTCGACCACCACGCCCTTCGGGGTGCCGGTCGACCCCGAGGTGTAGATCACGTAGGCCCGGTTCGACGCCAGCAGCGGACGGATCCGGTGCGCGTCGGCCACCTCGGTGTCCCGCGCCCGTACCAGCTCCGCCGCGGTGTGCGGGTCGTCCGGCACGAGCCGGGCCACCCCGTCCGGCGTGTACGTGCCGCGGGCCGTGACGACCAGCGTGGGAGCCGCGTCGGCCATGATCAGGTCGACCCGCTCCGGTGGCAGCTGCGGGTCGACGGGCAGGTAGGCGGCACCGGTCTTGAGTACCGCCAGGATGGCCACGACCAGCTCCGGCGAGCGCGGCAGCGCCACCGCCACCAGCTGCTCCGGCCCGACGCCGCGGCCGATCAGGTGGTGCGCCAGCCGGTTCGCCCGCGTGTTCAGCTCGGCGAAGCTCAGCTGCTCCCCGGTCCCGCTGAACACCAGCGCGGTCGCCTCGGGAGTGCGCGCCACCTGCTGCTCGAACACCTCGGGCACGGTCGCCGCGGGCACGTCGAGCACGGTGTCGTTCCACCCGACCGTGACCTGCAGGCGTTCACCCTCGGTCAGCAGCGCGAGCTGCCCGATCGGCCGGTCCGGACCGGTCGTGACCGCGTCCAGCAGCACCAGCAGGTGCTCGGCCATGCGCGCGGCGGTGCCCGCGTCGAACAGCGCCGTGCTGTACTCCAGGAAACCGCTGAGCACGCCGTCGCTCTCGCGGAACTCCACCGTGACGTCCACATTGGAGATCCAGCGCCGCAGCGGGACCTCGCCGACGCGCAGCCCGGTGAACTCGGGCAGCGTCCGGTCCGCGTTCTGCAGCACCACCATCACGTCGAACAGCGGGTTCCGGCTGACGTCGCGCGCGTCCTGCACCTGGTCGACCAGCCGCTCGAACGGCACGTCGTCGTGGACGAACGCGTCCAGCACGGTGTTCTTCACCTCGGCGAGGAACCGCGAGAAGCTCCGCGCGGTATCCACGGTGGAGCGCAGCACCACGGTGTTGACGAAGAACCCGACGATCCGGTTCAGCTCGGAACGGCTGCGGCCCGAGGTGACCGTGCCGACCGCGACGTCCTGCTGGCCCGCGTAGCGCGCGAAGAGCACCTTGGCGGCAGCCAGCAGGACGGTGAACAGCGTGGTGTCCGCATCGCGGGCGAGCTCACCGAGCCGATCAGCGACGTCGGCGGGCACCACGAACTCGTGCATGGCACCTGCCGAGGAGCGCACCGCGGGCCGCGGCCGGTCGGTCGGCAGGTCCAGCGGAGCGACTCCGGCCAGCGCGCGGGACCAGTAGCCGAGCTTGTCGTCGAGCACCTCGTCGGAGAGCTGTTCGCGTTGCCAGGCCGCGAAGTCCGCGTACTGCACCGGCAGCGGCGGCAGCGCGGCCGGGGCGCCGCGCACCGACGCGTTGTACAGCGTGGCCAGCTCCTCGACGAGAATGCCCAGCGACCAGCCGTCGATGACGATGTGGTGGGCGCTGAGCATCAGCACGTGGTCGTGATCGGCGAGCCGGACGGCGAGCGCCCGGAACAGCGGCCCGCGGCGCAGGTCGAAGGGCCGGGAGAACTCCTCGGCCAGGACCTGGTCCAGTTCCTCGGCGGTGCTCTCGGCCACCGGGAGGACGAGTTCCCCCCTGGCGGGCACAGCCTGCACGACCTGCACGCCGACGCCGTCCACCTCGCCGAACGTGGTCCGCAGCGACTCGTGGCGCTGCGTCAGCTCGCGCAGTGACCCGGTCAGCGCCGCCAGGTCGAGCGCTCCGCGCAGGCGCAGCGCCACCGCGCTGTTGTACTCGGTCTCGTCCGGCTGGAACTCGCTGAGGAACCACAGACGCTGCTGCGCGAAGGACATCCGCAGCGCTGCGGTGCGGTCCGCCCGGGGAATCCCGCTCGCCTGCTCGGCCTGCCCGGCCAACCGGCGCCGCATGAGCGCCTTGAGGTGCTCGGGCAGTGCTGAGATCCGGTCCTCTCTCGACGTCATCGTCGCCTCACCGGTCCCCGGCGTCGTCAGTGCCGCTGCCGCTGTCGGCGAGCGCGAGGCTTTCCAGCTCCCGCAGGATCTCCTCCTCGATCAGCCCCGCCAGTGCAGAGACGGTCCGCGCGACCAGCACGTCTCGCGGCGTCAGGTTGACCACGAAGGCGGCGTTGATCCGCGAGGTGATCTGCATGCTCTGGATGGAGTCGCCGCCGAGATCGAAGAAGCTGTCCTCGATGCCCACCCGTTCGACACCGAGCACCGCTGCCCAGATGCGCGCGACAGCCGCTTCTGTCTCGGTTCGCGGCTCCACGTACGCGCCGGTAGCGGCTTCCCCCCAGTCCGGCCTGGGCAGGGCCGTTCTGTCGAGCTTTCCGTTCGGGCTCAGCGTGAACTCGTCGAGCACCACGAACGCCGACGGCACCATGTACTCCGGCAACCTGGCGGCCAGGAAGTCGCGCAGCCCGGCGGAGGTGACCGTGGTCCCGTGCGATGCCGGTACCAGGTAGGCCACCAGTCGCTTGCGGCCGGGGCTGTCCTCGCGGGCGACGACAACGGTCTCGGCGACGTGCGGGTGCTGCCGTAGCCGAGTCTCGATCTCACCGGGCTCGATGCGGAAACCCCGAATCTTGACCTGCGCGTCGACCCGCCCGACGTAGTGCACGTTCCCGTCGGCCAGCCAGCGGACCACGTCACCGGTGCGGTACATCCGCGAACCCCGCGGGCCGAACGGGTTGGCCACGAACCGGTCCGCGGTGAGCCCCGGGCGGCCGAGATAACCCCGGGCAACGCCCGCGCCTGCGATGTAGAGCTCGCCGCACACGCCGACCGGGACCGGACGAAGCGTGCTGTCCAGTACGTACACCTGGACGTTGGTCAGCGGCCTCCCGATCGGCGGCGCCTGGTCCACCCGTCCGTCGGAGTACCACGCCGTGGCGTAGACGGTCGCCTCCGTGGGCCCGTAGATGTTGGCGACCTGACAGCCCGGCACGGCGGTGTGGGCGGCGTCGGCCACGCCGGCGGGCAGTGCCTCGCCGGCGAGCACGACCAGGTCGGCCCCGAGGTCCAGGTCCGGTGCGTCCAGCACGTGGGCGAAGACCGAAGGCACACCACTGATCAGGCTGCCGCGCCACGATTTACCGCGACGCTCGCTGAGCGCGAGCAGGTCGCGGACGAGTTCGATGCCACCGCCCACCATCAGTGGGGCGAAGATCTCGAAAACCGAGACGTCGAAGTTCAGCGACGTGGCTGCGAGCACGTTACCGAGTCGGCGGGGGCCGATTTCCGAAGCCGCCCAGTGCATGAGATTCACCATGTTGCGGTGTTCCACCATGACGCCCTTGGGCCGGCCGGTCGAGCCGGAGGTGTGAATGATGTAGGCCACGTTTTCCTTGCGCAGCGGAGACTTCCGCTCCGCGGTGGTCAGATCCGCCCCGGACATCGCGTTCAGCGCGTCGATCGTGTCCGCGGCGTCGAGGTCGATTCGTGCCTCCGACACCAGGGTCGCGGCGGAGGTGGTGAGCACGCAGACGGGCCGGGCGTCGCGCACGATGAACTCAGCGCGCTCCGCCGGATAGTTCGGGTCGACCGGCACGTACGCGGCGCCGCTCTTGAGTACGGCCAACGCCGCCACCACCAGTTCCGGTGCGCGTGGCAGCGACAATGCCACCGTCTGCTCGGCTCCCACACCCCTGCTGACCAGCAGCCGGGCCAACCGGTTGGCACGTTCGTTGAGCTCGGCGTAGCTCAGCGTCTGATCGCCGCAGTGCACCGCGGTGGCCTGCGGCGTTGCCGCCACCTGTGCCTCGAAGAGGTCCGGCAGCGTGGCGTCCGGCGCCTGGTCGGTGGTGCTGTTCCACTCGGTGAGCACCTGCCGGCGTTCACTCTCGGTGAGCACCGACAGCTCGGACAGCGGCCGGTCCGCCTCCGACCCGAGCTCGGTCAACAGCGTGCGCAGATGCGCGCCGATCCGCCGTACGGTGGGCTCGTCGAACAGCGCGGACTCGTAGC
>DASXOL010000070.1:0-2878 GCA_036494295.1 Pseudonocardiaceae bacterium
CAACGGTGACGGCAAGGAGGACATCACCGCGGGTGGCCAGACGCTCAGCGTCGTCAAGGTCGGCAACACGATCTACGTGAAGGGCGTCCAGGGGCAGCAGGGCGGGTACAAGAAGCTCCCCGCCGATGATCCCCAGGCGGCGAGCCTGGCCAAGGCGGTGGACATGAAGACCTTTCTGCAGCAGGCGTTCGACACCAAGGAGACCTACAAGCTGTCGGGCACCGGAAAGGTCGGCGACCAGGACACCCTGAAGCTGACGCCGCAGTCGGGTCAGCCGGTCCTGCAGGTGGCGAACGACTCCGACAAGCCCTACCCGCTCATGATCGACGGCACCGGTTCCAAGGGTGCGCTGTCGATCACCTTCACCGACTGGGACGCCGACACCAAGATCGCCGCTCCGCCGGCCAGCTGACCCGGCCCGCCCGGTCTGGTCAGACGACCAGCCGCGAAGGAGCCGGGCGCTGGTCGGCATCGGTCAGGTCGGCCGCGACGTCGGCGAGCACGTCGACCGCGTGCTCCAGCACGTCGACCGGCTGGGTGTAGGGCAGTCGAAGGCGGTCGGCGAACGCGTGGCCGGTGCCGAACCTCGGCCCGGCCGCCAGCCGCAGCCCACGCTGCTGCGCGGCGCCGACCAGGGCGTTCGACACCGGTGCGGGCAGCGCACACCAGAGCACCAGCCCGCCGCGCGGCACCGGCACCCGCCAGTCCGGTAGCCGGTGGCCGAGTGCCCGGACCAGGGCGTCGCGCCGCGTCCGCAGCCGGACCCGGTACGGGCCGAGCATGTCGTCGGCACGATCGAGCAGGTGGCAGGCGGCGAGCTGTTCGAGCACCGGCTCGGAGAGCCGGGTCCGGACGGCCACCGCCGTCAGCCGCTGCACCATGTCGGCTTCCGCGCGCAGCCAGCCGACGCGCAGCCCGCCCCAGACGGACTTGCTCAGCGTGCCGACCGTGACCGCGCGGTCCGGCCGGGCCACCGCCGCGTACGGCGGGGCGGCGGCCACGGCGGGGTCGAGAGCGAGTTCGGCGAGGGTCTCGTCGACCAGCGCCACCGTGCCCGCCCGGTGCAGCTCGGCGGCCAGCCGCCTGCGCTGGTGCTCGTCGAGGTGCAGGCCGGTGGGGTTCTGGAAGTCCGGCACGAGGTAGGCCAGCCGCGGATCGGTCTGGCGCACCGCGCACGCGACGTCCGCCGCGACCTCGTCAGGCCGCTCGGCGTCGATCGCGACGGGCACGGTGCGGGCACCGCGGGTGCTGATCGCGTCCAGCGCGTTCGGGTAGCTCGGATGCTCGACCAGGACGCGGTCGCCGCGGTCCACCAGCACCTCGAGCGCGACCGCGATGGCGTGCAACGCGCCCCCCGTGACGAGGATCTGCTCGGAGCTGGTCGGCAGGCCGCGCCGGGTGTAGCGCTCGGCGATGCGCGCCCGCAGCTCCGGCAGCCCGGCCGGGTGGTAGCCGTGGCCGGGCAGCAGCCGGGGCAGTTCGTCGAGCGCGGCGCTGAACGCGGTGACGATCTCCGGCGGCGCCGACGGCGCTGCGTGCGCGAGATCCAGCACCCCCGGTGCGGCGGGCACCGGCACCCAGGCGCCGGGTGGCGAGCCGGAGGGCAGCGCGGTCCAGGTGCCCGCGCCCTGTCGTGCGCAGGCCCAGCCGTCCTCGCGCAGCCGCCGGTAGGCGGCGGTGACGGTGGCCCTGCTCAGCGCCACCGCGTCGGCGAGCTCGCGCTCGGCGGGCAGCCGGATGCCGACCGCGATACGCCCGTCCGCGACGAGCATCTTGACGCGCTCGGCCAGTGCGGCGTAGCGAGGTGGCCGCTCGCCGGTCAGCTCGCCGACGAGGGCGGCCAGCCGGGTAGCGGAGAGGACGGCCATGCCATTACCTCACAATTGGACTGGATTTTCCTGACCAATCCTCACGCATACTGGCCGGGTGTATCAAGCCCCCGCTCCCGTCCCTGCCCCGGCCCCCGCCGGCCCGCCGCGACGGATGCCGCGCCGTCTCGCCCAGCTCTTCGCCGGTCTGGTGGTCTACGGGTTGTCGATGGCACTGCTCATCCGCTCCGGGCTCGGCAACATGCCCTGGGACGTGCTGCACCAGGGCATCGCCCGGCACCTGCACATCTCGATCGGCACGGTGGCCATCGCGGCGGGTGCGGTGATCCTGCTCGGCTGGATCCCGTTGCGCGAGAAGCCCGGCATCGGCACGGTCAGCAACATCCTGGTGATCGGGGTGTCGGTGGACGCCGCGCTCGCCGTGGTGCCGGGGGCCGGCTGGCTCCCGTTGCGGGTCGCGCTGGCCGGCGCCGGGGTGCTGCTCAACGGGATCGCGACCGCGGCCTACATCGGCGCCCGGCTGGGTCCCGGACCACGCGACGGGCTGATGACCGGACTGGTCCGGCGCACCAGCGGCTCGGTGCGCCTGGTGCGCCTGGTGATCGAGGTGTCGGTGGTGGCCTGCGGCTGGGTACTGGGTGGCACCCTCGGCGTGGCCACCGTGCTGTACGTCCTGGCGATCGGCCCGCTGGTCCAGCTCTTCCTGCCCCGGCTCACGGTCCCCCCCGGAGAGCCCCCGGAGGGCTAACCGCTCAGTGGACGGCGGCGGCCGGGCCGAGGGGCCACACTGGGAGGCGGAGTCCGGGGCGGGCGGAAATTGACCAGTCGCGACGCGAGCAACCCGGTAAGTAGTCACACCGAGAAAAGAGGGTGAGTTTCGTGTCCCGTCGAGGAGCGATTGCGCCACCGATGAACCTGCCCATGGAGAAGAAAAAGAACGGGAGATTCATCCGCACCATTGGCTATCTCGCCACCGCGTTAGTCGCCGTCGCGACCACCGGAGTCATTGCGGCACTGGCACTTTCGACCCCTGAAATCCGCCGCTATAT
>DASXOL010000071.1:0-13605 GCA_036494295.1 Pseudonocardiaceae bacterium
GGCAGCGGCGAATGGGGAACCGGCTCGGCGGGGGTGCTGGCCTTCCTCCGGCGCCTGCACGACGGTCGCGGCGCCCGATCGTGGTCGAGTCGCTGGCGGTTGCCGGAACCACGCCCGGGCGCCGGGCGCCAACCCGGTTCCGCAGAAGCCTCCCCGCCCGGCGCCGGTGGAGCGGACGTCCGGTGACGCGCGCCGCCGACGAGGGTCGAACCGATCACGCGATCCGGACCGCGGGGCTGGCCGACGAGATGGACCTCGGCGAACTGCCCGGATACGACACCAGGCTCGCCGGGGCGAACCTCGGCACGTTGCTGCGTCACGCACCGGGGACGGTGTGGCGCGTACTCCGGCTGGCCTGGCAGGCGGCGCCGGCGCCGACGGTGTGGCTGCTCGGCAGCCAGCTGATCGCCGCGGTGATGATGGCATTCGGGCTGCTCAGCAGCACCGACGTCATCGCGGCACTGGTCGCGCCCGGCCGGATGGACGAGCGCATCGCGGCGGCGCTGCCCGCCATGGCGCTGGTCGCGGGCGCGCTGGTACTGCGCGGCACGGCGGAGACCGTCTCGGCACAGGCGGAGGCGCGGCTCACCCCCCGTATCCGCCGCCACGCCGAGGACCAACTGCACGAGGCCGCGGTCTACGCCGAGCTGGCGGCGTTCGACGACGCCGACTGGTACGAGTCGCTGGCCCGCTGCCGCGACCGCGGCCTGACCTACCTCGACCTCGTGGTGCGCAACCTGGTCGAGTTGACCAGTGCGCTGGTGGGGCTCGTCGCGGTCGGTTCGGTGCTCGGCGTGCTCCATCCGCTGCTGCTGCCGCTGCTGGCTGTGGCCGTGCTCCCGCAGGCGAGGGCCGCGCTGCGCGCGGTGAAGCTCGGCTATGACGGGATGTTCCGCTACGCGATGCTGCGCAGGCGCCAGGGCATCGTCGCCGAACTGATCACCGAGCGCGCCGCGGCGGCCGAGATCCGGGCCTGTACGGCACAGCCGTTCCTGCTGGAGCAGCACCGTGAGCTGGCCGACGCGATCTGCGCGGAGGGTCAGCGGGTGGAGGTGGCACAGGCCACCGCCATGGCGGTGGGCAGGCTGCTCAGCGGCGTCGCCACCGCGGCCACCTTCGCGGCGCTGGTGCTGCTCCTGCGGGCCGGCCAGATTCCACTGGCCGCCACCGGGACCGTGGTGCTCGGCCTCTCCGCCTCGCGGCAGTCGCTGAGCCGGGTGGTGCTGGCGGTCAACCAGCTCTACGAGTACGGGCTCTACCTCGCCGACTTCGCCTGGTTCGTCGCCACCACGCGACAGCGCCGCTACCGCACCGCCGGGGTCGTCGCGCCGCGGCAGTTCGGCCGGATCCGGGTGGACAACGTGTCCTTCCGGTACCCCGGCACCGAGCACGACGTGCTGCACGACATCTCGCTGACCGTCGAACGGGGCGAGGTGGTGGCGCTGGTCGGTGAGAACGGGTCGGGGAAGAGCACGTTGGCGAGGTTGCTCGCCGGTCTCTACACGCCGCGTTCGGGCGCGGTGCGGTGGGACGCCGTGGACCTGGCCGCCGCCGACCAGGGCACCGTGCACAGCCAGGTAGCGCTGATCCCGCAGGACGCGATCAGATGGCCTTTCACCGCCGCAGGCAATATCACGATAGGACGATTCGAGCGTGCGGCGGACCAGCGTGGAATTGTCTCGGCGGCTTCCCAGGCCGGTGTCGCGGGCGTTCTCGACGATTTGCCGCGTGGTTATGACTCGGTGCTCTCGCGATATTTCAAGGGCGGCTGTGAGCTGTCCGGCGGCCAATGGCAAGCGCTCTCGATCGCGCGCGGAATCTTCCGGGCCGCACCACTGCTGATCTGCGACGAACCCACGGCTGCCCTGGACCCGCGGGCAGAGCACCGCATCTACCGGACATTGCGGGACTTGGCGCGGGACGCCGACGGCGCCGGCCGCACCATTGTGTTGATCACACACCGGCTCGCCAGTGTGAGAATGGCGGATCGCATTTTCGTCATGAAATCGGGAAGGATCGTGGAGCAGGGCACGCACGACGAGCTCATGAGTCGCGGTAGGCTCTATGCCGAGCTTTTCGCGTTGCAGGCGTCCGGGTACGACCTCGGCGCTGAGGCAGGCAGCAGGCTGCCCAGCCTTTCCCATGAACAGAATTCGAGGTGCTGATGTCCGGTCGGGATCTGCTGATGTTCGCGCAGGCGCTGGTGCGCTCGCCGCGGGAGGTCGGCGCGATCGCGCCCAGTTCGGCGCTGCTGGCCGAGCGTCTCGCCACGGTCGTGCCGCGCAGGCGCGACGCGGTGGTCGTCGAGCTCGGCGCGGGCACCGGCGCGGTCACCGCGAAGATCGACCAGCGGCGCTCGCCGGAGTCCACCTTCCTGGTGTTCGAGCGCAATCCCCGTCTCGCCGAACAGCTCACCCGGCTGGCGCCGACCGCGCATGTCGCGGACGATGCGCGCGACCTGCGCACACAGCTGGCGAACAGCGGCTGCGCCGGGGCCGACGCCATCGTGTGCGGCCTGCCATGGGCGATCTTCTCGGCGCAGGAGCACGACGAGCTGCTCAGCGCGATCACCGACGTGCTGGCACCCGGCGGGGTGTTCACCACGTTCGCCTACGTGCACGCACTCGTCCTGCCCCAGGCGCGCCGGTTCCGCGACGAGCTCACCGCCCGGTTCGACGAGGTGCTCCCGACTCGCGCGGTGCTGCGCAACCTCCCGCCCGCCATCACCTACGTCTGCCGGAGCCCGCGCCAGGCCCGATGACGGTCACGGGCGCGATCCGACCGAGCCTGCGAGCACGATGTCGTGGCGGGTCTGGCTCCCGTCGATCGAGATCCAGCTCGCCTGCGGTTCGCCGTCGCCCGAGGTGTCCTGGCAGATGAACAGGTAGCTGCCCGGCGACGGCGCGGGCACCTGGTAGCTGCCATCGGCGGCCGACGTGGTGTGGCCGACCTGCTCGCCGTCAGTGCCGACCAGGGTCACCACCACGCCGTGCCGGGGCCTGCCGTCCCGACCGCTCACCACGCCGGTCACCGCGCGGCCGGCCGCCACGGGAACCGGAGCGGCCGGGGTGGGCGCCGGGGCCGGTGCGGGAGCCGTGGCCGGTGCGGGCCGGGCCTGCTCGTCGCGCACCCGGTCGCCGTCCTTGCCGCGGCGCAGCCGCTCGCGGGCCCGCTCCACCAGCGAGTACAGCACCGGCACCAGCACCAGGGTGAGCAGCGTGGAGCTGACCAGCCCGCCGATCACCACCACGGCCAGCGGCTGGGAGATGAACAACCCGCCGCCGGACAGTCCCAGCGACATCGGCAGCAGCGCGCAGATCGTCGCGACCGCGGTCATCAGGATCGGGCGCAGCCGCCTGCGGGCTCCGTCGATCACCGCGTCGCGGATGCCCGCCCCTGCCTCGCGGTACTGGTTCACCAGGTCGATCAGCACGATCGCGTTGGTCACCACGATGCCGATCAGCATCAGCATGCCGATGAGCGCGGGCACCCCGAGCGGGGTGCCGGTGAGCAGCAGCAGGCCCAGCGCCCCGGTGGCCGCGAACGGGATCGACACCAGCAGCAGCAGCGGCTGGACCAGGCTGCGGAAGGTCCCGACCATCACCAGGTAGACGATCGCCACCGCCAGCGCCAGCGCCAGGCCGAGCTGGCTGAAGGCGTCGCTCTGGTCGGCGCTGACCCCGCCGATCTGGGCCGTTGCGCCGGCGGGCAGGCGCAGCCCGTCCAGCCGCTTCTGCAGGTCAGCGGTGACGGTGCCGAGGTCGTCGGCGTTGGGTGTGGCGGTGATGGTGGCGCTGCGGCTGCCGTCGATCCGGGTGATGCTGGCGGCCTGCGACACCTCCCGCACGTCGGCGACGGCGCCGAGCCGCACCGGGCCCACCGGCAGTGCCCGCAGTGCGTCGAGGTCCGAAGGCGCGAAACCGGTCCGCACGACCACCTTCTGCTCGACGCCGTCGATCGTCGCGGTGCCCGCAGGCGCTCCCCGCAGCGCGGTGGCCACGGCCTGCCCGATCTGCGCGTCCGAAAGCCCGGCCGCGGCCGCGGCCTGCCGGTTCACCGAGACGTCCACGGTGGGCAGTTGGCCGGCCAGGTTGTTGGTGACGTCGGTGGCGCCGGGCACCCCGCGCAGCGCCTGCTCGACCTGACCGGCGGCCTGGGTGAGCGCCTGCTCGTTCTCCGCGCGCACCACCACCTCGAGCTGGCCCGCGCCCGGGCCGCCCTCTCCGGACTGGACGGTGACGGTGCCGATGTCGGGCAGCGCCTGCAGGCGGGTGCGCAGCCGGTCCTTCAGCGCGGTCTGGTCGGCGTCGACGTCGGTGGTCACCGAGTAGGTGGCGCTGTTGCTCGAGATGCCCTGCCCGCCCAGCGCCAGCGGGGACGAGCTGTCCGGCGAGCCCACCCGCGTCGAGTAGCTCTGCACGCCCGCGGTGTCACCGAGCACCTGCTCGACGCGGCGCGCCGCGGAGTCGGTGACCGACAGGCCGGTGCCCGCGGGCAGCTCCTGGCTGATCTGGAAGGTGTTCTGCCCGCTGTCGCTGAGGAAGTTCGTCTTCAGCCGGGGAACCAGCGCGAACGTGCCGACCAGCACGACCACCGCGACCAGGCAGGTGACCAGCGGGCGGCGCAGCGCACCGCGCAGCACCGGCAGGTAGCCGCGCTGCAGTGGGCTGCGCAGCTCCTTCTCCAGCGCCCGGTCCTGGTCGATCGGCGGTGCCGTGGCGCGCCTGCGCAGGAACCACGAGGCGAGCACCGGGACGATGGTCAGCGACACCAGCAGCGAGGCCAGCAGCGCGGCGGCGATGGTGACCGCGAACGGCCGGAACAGCTCACCGACCTGGCCGCCGACCAGGCCGATGGGCAGGAACACCGCGACCGTGGTGATCGTGGACGCGGTGATCGCGCTGGCCACCTCGCGTACCCCGCCGAGCACCGCGTCGCGGATCGGCTCGCCGTAACCGAGATGGCGCTTGATGTTCTCGATGACCACGATCGAGTCGTCGACGACCCGGCCGATCGCGATGGTCAGCGCGCCGAGCGTGAGGATGTTGAGCGAGTAGTCGTTGAGATACAGCGCGATGAGCGCGATCAGCAGCGACATCGGGATGGAGATCGCGGTCACCAGCGTGGACCGCACCGAGAGCAGGAACAGCAGGATCACCAGCACCGCGAAGGCCAGGCCGAGCAGGCCCTCGGTGGTCAGGTCGGTGATGGACTGCTCGATGAACGGGGCCTGGTCGAACACCACGGTGACCGCCGCGCCGGGGCCGAGGATGCTGGTGATCCGCGGCACCAGGTCCCGCACCGCGTGCGACACCTCGACCGTGTTGCCGTCGGTGGTCTTGGTGACCCCGATCCCGATGCTGGGCCGTCCGTCGGTGCGGGAGTAGCCGGTCGCCTGCTCGAACTGGCTGTTGACCTCCGCGACCTCACCGAGCCGCACCGGAGCCGCGCCGGGCCGGTTCGAGGGCAGATAGAGGTTGCGCAGGTCGTCCAGCGAGGTGATCGGGGCCCCCACCTGGACCGACAGCTCCCGGTCCCCGGAGCCCACCGTTCCCGCGGGCAGCCGCACGCCGTTGGCCTGCAACGCGCCTGCCACCGCGGTCGGGGAGACACCGCGCAGCGCGAGTGCCGCGGGTTGCAGCTCGATGTCGACCATGCGCTCGCCGAGGCCGGAGAGCGAGACGTCGTTCACGCCGCTGACGCCCTGCAGCAGCGGCACGACCTGGTCCTGCAGCGCCGCTCGCAGCTGCGTCGGTGGCAGCGACGACGACGCGGCGAACTGCACCACCGGGAAGCTGTCCGTGCTGCCGGTCACCACCGCGGGCTTGACGCCCTGGGGCAGCCCGTTCAGCGCCCCGACCGCCTGCTGCAGGTTGCGCTGGACGTCGGCCAGGTTGGTGCCGTACTCCATCTCGACGTTGACCACGGACACGCCCGCGCTGCTGGTGGAGCGGACGGTCTTGACCCCGGACACGCCCTTGACCGCGGCCTCGACGGGCACGGTGATCTGCTGCTCGACCACCGCGGGGGAGGCGCCGGTGGCCGGGGAGATCACCGTCGCGATCGGGAGTTGCAGCGAGGGGATGAGCTCCTGCTTCAGCGACGTCATGGAGATGACTCCGAAGACGGCCACGAGCACAGCCGCGAGCCCGACCAGGGCACGGTTTCGCAGGCTGAGCCGGGTGAGCCAGGTCATGCACGCCTCCGGATCGGAAAGGTCGCCGGCGCCGGGATGCCAACCAGGCATGCCGACTTTGCTGATGCTGCTGCTGATGATGCTGAGTGACCCCTGAGAGGTCACTGAGAAGCAGCTCCGCCCCATGTCCCCCGTCGACACGGGCGGGCCGCCCCGCTCTACATGCGATCCGGTCGCGGCCTGCTCGTGTTACAGCCACCGCGGGTGAGATGGATCGCGGGGACCGCGGTGCGAACCAGGTTGCGGACGGTGCATGCTTGCTCTCTACAATAACTTGTATCCAGCAACAAACGGTGGGGGATCACGATGTCCGGGCCTAGACCGCTGCCGCTCGGGCACCCGCCCGGGACAGCGCCGCGGTCGGCCCTGCTCACCGGCGCGGACGCCCTGAGTCAGGAGCTGGCGCGACTGGCGCGCCTGCTCGAGCGCACCCGCGCCGACTTCGGCGCCCAGCGCGGCGACGGCGTCGACAGAGCCGCCGGCCTGCTGCTCGCCCGGTTGATCGGGGAGGGGCCTGCGCGGCTGTCCGTGCTCGCCGACGCGGTGCACTCCGATCCCTCGACGGTGAGCCGCCAGCTGGCGCACCTGGTCGGCAGGGGACTGGTGCGGCGCAGCCCCGACCCTCAGGACGGCCGGGCCGGCCGGTGGTCGGCCACCGACGCGGGCAGGCAGGTGTCCGACGAGTGCAGGCAGATCCGCAACCACCACACCGCGGAGATGCTCGCCGCCTGGTCCGCTGACGACCTGGCGCGGCTGGTCGGACTGCTGAGCCGGCTCAACGACGACCTCGAGGCATACCGGGGCAGGCTGAGCAGCCCGGCCGGGACCGGCGATCCGCAGGAGGGACCCTCTTCATGACCGCCACCGTGGCTGCGGCCGAACCGCGGCGCGGCGCACCGGACCCCGCGCCGGACCCGGCGCCGGGGGTGTACACCCACCGCCAGATCATGACGATCCTCGGCGCACTCATGCTGGGGATGCTGCTCGCCGCGCTGGACCAGACCATCGTGTCGACCGCGATCCGCACCATCGCCGACGACCTGAACGGGCTGAGCCTGCAGGCCTGGGCGACCACCGCCTACCTGATCGCCGCGACGATCTCCACGCCGCTCTACGGCAAGCTGTCCGACCTTTATGGACGCAAGCCGTTCTTCCTCACCGCCATCTCGATCTTCATCGTAGGTTCGGTGCTGTGCACGATCTCCACCTCGATGTACGAGCTGGCCGCCTTCCGCGCCGTGCAGGGTCTGGGCGCGGGCGGGCTCATGTCGCTGGCGCTGGCGATCCTGGGCGACATTGTGCCGCCCCGGCAGCGGGCCCGCTACCAGGGCTACTTCCTGGCCGTGTTCGGCACATCCAGCGTGATCGGCCCGCTGGTGGGCGGCGCGTTCGCGGGGGCGCACGAGCTGGCGGGCATCGCGGGCTGGCGATGGGTCTTCCTGGTGAACGTGCCGATCGCGGCCGCGGCACTCGTCGTGGTGGCCAAGGTGCTCAACATCCCGCACACCCGTCGCGAGCACCGCATCGACTGGCCCGGGGCGATCGCGCTGTGCGTCGCCGTCGTGCCGGTGCTCCTCGTCGCGGAACAGGGCCAGCTGTGGGGCTGGGACTCGCCGAGATCGGTCACCTGCTACGTCCTCGCCGCGGTCGGCCTCGGCGCCTTCGTCATGGCCGAGCGAGTGATCGGGGACGACGCGCTGCTCCCGCTGCGGCTGTTCCGCAACAGCGTCTTCTCGGTCAGCTCCGCGGCGGGGCTGATCATCGGCATGGGCATGTTCGGCGGCATCGTCCTGCTGCCCCAGTACCTGCAGATCGTCAAGGGCGCCTCGCCCACCAAGGCCGGTCTGCTGCTGCTGCCGCTGATGGCCGGGGTGATGGTCGGCTCGGTGCTCTCCGGCCAGCTCACCTCCCGCTCCGGCCGGTACAAGATCTTCCCGCTGATCGGGACGGCGCTGATGACGACGGCGCTGCTGGCACTGCACTTCCGGCTCGGGGTGGACAGCCCGCTGTGTGAGGTCGACGTCTACCTGGTGATCTTCGGGCTCGGGCTCGGCAACTGCATGCAGACGCTGGTCATCGCGGTGCAGAATGCGGTTCCGGCCCGGGACATGGGCTCGGCCACCGCGTCGTCCACGTTCTTCCGTCAGATGGGCGGCACCATGGGTGTCGCGGTGTTCCTGTCCATCCTGTTCTCCACGGTGGGGGCCAGGATCGCGGACGCGTTCCGCGACATCGCGGTCACCCCGGGGTTCCGGGCCGCGCTGGTCGACCCGGCGGTTCTCGCCAACCCCGACAACAGCATCGTGCTCCGTGCCATCCGGTCCGGCGGACTGGGTGGCGACGCGGGCGGTGTCCTGCAGGACTCGTCGTTCCTGCAGCGAATCGACCCTCGACTGGCCCGGCCTTTCCTGGTGGGCTTCTCCGGGGCCATGGACGTGGTGTTTCTCTGCGCCGCCGGGGTCACGGCCCTCGGATTCCTGCTCATCCTCTTCCTGAAGGAGGTTCCCCTGCGCACCCAATCCGGCATCGAGGCCCGTGCCGCCGAACTCGCGGCCGAGGCCACCGCCGCATCAAGGTCAGTGTCCGCTCCAGTCCCCGAGGCGGCCCCGATGCTGCCGAGCCTGACCGCGTCGACGGACTGGGTCGGCTCGCCCGCCAGGCCGCCCATCGAGTCTGCGATGAGGCGTCCCATGACGACACCAGAATTACCGGAGATGCCGGCTCGGCCCGCGCTGCTGCCCAGCTACGCGGGGAGTCCGGCCGTCGGTTCGGGACGCGGCACCGAGCCGAGCGCCGCCGTGTGGCGGCGCCGCGACCCGGCGCCCGGTTCCGGCGACGGAACCGGTCCGACGGAACCCGGCCAGCCGGAGATCGCCCGGCCCGCGGTGAGCGACCCGGTGGGCAGCGAGCCGCGCGGCGCCGAGTCGCAGGCGCCCGCAACGACATCCGGCGATACCCGCGGCTTCCGTACCGAGCCGTGGACCGCACAACCGGCGCCGCCCGCCGCCGCGGGTGGCCACAGTGGATCGGAGCGTGGACCGGTGATCTTCGGTCAGGTCAACGAAGCCGGATCGACTCCGCTGCCGGGGGCGACACTCACGCTCACCACGCTGTCCGGCAGGCAGCTCGATCGCGGCACGTCCGACAGCGCGGGCCGATACCGGCTGCGCCCGCCCAGCGGCGGCAGCTACCTGGTGATCTGCGCTTCGGCCGCGCACCAGCCGACCGCCGCGCTGGTCGCGGTGGCCGATGTGCCGGTGCGCCACGACATCACGCTGTCCGGTACCGGCTCCAGCCTCTCCGGCGTCGTCTACGCGGCCGGATCCGGGCAGCCGATCGAGGACGCGGTGGTCACCCTGATCGACATCCAGGGCGACGTCGTGGGGGCCACGCCCACCGGGCGGGAGGGCCGGTTCACCTTCATGGAGCTCGGCCAGGGGCTCTACACCCTCACCGTCGCCGCGGCCACGCTGCAGCCGGTCGCACACACCGTCGAGGTGCCCGCGAACGGGCATGTCACCCACGACGTCGAGGTGGCGGCACGGGTTCAGCTGGTCGGCACGGTGCGCACCGCCAGCGCGGGACTGCCGGTGCCGGAGGCGCTGACCACGCTGGTCGGCTCGGACGGCAACGTGGTCGGCTCGGTGATCACCGACATCGACGGCGGCTTCGTCTTCGACGACCTGGCCGCGGGTGCTTATACGATCATCGCCACCGGTTACCCGCCGGTGGCCGCGGAGGTGCAGGTCGGCTCCGCGGTGCCCACCGAGGCCGTGATCACCCTTCGGCCGCCGACCATCTCCGACCCGGCGTCCGGCAACGGCGCCGATCGCCGCAGCGCAGACCGTGGGGGCGACGACCATGGCAGCTACTGAGATCCGCGGTGGCGTGCTCACCGGGATGGTGGTCACGCCCGACGGATGGCCGGTGCCGCACGCCGTGGTCACCGTCGTCAACGCCACCGGGCTGCAGTCCGGGCGGGCGACCGTCAGCCCCGACGGCCGGTTCGCGGTGACCGGCCTGGACCCCGGCACCTACACCGTGATCACCGCGGCGGCCGGGCACGTGCCGGAGGCGCGCACCCGGGAGCTCAACGGCACGGGTTCGGTGGACCTGGGCCGGGTGGCGCTCACGCAGGTGGCGGGCACCGTGCTGCCCACACCCGGCGACTGGGAGATCGATCCCACCCACTCCAGCGTGTCGGCCACCGCGGTGCACATCGGCTTCGCCAAGATCCACGGCCGGTTCCGTGGCTTCGGCGGCCTGCTGCGGGTGGCCGATCCGCTGGAGGAGAGCACCGTCGAGGCGGTCATCGACGCGGCCAGCATCGACACCGACAACGCCGACCGCGACACGCACCTGCGCGCGCCCGACTTCCTCGACGTGGAGGCCTTTCCGCAGATCCGCTACACCGGCCACCGGGTCACCGTGCTGAGCTCGGAGACCTGGCTGGTGCACGGCGAGCTCACCTTGAAGGCCGTCACCCAGCCCGTTCCGCTGCACGTCAGTTACCAGGGCACCGGGCTGGGCCCGATGGGCGACAACCGGGCCGGGTTCCACGCCACCGCGCAGCTCGACCGCGACCAGTTCGGCATGATCTGGAACCAGTCGATGCTCGCCGGTGTCTTCGCGGTCGGCCGCACACTGCGCATCGGCATCGACATCGAGGCGGTGCACAAGCCGCACTGAGGCCGGACCGCCGGGTGGCGCCTGATCGGGCCAACTTGCCCGATTTGGTGCTGCCTGCGCGTTGGGTTGCGCCGTGTCCCGTTACCGTGCCGGGTAATGGAACGGGGTGGCAGGAACGTCGTCAGGCTCGCCGCGGTGGGGATCGTGGCAGCGGCACTCGGGGCGTGCGGGTCCCCGCCGACCGCGGCGCCACGGGAGCCGCAGCCGACGCGGCCGACGCATGCGGCGAAGCCTCCGGCCGCTCCGGCGCATGCCGGGCCGCCGGGCGGGGTGATGCGCCCCGCGGCCGACGGGCTGCCGGGAATGCCCCCGATCGCCGCGCGGAGCAACGTCTACGCCTACGCGGGAGCGGGCATGTTGAGTGCGGCCGCGCGCCGGGCGAAGCCGCTGGTGTACGTGCCGCACGTGACATCGGGGGACGTGTGGGTGATCGACCCGGTCACCTTCGCCGTCGTCGCCCGCTACCAGCTCGGGCGCGAGCTGCAGCACGTGGTGCCCGCCTACGACATGCAGACGCTCTACGCCACCGACGATGTCGGCAACGTCGCCGTGCCGTTCGACCCGGTCGACGGCCACCCCGGCAGGCCGATCCCGGTGGTGGACCCCTACAACATGTACTTCACCCCGGACGGGCAGTTCGCGATCTCGGTGGCCGAGGCGCGCCGCCAGCTGGTCTGGTACGACCCGCACACCTGGCGCCAGCACGACGTGACCCCGCTGCCGGACTGCGCGGGCGTCGACCACGCCGACTTCAGCGCCGACGGCCGCATCGGGGTGTTCACCTGCGAGTTCGCCGGCCGGGTGGCGGTGGTGGACGTCGCGGACCACCGGCTGCTCCGGATGATCGACATGCCGAAGCGGAACGTCAGCATGGGGCCGCAGGACATCAAGCTTGCGCCGGACGGGTCGGTGTTCTACATCGCCGACAGCGAGCACGGCGGCCTCTGGGTGCTCGACGGCGCGGCCACCCGGGTACTGCGCTCCATCCCCACCGGACCTGGCGCGCACGGCCTCTACCTCGATCGGGAAGCCAAGCGGCTGTTCGTCACCAACCGCATGGCGGCCACCATCGGCGTGCTCGACGCGGTTACCGGCGCTCCGCTCGCCACCTGGGCGGTGCCCGGCGGCAGCCCGGACATGGGCAACGTGACGGCCGACGGCACCCAGCTGTGGCTCTCCGGCCGCTACCACGGCGAGGTCTACGTGATCTCCACTGCGGACGGGCGGCTGCTGCGTCGGATCAAGGTCGGGCACCAGCCGCACGGGCTCTGCGTGTGGCCGCAGCCGGGCAGGTACTCGCTCGGCCACACCGGCATCACCCGCTGAGGCCGTCCCGCGGTGCAGCGCCCGGTGGCCCATCCATCGAACGGTTGACCCGAGAATCAACCTTGACGCCGGTCGATCCCGCCCTGCGGTTCGATCCGCTCGGACCCGGAATCGCACAGGCTGTCCCCCGACGCGCGGGAGGGCGGGGACGTGACAATCATCGAGGTGCACGAGCTGCACAAGAAGTACACGGACACGGTGGCCGTCCGGAACGTGTCGTTCACGGTCGAACGGGGCGAGATCTTCGGGATCCTCGGCAAGGCCGGCGCGGGCAAGACCACCATCGTCGAGTGCATCGAGGGACTGCGCCGTCCGGACAGCGGCACGATCCGCGTGCTGGGCCTGGACCCGGTGCACGACCGGGTCGCGCTGCGCAGGCGGCTCTCCGCGCAACTGCAGAGCTGCGCCCTGCCCGAGCGGCTGCGGGTCAGCGACCTGCTGGAGCTGTTCGCGTCGTTCTATCCCGATCCGGCCGACCCGGCTCAGCTGATGGCGCTCTTCGGCCTCAGCCAGCACGGCAGGACGCCGTACGGGCTGCTCCTCAGGAGCCAGCAGCAGCGGCTGTCGATGGCGATCGCGCTGGTCGGCAAGCCGGAGATCGTGGTGTTCGACGAGCCCGCCGCCGGTCTGGACGGGCCCGCGTGCCGCCAGGTGTGGGAGCTGATCAGGCGGGTGCGTGACGCCGGGGTCACGCTGTTGCTGGTGACCTCGTCCGGGCGGGAGGCCGAGCGGCTCTGCGACCGGGTCGCGCTGATCGACGCGGGCCGGGTCATCGCGCTCGGCACCCCGGCCGGGCTGGTCACCGGTGCCAACACGCAGCGGATCCGGTTCCGGCCGATGACCCCGCTGGATCTCTCCCTGGTCGAGGCGCTGCCCGAGGTCAGCTCGGTGCGCAGGCAGGGCGACCAGGTGGTGATCACCGGAACGAACCAGGCCTGGCGCGTGGTGACCGCCGTGCTCGCCCGCCGTCGCATCATCGCGGCCGATCTGCGGCTGGAACGCGCCGACTTAGAGGACGCGCTGGTCGCGCTCACCGCGCGCGGCGTCACCGGGGGCTGCCGGTCCGCGGGCCGCTGACCGCCGGTGCCCATCGACCGGCCCGAACACCGGCAGAATTTTGACTGATCAATTTCTTCCCCGAGTCCTGCGGGACCGGATGACCCGGCGCTAGGCTTGCTCACTGGGAGTGATGCCAGTGCGGGGGTCCTGGTGCCAAGACTGGGCCGATCGGTGGTCCATCGAGGCCACATCAAGCTGGGCGCAACGTTTCGACGTCGCCTATGTCGTGCTGCCCTATGTCCTGCTCGCCGCCTCAGCGGCGGCGAGCCTGCTGCAGCCCGGGCAGAGCACGGGTCACCGGCTGGGCACGCTGGCGCTGGTCGCCGCATGCGCGG
>DASXOL010000072.1:0-6025 GCA_036494295.1 Pseudonocardiaceae bacterium
TTCACGATGGGCAGCAGGTTCAGGGTGACCGTGTTGCCGGTCGCCTTCACCACGTCGCTGCGGTTCTCCAGGATCGCCACGAGCTGTGGCTGGGCGCGCCGGTTGGCGTCGTCCCAGAGGGCCTGGAACTGCGGCGTCCCCAGTAGTTTCTGGACGGTCTGCTGCACGTAGTTGCGGACCGCGTCCCCGACCGGGGCGGCGAGGAAGGCCGCCTGGCTGGGCAGCGAGCTGGCCACCCGCGCCTGCAGGTTGAGCTGGCTCTGCAGCTGGTTGGTGAGGTAGGCCGCCACCGCGGCGTTGACCGCCGGGTCCTTCGGCAGCGGGCTGACGGTGGCCACCCAGCGATCGGTGTTGTGAACGGTGCGCGCGCTCCAGATACCGATCACCGACCCCACCACGCCGAACGCGGCGATGGCGACCAGCACCGCCGCGATGATCGACCGGGCCCGCTGCCACCCCGTACGGCGGCGCTCGCGGGTGTCGAGCCGCCCGCGCAGGGCGGCCAGCTCGGCCCGCAACCGTTCCACCTCCGCGGTCTCGGCCGACGGTGCCGTGCCAGTCGTCGCCGTTCCGGTCGTCGTGGTCTTCTCGATCGGCGGCCCTTCACTCGTCTGCGCGGGAATCGTGTCTTCTGGGCGTGGCGGGGTGGCACCTTGCGGACTGACGTTCTCCGCTGTGGTCTTGCCCACGGACGACGTCGGGGGGCCGGTTTCGTCGTCCGTGTGCGTGGCGCCCTTCTCGCTCGACTGGTGACTCGAGTCAGTCATCGAATGCCACCCCTCCAGCCCGTGCGCCCGCCCAGCCCGGACGGGAGCCGGGCGGTGCGAGCCAGACCTGCAGCGTCGCGGCGCCGGGGGCACGCGCTCATCACCCTGAGAGGGTGAGCTTGTGCACCGGCCCGGCGGCCCCGGCCCGGTACACGACGGGGGACCACGGTTCAGGCGGGTGGTGCGTTCGGTGACCCCAGGTACCGGAATTAGGCCGGTACATACCGACCGGGCAATTCGGACGGGTGCATCTCACTCCGCGCCGGGACGGCGCTTGCAGGATTGTGACGCTGCGGGACTAGCATCGGTAGGCGTGCACGGACCTCATGATGATCGCGGCCCCCAGGACGAACTCGTCCCCCTCCACCAGCCGTTCGAGACGGCGCTGCGGGGATTCAACCGGCAGCAGGTGCTCGACCACATCGAGTCCCTCGACGGCCAGATCTCGATCATGGGTTCGGATCGCGACGCCGCGCTGAAACAGGTCGCCGAACTCAGCAGGGCGCTCGACCACCTGCGCCGGGAGAGCGAGATGCTGGGCCACCTGCGCCGGGAGACCGAGAAGGCGAACGCGCAGGTGGAGCGGATGCAGCGGTCCCCCATGGTGGCGGCGAGCCAGCGCATCCAGGGCATCGTGCGGCTCGCCGAGGAGGAGGCCGCGGAGCTGCGGGCGGCCGCCCACAAGGAGGTCGCCGAGCTGCGGGCGAGTACGCAGAAGGAAGTCACCGAACTCAGGAACCGGGCCGACCGTGAGGTGGCCGCGCAGCGCGCCCGCGCCGCGAGCGAGGCCGACAAACTGTTGCGCGACACGACTGCGCGGTGTCGGAAGCTCGAGGCGGAATCGGAACAGCGCCGCAAGGCCGCACAGGAGGAATTCACCCGCACCACCAAGCGCCAGGAATCCGAGGCCAATGCGCGGGTCAAGGAGCGGGAAATGCGCAGCACCGCAGGCGTCCACACGATGCTGCGGGTGGTGGCCAGGCGGATGGCGGAACGGATCGCCGCGGTCGAGGCGAAGGAAGCCGAACTGGTCGAGACGCGCAACCACGCCACGCAGGAGCTGAAAGCCCTGGAAGCGGTGCGCTCCGAGGTCGCCACCCGGCTCACCTCCACCCACGACATCCTGGAGCGGGCGCTCGACGAGGTGGAGCCCTCCCCGGCCGACCGGGCCGAGGCCAGGCGGTCGCAGCCGGTCCAGCGCGTCAGCAAGATGGACGAGGATCCGGTGGTCGGCAGGACGGTGCAGATGGTCCCGGCCCGCTCGCAGGACCGGCGCCGCTAGCCGCAGACCGGAGGGCGCAACGATTCGCCCGCTGCGGCGCCGAAAACGCAACGATCAGCGCCGCAGCGCGGCACCGTGCGGCTGGGGCAGCGCTTAGCCTCACAGCCATGACCGTCCTCGACACCCCGGCCACCGCGAGTGCCGCCGACTTCATCGCCGCCGACGAGCAGTGGAGCACGCACAACTACCACCCGCTTCCGGTCGTGATCAGCTCCGCGGAGGGCGCCTGGGTCACCGATGTGGCGGGCCGCAGCTACCTGGACTTCCTGTCCGGCTACTCGGCGCTCAACTTCGGGCACCGGCATCCGGCCCTGGTCGCCGCGGCGAAGGAGCAGCTGGACCGGGTCACCCTCACCTCGCGCGCCTTCCACCACGACCAGCTGGGCGCGTTCTGCCGGGAACTGGCCGAGCTGACCGGCACCGAGATGGTGCTGCCGATGAACTCCGGCGCCGAGGCGGTCGAGTCCGCGATCAAGGTGGCCAGGCAGTGGGCGCACCGGGTCAAGGGCGTGCCGGACGGCACTGCCGAGATCGTGGTGGCAGGTGGCAACTTCCACGGCCGCACCACCACGATCGTCTCGTTCTCCACCGACGAGGTGGCCCGCAGCGGGTTCGGCCCGTTCACGCCGGGCTTCGCGGTGGTGCCCTACGGCGATCTCGACGCACTGCGCGCCGCGATCACCCCGCGTACCGCCGCGGTGCTCGTCGAACCCATCCAGGGCGAGGCAGGCGTGCTGGTGCCGCCGCCGGGTTACCTCGCGGGCATCCGGGCGATCTGCGACGACGCGGGGGCGCTGCTGATCGCCGACGAGATCCAGTCCGGGCTGGCCCGCACCGGCGAGCTGCTGGCTCTCGATCACGAGGGGGTGCGCGCCGACCTGTACACCCTGGGCAAGGCGCTCGGCGGCGGCATCCTTCCGGTGTCCGCGGTGGTGGGACGCCGCGCGGTGCTCGGCGTGCTGCGGCCCGGTGAGCACGGCTCGACCTTCGGCGGCAATCCGCTGGCCTGCGCGGTCGGCCGGGCGGTGATCGCGCTGCTGGCCACCGGCGAGTTCCAGGTCCGTTCCCGCGAGCTCGGTGCGCACCTGCACGCCCGGCTGGGTGCCCTGGTGGGACGCGGCATCGCGCAGGTCACCGGCCGGGGGCTGTGGGCAGGGGTGCGGATCGCGCCGGGCGGTCCCACCGGCCGCGCCGCCTGCGAGGCGCTGCGCAGCCGCGGCGTGCTGTGCAAGGAGACCCACGCGACCACCCTGCGGATCGCCCCGCCGCTCGTGATCACCCGCGACGAGCTGGACATCGGGATCGACGCGATCGCCGAGGTCCTCACGCGCTGAGCGCCGCGAGGGGTCGCTCACCGAGGGCTCACCGGGGCATTGAGAGCATCGGGGCCCGTCCCGCACCGGGACCCAGCCCTGTCCTGTCGCGAGGAGAGTTCGTGCCCGTCGGCCCGTACCGGCTGCCGCGAAGAGTCGGCGCGCTGGTGGCGATGCTCGGGCTGCTGGTGTTGCCCGCGTGCACCGTGGGCCCCTCGGACCGGCCCCCGGTGGCCGTGCGGGACGCGGGCCTGCCGCCGCAGCGCCCGCCGGAGCAGCCACCCACCAGCAGGCCGCCGCCACCGCGCGGCGACTTCGACGCCTCGTCGCTGCCCTGGCAGGACTGCACGGCGACCACCGCCGCGCAGCTCGGTACACCCCCGCCGGCCCGGGTGGACTGCGCCCAGCTCCAGGTCGACGCGGACGCCTCGACGTCGTCGTTCGGCGACACCCTGGCGCTCGACCTGACCCGGATCGGCAGCGGACCCGCGCCGCTCGTGGTCGTCAGCGAGGCGGACGGCGAACCCGGCACGGTCCGCGCCGCGCGGCTGGCCGGGCAGCTGCCCCGCGAGGTGCTCGACAACTACACGCTGATCGGACTGGCCCGGCGCGGCACCGGGGTGGGTCAGCCGCTGGACTGCATACCCACCTCCACCCGCAACCAGATCGTCGGTGTCGACCCGGACGTCCCGACACCCGCGCAGCTGGACACGCTGCTCGACGTGACCCGCACCGCGATCCAGACCTGCGTGCAGGACCTGGGCGAGGTGCTCACCTCGATCAACTCCACCGGCACGGCCGACGACCTGGAAGCGCTGCGGGTGACGCTGCGGGCGCCGGTGCTCAACGTGATCTCGCTCGGTTCGGCGTCGCGGGCGGTGGTCGACTTCGCCCGCCGCTACCCGACGTCGGTCGGCCGGATCATGCTCGACGGCGCGGCCGACCCCACCCTCGACGGCGTCACCGAGGCCGAGGCCGACCTCAAGGCCACCGAAGCCGGGTACACCGCGTTCGCCGCGGACTGCCTCGCCAGGAACTGTCCGCTGGCGCCCGATCCGCGCGCCGCGCTGCGGGCTGCGGTCGACGCGCTGCACCGCACACCGGCGCAGGTGGGCGGCCAGGTGGTGACCGCGGGGACCGCGTACCAGGCGGTACTGGAGACGATCGGCACGCCGGAACGCTGGGGTGAGCTGGCTGCTGCCCTCGCCGCGGCCCGCCGCGGTGACGACGCCGGGCTGGCCGCGCTGGTGGCGCCGGTGCTCACCCCGGCGCGGGGGCTGCCGGCACGCTTCGACCCGGCGCTGGCCACGCACTGCAACGACACCTCGACCCGGGTGCCACCGGAGCGCGCCAAGCGGCTCGTGGCGCAGTGGCGAGCGCGCTCCCCCCTGTTCGGGCCGATGTTCGCGCAGCGCCTGCTGCTGTGCAGCAGCTGGCCGGTGCCCTCCGCGCCGCCGACCGATCCGCCCGACCGCGGGCTGCCCCCGGTGCTCGTGGTGGCCACCTCCGGCGATCCGGTGACCCCACCGGAGGGCGCCCAGCGCACCGCCGACAGCCTGCCGTCCGCGACGCTGGCCACCTGGCAGGGACGGGGGCACGGCGCGCTGGCGCGCAGCAGCTGCGTCGACGGCGTGGCGACCCGCTTCCTGGTGGACGGCATCGTTCCGCCGCGCGACACCCTGTGCCCGCCCTAGCGCGGACCGATCAGGAGGTGCGCCGCGCCCTGGAGGGCTGCACGCGCAGCGGCTCACCCGGCATCTTCGGGTACTCCGGCGGATACGGCAGGTCGCCGAGGTCCTCGTCGCGCTCGTCGCGCACCGCCCACTCCAGCAGCGTGTCCAGGCCGAACGCCTCGGCGTCCAGGCCGGCGTGCGGGTCGCCCCGCTCCGCGAGCAGCGCAGGCACGCTGAGCACGTCGAAGTCCTCGGGCTGGACCTGCGGGAGGTCGTCCCAGGACACCGGCATCGACACGGTGGCACGCGGGGTGCCGCGCACCGACCACGCCGAGGCGATGGTGCGGTCCCTGGCCGCCTGGTTGAAATCCAGGAAGACCCGTTCGCCGCGCTCCTCCTTCCACCAGGACACGGTTGCCTTCTGCGGGATGCGTCGCTGCGCCTGTCTGGCCAGCGCGATCACCGCCCTGCGCACCTGGACGAAGGACCACTCCGGGCGGATCCGGACCGCGACGTGGATGCCGCGGCCGCCGGAGGTCTTCGGGTAGCCCACCAGTCCGGCGTCGGACAGGACCTCGCGCAGCACCCCGGCGACCGTCACCGCGTCGTCGAACCCGGTTCCCGGTTGCGGATCCAGGTCAACCCGGAGCTCGTCGGGATGGTCCACCAGCGGGCGGCGGACCGGCCAGGGGTGGAAGTCGAAGGTGCCGAGGTTCGCCGCCCAGGCCAGCACCGCCGGTTCGGTGGGGCAGATCTCCCGCGCGGTGCGTCCTGAAGGAAAGGTGATCTGCACCGAGTCCACCCAGTCCGGCGCGCCCTGGGGTACCCGTTTGGCGTAGAACGGCTCCCCGGCGACACCGTCGACGAACCGCTTGAGCGTGACCGGCCGTTCAGCGAGCACCCCGAGCAGCGGCTCGGACACCGCCAGGTAGTACTCCACGACCTGCCGCTTGGTGATGCCGCGATCCGGGAAGTACACCTTGTCCGGAT
>DASXOL010000073.1:0-13317 GCA_036494295.1 Pseudonocardiaceae bacterium
AGCGGGGAGTCGAAGTTGCCGCCGATGAACCGGCCGATCTCCACCTCGTAGAGGCTGGTGAGCCAGTCGCGCAGGCGAAGGTACCCGGCGGCTTCCTCGGCTCCCGCCACCGCCGCCACCTCGGCCTCCATCGCCTCGGCTTCGGTGTGCACGTCGATCACCGACCCGTCGGCGAACCGGGCGCGGTAGGCGGGGTGCAGCGCCACCAGGTCGAGCCGGTCGGCAACGGAGTCGCCCACCGCGGCGAGCGCCTCGTCGATCAGGTCCGGCATGGTGATCACGGTCGGCCCGGTGTCGGCGAGATAGCCCGCGAGATCCAGCCGGCCCGCCCGGCCACCCGGATGCGACTGCGCCTCCAGCACGCTCACCTGCCGCCCGGCGCCGAGCAGGTGCAGCGCGGCGGACAAACCGGCCAGGCCGGCGCCGACCACCACCACGTGATCAGTGGATCCGGGAACGGTGCGCACGAGGCCGGAGGCTACCGCTGCCGATCACGCCGGGGGCCGCGCCTGGCCGGCCTTCGGGTATCAGCTGACCCGTCGGGTCGCCTGTCTCGCCAGCTCGGCGAGCTGCGCGCCGGCCGGCGGGGCGATGTCGGCGGCGTGCAGGCTGGCCAGCGCGGAGTCGGTGAGCGCGGAGATCCGCTGTTCCACCTCGGCGACCGCGCCGAGGTCGACCAGCAGCTCGCGCACCGCCGTCACGGTCTGCCGGCCGGCCTGCGGGTCGCCGATCGCGCCGCGCAGCAGGGCGGCGCCCGCGTGGTGGCCCTGCTCGTCCGCGGTGCGCAGGCCACAGGCCAGCAGCAAGGTGCGCTTGCCTTCGCGCAGGTCGTCGCCCGCGGGTTTGCCCGTCACCTGCGGGTCGCCGAACATCCCGAGCAGGTCGTCGCGGAGCTGGAAGGCGACGCCGATGTCCGTGCCGAAGCGGCGGTAGGCGTCGATCAGCGCGGCGTCGGCGCCGCCGATCGCGCCGCCGAGATGCAGCGGGCGCTCCACGGTGTAGGCCGCGGTCTTGAACCGGTCGATGCGCAGCGCCGCCTCGGGCGCCTCGTCGCCGCGGGCCTGGGTGAGCACGTCGAGGTACTGCCCGCCGAGCAGTTCGGTGCGCATCGACTGCCACACCGAATGCGCCCTGCGCAGCTGGTCCGGCCACAGCCCGGCGGCGCGCAGCATGTCGTCGGCCCAGGCCAGCGCGACATCGCCGAGCAGGATGGCGGCGGCGGCGCCGAACCGTTCCGGCTCGCCGAGCCAGCCCGCCGCCCGGTGCCGGTCGGTGAAGTCGACGTGCACCGTGGGCGCGCCGCGGCGGGTGCGGGAGTCGTCCATCAGGTCGTCGTGCACCAGCGCGCAGGCCTGGATCAACTCCAGCGAGCTGACCGCCCGCAGCACCGCCCTCGCCTCCGGGCCGTCCGGCGAGCCGCCTGCTCCGCGCCAGCCCCACCAGGCGAAGGTCGGGCGGATCCGCTTTCCGCCGCCGAGCACGAAATCGCTCAGCGAGTCCACCGCGGTGGCGAACCTCGGGTCCACCTGGACGGCCTCGTCGGTCTTGACGGCCAGGAACGCGGCGAGCTCGCGGTGCACCTCGCCGGGCAGATCCTCGTCGAGCTGGTGGACCTGCTGGTCCCTGGCCTGCCGGACCGGAGAGCCGCGGTCGGCTCTCGGTGTCATGTGCAGCGGCCTCATGGAACCTCCCGCAGTCCTGCGTGCCTGGCGGTCTCGGCGGCACTCACCTGGTGCGATCCGGTCCCGGCCGGCGCCCCTCGCATGGCCCTGACGATAGGCGGGGCGTCCCGACGGCGCCGAACTCCACCGGCCCGATCCGGTGCCCAGTTCGATGCCCGCTGGCCGTTGGTTCGGTCCTGGGCTCCCGGGTCCGACTTGCGAACCCCTTAGGGTGAGGTACATGACGGCCGTCATCGATCGGGTCGGCGGTGACCGCCCCGTGTTCTCCGTAGAGTTCTTTCCGCCCAAAGACGACGCAGGCGAGCGCCAATTGTGGCAAGCGGTGCGCGAATTCGAGCCGCTCGATCCGGCGTTCCTGTCCGTGACCTACGGCGCCGGTGGTTCCAGCCGGGACCGCACGGTCCGGATCACCGGGCGCATCGCCCAGGAGACCACCCTCGTGGCGATGGCCCATCTCACCGCGGTGAACCACTCGGTGGCCGAACTGCGTCAGGTGATCGGCAGCTACGCCGCCGCGGGCATCTCGAACGTGCTGGCGTTGCGCGGCGACCCGCCGGGTGACCCGCTGGGCGAATGGGTGGCGCACCCGGAGGGTCTGCACTACGCGGCGGATCTGGTGCGGCTGGTGCGCTCGCTGGGCGATTTCTGCGTCGGTGTGGCCGCTTTCCCGGAGTGCCATCCGCGCTCGCCGGACTTCGACTCCGATGTGCGCTATCTGGTGGCCAAGCTGCGCGCCGGCGCCCGGTTCGCGGTGACCCAGATGTTCTTCGACCCGGACGACTACCTCCGCCTTCGCGACCGGGTGGCCGCATACGGCGAGGACGTGGCGCAGGCGCCGATCCTCGCCGGGATCATGCCGATCACCAGCGTGCGCGGGATACAGAAGATGGCGGAGCTCTCCGGCTGCATGATCCCCGCCGATGTGCTCGACCGGGTGACGGCGGTGGCCGACGACCCGGCCGCGGTGCGCGAGGTGGGCGTGGAGGTCGCCGTCGAACTCGCTGAGCGGCTGCTCGCCGATGGGGCGCCCGGCCTGCACTTCTACACGCTCAACCGGTCCGGCTCCACCCGCGAGGTGCTGAAGCGGCTGGACCTGCTGGCCGCGGGACGCGCCGCGGTGGGCTCAGCCTGAGCGTGCCGGCAGCGTGCGCCCCTTCCAGGTGAGCGTGCCGCGGCGGTGCCGGTACAGCGACTCCGCGGTGAGCGCGCCGAGTGCGGCCACCGACAGCGGATGCGCCAGCGCGTCGGGCCACCACCTGCCCCCGGTGGCGCGTGCGGCGACGATCCGGGAGGCCACGGCCGCGGCGTACCCGGCGGTCCCGAGCAGCCGGGTGCCGCCGGTGCCGGCCACCATGGCCGCGGCGGGCAGCAGGTAGGCCAGCGCGAGCAGGCCGAGCGCCGCTGCGGCACCGCCGGCTGAGCCGAAGGCCGCCCACAGCGACTTGCCGTAACCCGTCCGCAGCTGCGCGGCGTCGGCGTACATGCGGCAGCGGGCCAGCGTGGCGCCCGCTGCCGGGCCGCCGGTGCCGCCGGTCCGCTTCACCGCGCGCAGCAGCGCGATGTCCTCCAGCACCTCGGCGGCGACGCCCGCGTGTCCGCCCGCCGCGTGGTAGGCGCCGGTGCGGACCACGAGGAACTGCCCGTTGGCCGCGGCCAGTGCGGGTCGCGGCGAACGTTCCGCGATCCGCAGCGGCAACGTGGTCAGCCAGGACCACTGCAGCAGCGGCTGGACCAGGCGCTCGGCCGCCGATCCGGCGAGCTGCGCGGGCCACGGGCAGATGAGGTCCAGGCCGGAGCGCGCCAGCAGGTCGACCGCCGCGGCCACGGCGTGCGGCGCGAGACGGACGTCGGCGTCGAGGAACACCAGGATCTCCGCGTCCGGCGGCGCCAGGTGGGCCAGCCGGTGGCAGGCGGCGGGTTTGCCCAGCCATCCCGGCGCCGGATCACCGGTGCCGCGCACCACCCGGATCCGCGGGTCGGCGCCCGCGGCGCGCCGCGCGGCGGCGACCGTGTCGTCGCCGGAGTCGTCGTCGAGGACGGTGACCGTGAGGTGCCGAACGCCCTGCTGCGCGCGCAGGTCGGCGAGCAGCGCGGCGATGGTGTGCTCCTCGTCGCGGGCCGGTACCAGCACGGCGACCCGGGTGTCGGTGGGCGGCGGAGCCGGGCTCGGGACGCGCAGCGCACGGACGTTGACCGCCCCGTGCACGGCGCCGAGCAGCGCCAGCGTGGAGCCGAGACCGACCGCCGCACGCCGGGCCGTCACGGTTCGCGCCGCCGTGCCAGCGTGGCGAGCAGCGGGACGCCGAGCACCCCCATCCCGACCAGCCCGTAGCAGGCCGACGCGGGCAGGCCCAGGAACACCGCGTGCGCCACCGCGCTGCCCAGCCACGTCCAGCAGAACAACACCAGCGGCAGCGCGGCCGCCGCCGGGCGCAGCCCGTGGTGCGGCCGGTCCGGTGCGCGGTCGATCAGCTGGAGCAGGCCGCAGATCACCAGCGCGACCAGCAGCCAGCCCGCGTAGTTGCTCAGCGGTACCTGCGGCACGCCGGGCAGCGCCGGGACCGGGTCGGTCCACGTCCACCTGCCGTCGGCGACCAGCTGCGGGTCCAGGTAGAGGTCCCAGGCGGCCAGGCCCCATGCGGCGACGGGTACCACCAGTGCGCCCCGCTCGCGCCCGACCACGGCGCGGGCCGCGCACCATGCCGGATACGTGCCGAATATCCATGCCGCGCCGACCACCAGCGGCACCGTCCCCGCCTCGGGGCCGAGCGAGCCGTGCGCGGTGTAGACGTAGGCGCCGAAGGGGAAACCGGTGGCGGTGCCGACGAACTCGGCGAGCAGGCCGACTCCGGCCGTCACCAGCGTCAGCGCTGCCGCCCATCGGAGGCCACCGACCGCGTAGGCGTGCGCGACGCAGCAGGCGGCGAGCAGCAGCACGACGGCGACCGTCACCAGATCGCGCGCGGAGCCCGCGGTCAGCGGATAGCAGATCTGGGCCAGCAGGCCCGCGCATCCCAGCCCGAGCGCGAGTGCCGCCGCCGTGGTTCCCCGGTCGGTCGCGGCCAGCTGCCGCACGCCGATCACGCGGACCCACGCTACCCGGCGGAATATCCGGTCCCGTCGCTGACGGGGCGTCGCGTAGCGTCCTGCGGCGATGAGTACCGACAGTGCTTCCGTGCGCCGGATCAGCGACGAGTACGTGCGCGACTGGGCCGCCGCCCATCCGGTCGAGGCGACCTACATCGGCGTTCCCGGACATGACGACGAGATGACCGACTACTCGCCGGAGGGCCACGCGGCCAGGGCCGAGCTGGCCCGGTCGGCGCTGCGAGCGGTGCGCGCCGCGGACGCCGCGGATCCGGACGAGGCCGTCGCGGCCGCGGTGTTCTCCGAACGTATCGGCGTGCAGCTGGAGATCCACGACGCCGGGCTGGACGAGGCGGCGCTGAACGTGCTGGCGAGCCCGGTCCAGGACATCCGCTCGGTGTTCGACCTCATGCCCACCGCCACGGCGCAGGACTGGGAGGTGATCGCGCGCCGGCTCGCCAGGGTGCCGGACGGGTTGGCGGGTCTGCGGGAGTCGCTGCGGGCCGCCGCGGCTGCCGGGAACGCCCCGGCGCTGCGTCAGGTGCGGCGCGTCGCCGAGCAGTGCGACACCTGGTCGGGTACCGCGGCTTGCGCGGCCGACCAGGAAGGCGCGTCGTTCTTCGACACCCTCGTCGCCGGCGCTGCGGTGGCCGGCGAGACGTTGCAGGGCGAGCTGCGGACGGCGGCCGCGGCGGCGGCATCGGCCTACGCGGACACCGCGCGCTTCCTCCGCGAGGAGCTCGCCGGGCCGGCGCCGGAGCGCGACGCGGCGGGCGAGGACCGCTACCGCCTCTGGTCGCGGTACTTCCTGGGCGCCCAGATCGACCTCGCGGAGGCCTACGAGTGGGGCTGGGGCGAGTTCCTCCGGCTGGAGACCGAGATGCGGGAGGTGGCGGGCCGGATCGCGCCCGGCGCGTCACCCGCGCAGGCCGCCGCCGTGCTGGACGCCGACCCGCGCTACCAGGTCACCGGGCAGGACGGGCTGCGGCGCTGGATGCAGGAGCTGTCCGACCGGGCGTTGGCCGACCTGAGCGGATCGCAGTTCGACATCCCGGCGCCGCTGATGCAGCTGGAATGCCGGATCGCCCCGCCGGGCGGCGGCGTCGGGGCGTACTACACCGCCCCGTCGGCGGACTTCTCCCGGCCCGGCCGGATGTGGTGGGCGGTGCCGTCCGGCCGTGCGACGTTCCCGACCTGGCGGGAGGTCACCACCGTCTACCACGAGGGTGTCCCCGGCCATCACCTGCAGGTCGGCACCGCGGTGCAGGTGGCCGACCGGCTCAACGACTTCCAGCGGCTGCTGTGCTGGGTGTCCGGCCACGGCGAGGGCTGGGCGCTCTACGCCGAGCGGCTGATGCGGGAGCTGGGCCATCTCGGCGACGACGGCGACCTGCTCGGCATGCTCGACGCCCAGCTGTTCCGCGCCGCGCGGGTCGTGGTGGACATCGGGATGCACCTCGAGCTGCCCATCCCCGCGGGCACCGGCTTCCACGAGGGCGAGAAGTGGACCCCCGAGCTCGGCCTGGAGTTCCTGCTGACCCGCACGATCACCGACCCGGCGCACGTGCGTGACGAGGTGGACCGCTATCTGGGCTGGCCCGGCCAGGCGCCGTCGTACAAACTCGGCGAGCGGCTCTGGCTCGGGGCCCGCGAGGACGCGCAACGGCGCCGGGGCGCGGAGTTCGACTTCGCGAAGTTCCACCGCAGCGCACTGGAACTCGGCTCAATGGGCCTCGACACCCTCTCCGAACGCCTCGCCACGTTGTAGTCGTGGGCTCTTCAAGAGCCACAAACCCCGGTGCGCGACGCCGCTAACAGCCACAAACCCCCGGCCGGGTGGGCCGCTACAACGGCAGCGGCCGGCCCAGCACGGCGAACGGCCGCGAATCGCCGGTGAAGCGGTAGTTGCGCAGGAGATCGCGAAACCCGGTGCGCTGGTACAGCCGCCAGGCGCGGGTCGGCCCCTCCGGTGTGGACAGCAGGACGCGCGGCGCGTCCACACCGGACAGCAGCTCGGTGAGCAGCGCCTGCCCGATACCCCTGCCCTGGGCATCAGGATGCACATGCAGCTCGGTGAGCTCGAAGTACTCCGAGAGACACTCCCGCGCCTCGGCGGGATCGGCCACCGCCAGCCCGCGGCTGACCTCGTCGTGCCACCACTGGCCGGGCGCGCCGAGGTAGCCGTACGCGATGCCGATCAGGTCGTCGTCGCGGTGGGCGCCCACGCATCGCCATCCCGGGCGCAGCATGTGCTCCAGCCACATCGGGCCCCGATGCCGAGCCGTGCCGGGCGGATAGCGCATCGCGGTGACGTAGATCCCCAGCGCCTCGTTCAGCCGGGGCCGCAGCTGCGCCGGCGTCAGCTCGGCGAGCCGGACCGGGCTCCCCGCGGCCATTGCCGTCATCGCGGACCTCCGGTGCAGAAGCGCCCCGGGTCGCCGGGGGAGGTGGCTACGGACTGCACAAGTCCATCAGACCACGCCCCGACAGCACTCGTCGCCGGGCACCGGAAGTTGGACTTGACGGGAGTAGGCGGGCCCGGGTTACTCTGGATCCGTGTTCGAACAAACGTTCGAACACGGGTCTGGTGGCGGGGCGGGGGAAGCGCTCCGCCACCGGACTCCGCCGGCTTCCCCACGGCGCAGTCCACAGTGTCGCCCCAGGTGCGACACCGGATTCAGGAGGCCGCCGTGTCCGCCGCCGTCTCGTTCGTTTCCTCACCCGCCCCGTCCCTGGGGCGCCACGGCCAGACGCGCTCTCATCACGCCGCACGGGGTCTGCTGGAGCAGGCCCGGCAGGGACTTGTGGACGCCGAGTACGCCTCGCGTCCCGTGGACCGCTACACCAGGGCGCACCTCGCCGCGCTGCGCGGAGCCGCCGCGGTGCTCGCGGCGCGGGCCCGGCCCCGTCGACGGGCTCGTCCGACCAGCGCGTGGACGCTGCTCAGGTCGGTGGCGCCCGAGCTCGCGGAATGGGCGGAGTTCTTCGCCGCCACGTCGAGCACGCGGGCCGCGGCCGAGGCAGGGGTCGTTCGTCTGGTGACCACCCGTGACGCCGACGACATGATCCGGCAGGCCGGCCAGTTCCTCGGCCTCGTGGAGCGCGCCCTGGCCGGGAACTCCAGATGACCGCTCCGCAGCCGTTGATCGACTACGGGAGGATGCTCGACGTCATCGGGATCGAGACCGAGTTGATCCTCGCCGCCGCCGAGCGGATGACCCCGCGCACCGCGCAGGCCGAGGTGCCCGGCTGTCCCGGCCTCACGCTGGCCGAGACCCTCCGGCACGTGGGCAGCGTGCACCGGGTGGCGCGACTGTGGGTGCGATACGGCCGCCAGCCGACGCACTGGCAGCGAGCGCCGGTGGACGGTGACCTGGCCAGCTTCGTCCGCACCGGATTCAGCTCCCTGCTCATCGAGCTGAGCAGGCACGCCGCGGAGAGTTCGTGCGACACCTGGTGGCCCGCCGACCGCACGCACGGCTTCTGGCGTCGCAGGATGGCCCACGAGACGACGGTGCACCGCGTCGACGTGCAGGCCGCCGCAGGTGGACCGGTGGATCCGATCGAACCCGACGTGGCGCTGGACGGTATCGACGAGCTGCTGTTCCTGTGGTTCGGTCACCGCCTCGCCGAGCTGAGGATGTCCTCGTCGCAGCTCGGTGCGGTCGCGCTGGCCGCCGGTGACCGGTACTGGCTGGCGATCTTCGAGCGAGGGCGGTGCACCCCGCGCCGGGTCGAGGAAGCGGAGGCCCGCGCCGCCGACGCCATGGTGAGCGGGACCCCCACCGAGGTCTATCTCTGGGGCTGGGGCCGGCTGCCCGACCAGTCGGTCCGCATCTCCGGCGACTACGAGGCGGTGGCCCGGCTCTGGACGTTGCTGCGCCCGGCCACCCAGTGAGCGACACCCGGCGCGGCTGGCGGCCCGGCTTCCCGTCCGGCTCAGGCGCGCAGCCGCAGACCCTGGGGGGTGACCCGGAACCCGGCTTCGCGCAGCGGCTCGGCCAGCGCCGACTCCAGCGCCGCGCCACCGTCCGCGCGCTGGACCGACAGCGAGCCCAGCCAGCCCCGGTGCACCGCGTCGGCGAGTCCCGCGACGGCGGAGCGCACCGTCTCGGGCTGCTCGGTGAAGGACAGCAGTGACCGGCCACCGCCTTCGACGTACAGCGCGGCCGCCCCGTCCACCAGCACCACCAGGGCACCGGCTTTGCGGCCCGGACGATGTTTGGCCGCACCGACCGTGGCGGGCCACGGCAGCGCGGCGCCGTAGGGCTGTGCCGGATCCGCGGCGGCGAGCACCACGGTGGAACCGGCATGCTCGGGCTGCTGGCCGACCGCGCGCAGCCGATCGATAGCGCCGGGCACGGCGAACTGGGCGGCGCCGAGGCCCTCGACGACGTACCCCCGCCGGCATCGACCGGATTCCTCCATGGCCCGCAGCACCCGGTAAACCCCGGTGAAGCCGCCCGCGACGCGTTCGGTGTCCAGCGCGCCGCGGGTGAGGACTCCGTGGCGTTCCAGGAAGGCCTCGGCTCTGGCGTGCGCCCGCCGCGTCGGGTCGGCCTCGGGCGAGGGTGCCAGCGACCAGCGTCCGGCCACGGTCGGCGGGCCGGTGCGGGACGGCATCGCGGGACGGCCCGCGCGCATCCGGGCATAGCGGCCCCGGGGGGCGGACCGGCGCGGCTTGTGGGCCGCCGACCGGCCGGACACCACGGCGCGCAGCGGTGCCAGCGAGTCGTTGGTGACCAGGCCCGCCCACACCAGGTCCCACAGCGCCGTCACCAGGTCGGCATCAGCGGGCGCAGGCTCGCCGGCGGCGAGCAGCTGTTCGCCCGCCCGGTCGGCCAGTGCGCGGAAGAACAGCGCGCCCCCGCCGGAGGTGGCGGCCGCCGGATCCCAGCCCAGCGCCGTCAGCAGAGCGTGGTGCACCGGGTTCAGGTCGAGCTGGTCGTCGAGGTCGGGCAGCAGGAGGTCGGCCACGTCGGTGGGAGCCAGCGCCATCCAGCCGTCACCGCCCGCCAGCGCACCGCACCCGGTCCAGGTCACCTCACCCGAGGTGGTGAGCTCGTCGAGCAGCGCGGGCGAGTAGCCGGGCAGCCGGGCGGGCAGGACCAGCGACTCCAGCGCACTGGCCGGTACCGGCGCGCCGGACAGCTGCTCGACCGCGCCGAGCACGTCGTCCGCGGTGGGAGCGGTGTGCAGCCGCCGCCCGGACGGCGCCCCGCCCGGGGAACGGGCGCGGGCGCCGTCACGCGCAGCGCCGACGTTGGGCGCCACCCCCCACGAGCCGGACTCGGCCGGCTGGGGCCGGATGCCGTGCCAGGCAGGCAGGAAACGTCCGAGCGCGGCCTGCTCGACCGGTTCCACCTCGGCACGCGAGCGCGCCAGCGAGGCCCGGCGCAACCGCCGCAGCACCTCGCTGTGGCAGTACTCGATCCCGCTGCCGCCGCCGGCGGCGGCCACCGGGCGCAGCTCACCGCGGACCAGGCTGCCGCTCCCGGTCATCCGGTCCAGTACGCCGCCGACCACGGCGACGCCGAGCCCGAACCGGGCCGCGGCCTCGGCGACGGTGAACGGCCCGCGGGTACGGGCATAACGCAACAGCAGGTCGCCGAGCGGATCCGGGACCGGCTCGGTGAACGCCTCCGGCACGCCCACCGGCAGCGCGGCGCCGAGCGCGTCACGCACCCGGCCCGCGTCCTCGATCGCGATCCACCGCTGCTCGCCCGCGATCCGCACGGTGATCGCACGGCGGGACGCGCCCAGCTCGGCCAGCCACTCCGGGGAGACGCCGCGCCGCGCGGCCTCGGCCTCGGTGAGGTCACCCAGCGCGCGCAGCAGATCGGCGGTGCCCTCGGCGTCGCGGACACGGCGCTCCGGATCGAGGCGTTGCAGCTGCGCCTCGACCTCGGCGAGCACCTCCGGGTCGAGCAGCTCGCGGATCGCCTCCGAGCCGAGCAGCTCGGCGAGCAGCGTGGAGTCCAGCGACAGCGCCGCGGCCCTGCGCTCGGCCAGCGGGGCGTCCAGCTCGTAGAGGAACATCCCGACGTAGCCGAACAGCAGGCTGCGCGCGAACGGCGACGGCGACGAGGTGCCCACCTCGACCACGCGGACCCGCCGGGAGCGGACGTCGGACATCAGCTCGCGCAGCCCCGGTACGTCGTAGACGTCCTGCAGACATTCCCGCATCGCTTCCAGCACCACGGGGAACTGCTCGTACTTCGCGGCGACGCTGAGCAGCTGGGCGGAGCGCTGCCGTTGCTGCCACAGCGGGGTGCGCCGACGCGGATCGCGGCGGGGCAGCAGCAGCGAGCGCGCCGCGCACTCCCGGAACCGGGATGCGAACAGCGCGGAGGTGCCCACCTCGGCGACCACGAGCTGTTCCACCTCGTCGGGGTCGAGCAGCACGTCCTCGGCCGTGGGCGCCACCTCGGCGCCGTCGGCGTCCAGCGCGTCGGGAAGGCGCAGCACGATCCCGTCGTCCGCGCTCACCACCTGCGCCTCCACGCCCCGGCGCTCCCGGAACCGGGCGCCGATCGCCAGCGCCCAGGGGCCGTTGACCTGCGCGCCGAACGGGGAGTGCACGACCATCCGCCAGTCGCCCAGCTCGTCGCGGAACCGCTCCACCAGCACGGTGCGGTCGTCGGGCACATGCCCGGTGGCCGCGCGCTGCTCGCGCAGGTAGCCGAGCAGGTTGTCGGTCGCCCAGGCGTCCAGCCCGGCGGCGCGCGCCCGCTCGACCGCCGCGTCGGACCTCGCCGACGACAGCTCGCGCAGGAACGCGCCCAGCGCCCGGCCCAGCTCCAACGGCCGCCCCGGCGCGTCGCCCTTCCAGAACGGCATCCGGGCGGGCTCGCCGGGCGCCGGCACCGCGATCACCCGGTCATGGGTGATGTCCTCGATGCGCCACGAGCTGGAGCCCAGCAGGAACGTGTCGCCGACCCGGGACTCGTAGACCATCTCCTCGTCCAGCTCGCCGACCCGCGACCCGGCACCGTCGGCGCCGCCCGGCGTCATCACGGTGAACAGGCCCCGGTCCGGGATGGTGCCGCCGGAGGTCACGGCCAGCCGCTGCGCGCCGGGCCGTCCGCGCAGCTCGTCGGTGACCCGGTCCCACACGATCCGCGGGCGCAGCTCGCCGAACTCCTCCGACGGGTAGCGCCCGGAGAGCATGTCCAGCACCGCGTGCAGCGCCGATTCGGGCAGCGCCGCGTACGGCGCCGCGCGGCGGACCAGCGCCGCGAGCTCGTCGACGGTCCACGGTTCCAGCGCGGTCATCGCGACGACGTGCTGGGCCAGCACGTCGAGCGGGTTGCGCGGGTAGCGCAGCGACTCGATCGCGCCGTCGGCCATCCGCTCCGCGACGACCGCGCAGGAGACCAGGTCGCCGCGGAACTTCGGGAACACCACGCCGCGCGACACCGCGCCCACGTGGTGCCCGGCCCGACCGACCCGCTGCAGGCCCGACGCCACCGTCGGCGGCGCCTCGACCTGCACCACCAGGTCGACCGCGCCCATGTCGATGCCCAGCTCCAGCGACGAGGTGGCCACCACGCAGGGCAGCCGGCCGGACTTGAGCTCCTCCTCGACCAGGGTGCGCTGCTCGCGGGACATCGACCCGTGGTGCGCCTTGGCGATCACCAGCGGCGCGCCGCCCGCCAGCCCGGCCTGGCCCATCAGCTCGGCGGGCATCCGGTCGCCTGCGACCGCGGGCTGCTCGGTGACCAGTTCGTTGAGCCGCGAGGTGAGCCGCTCGGCCAGGCGCCGGGAGTTCGCGAACACGATCGTCGAGCGGTGCTCCTGCACCAGCTCCAGGACCCGCTGTTCCACCGCGGGCCAGATCGACGAACGCCGCTCAGGCCCGGCCGCCGACCCCGTCACCTCGCCGGTCAGCTCACCCAGCGCGCTCATGTCCTCGACCGGCACCTCGACCGAGACCTCGACGGTCTTGGGGGTTCGTGGCTGCACCACGGTGACCGGACGCCCGCCCGCCAGGAACGCGCTGACCTCCTCGACCGGGCGGACCGTGGCGGACAGCCCGATCCGCCGGGCGGGCCGTTCCAGCAGGGCGTCGAGCCGTTCCAGCGACAGCGCCAGATGGGCGCCCCGCTTGGTGCCCGCCACCGCGTGCACCTCGTCGACGATCACCGTGTCGACCCCCCGCAGCGACTCCCTGGCCGCCGAGGTGAGCAGCAGGAACAGCGACTCCGGGGTGGTCACCAGCACGTCCGGCGGTGTCCTGGCGAAGGTGCGCCGCTGCTCGGCCGGGGTGTCACCGGTGCGCATCCCCACCTGGATGTCCGGCTCCGGCAGGCCCAGCCGGTGCGCGGCCTGCCGGATCCCGGTCAGCGGAGAACGCAGGTTGCGCTCGACGTCCACCGCCAGCGCCTTGAGCGGCGAGACGTAGAGCACCCGGCACCGGCGGCTCGCGTCCTCCGGCGGCCCGGCGACGGCGAGATGGTCCAGTGCCCACAGGAACGCGGCGAGGGTCTTGCCCGATCCGGTCGGGGCGACGACCAGCGCGTGCTCGCCCGCCGCCGCGGCCCGCCAG
>DASXOL010000074.1:0-18671 GCA_036494295.1 Pseudonocardiaceae bacterium
GGCAGCTCCTCGACGCTGACCTCGATGCCCAGGGCGGCCAGGTCCAGCCCGCCGATGCGGCGCAGCTGCTCGGCGACCACCTGCGCCTTCAGCTGCCGTTGCGCCGAGATCTCGACATGCTGGAAGTCACAGCCGCCGCAGCCCCCCGGACCGGATGCCGGGCACGGCGGGTGCACCCGGGCGGTCGAGGGGTCGTGCACCGCCACCGCGTCGGCCCGGCAGTAGGACCCGCCGCGGTCCTCGGTGACCACGGCCCGCACCCGCTCCCCCGGCAGCGCGTGCCGGACGCACCCCACCCGGCCCTCGTGGCGCGCCACGCAGAACCCGCCGTGGCCCACCGCTTCGACGCTCAGCTCCAGCTGACGGCCTTCCCAGCCGCGCGCGTCCTCCTGGTCGTTCACGTGCGGTCGGCCTGCTGCCCGGACCGCGGCGCACCGCCGTTCTCCGCAGTGTCATCGGGCACTTCAGTGTCATCGGGCACTTCGCTGCCGGACGCTTTGGTGCCGGCTCCTTCGGTGCGCGGCCCGGGGGCGCCGTCGCCGCGCGCACCGGCGCCCGGTCCCGTGCCGGCGTCCAGGCCGCGGCGCACCGCACCGGGCGCGAACGCGTCGTGGTCGGTGATCTTGACCGACGACCGCAGCTGCCACGGCACGCTGGTCACCATGACGCCGGGCTCGAACAGCAGCCGGCCCTTGAGCCGCAGCGCGCTCTGGTTGTGCAGGATCTGCTCCCACCAGTGCCCGACCACGTACTCCGGGATGAACACGGTCACCACGTTGCGCGGGTTGTCCGAGCGCACCCGCTTGACGTAGTCCAGCACCGGCTTGGTGATCTCGCGGAACGGCGACTCGACCACCTTGAGCGGCACCGGCAGATCCCGCGCCTGCCATTCGGCGACCAGACCGCGGGTGCTCGCCTCGTCGACGTTGACGGTGACCGCCTCCAGCACGTCCGGCCGGGTGGCCCTGGCGTAGGCCAGCGCCCGCAGGGTCGGCAGGTGCAGGGTGGACACCAGCACGATCGCGTGGTTGCGCGAGGGCAGCACGGCGTCGGTCTCGCGGGGCACCAGCTCGGCCGACACCCGGTCGTAGTGCTTCCGGATCGCCTGCATCACCACGAAGATCACCGCCATCGCCGCGATGGCGATCCAGGCGCCCTGGGTGAACTTGGTGAGCAGCACCACCACGAGCACCGAGCCGGTCATCACCAGGCCCAGCGTGTTGATCGCCTGGGAGCGCCGCATCCGGCGGCGCTCGGCCGGATCGGTCTCGGTGGCGAGCAGCCGGTTCCAGTGCCGCACCATGCCGGTCTGGCTCAGCGTGAACGACACGAAGACGCCGACGATGTAGAGCTGGATCAGCCGGGTGACCTCCGCCTCGAAGGACATCACCAGGACGATCGCCGCGCCGGCGAGGAACACGATGCCGTTGGAGAACGCGAGCCGGTCGCCTCGGGTGTGCAACTGGCGGGGCAGGTAGCGGTCCTGCGCCAGGATGGAGCCCAGCACCGGGAAGCCGTTGAACGCGGTGTTCGCGGCCAGCACCAGGATGAGCGCGGTCACCGTGGTGATGAAGTAGAAGCCGAGCGGGAAGCCGTGGAAGACCGCGTCGGCCAACTGCGCCACCAACGTCTTCTGCTGGTATCGCGGCGGAGCGCCGATCAGCTGGTGTGCCGGGTCGTCGGCCATCTTCACGCCGGTGGTCCTGGCCAGCACGATCAGCCCGACCAGCATGGTCACCGCGATGGTGCCGAGCAGCAACAGCGTGGCCGCCGCGTTGCGGGACTTCGGCTTGCGGAACGCGGGTACCCCGTTGCTGATCGCCTCCACCCCGGTGAGCGCGGCGCATCCCGAGGAGAACGCCCGCAGCAGGAGGAACATCATCGCGGCGCCGGTGAGCTGGCTTCCCTCGGCGCGCAGCCCGAACTGCGCGGACTCGGCGTGGATCTGGTGGCCGAGCAGGGTCATCTGGACGAAGCCCCAGACGAGCATCCCGATGATCCCGGCCATGAACGCGTAGGTGGGGATGGCGAACGCGGTGCCCGACTCGCGGATCCCGCGCAGGTTGGCCGCCGTGATCAGGATGATCGCCACCACCGCGAAGATCACCTTGTGGGTGGCGACGAACGGCACCGCGGACCCGATGTTCGAGGCCGCCGAGGCGATCGACACCGCGACCGTGAGGACGTAGTCGACGAGCAGGGCGCTGGCCACCGTCAGGCCGGCGGCGCGGCCCAGGTTCACCGTGGCGACCTCGTAGTCGCCACCCCCTGACGGGTAGGCACGCACGTTCTGCCGGTAACTGGCGACCACCACGAGCATCACCAGGGCCACCGCGACCCCGACCCACGGGGAGAGGGCGTACGCGGAGACTCCCCCGAGGGAGAGCACCAGGAAGATCTCCTCGGGCGCGTAGGCCACCGAGGACAACGCGTCCGAGGCGAAAACGGGCAGCGCGATGCGCTTGGAAAGCAATGTGTGGCTCAGCCGCTCACTGCGGAAGGGCCTGCCGACCAGGATCCGTTTGGCGGCGGTGACGAGCTTCGACACGCCGGAAGCGTACGGCTGCCCAAACGCCCCGCGCGGGCAGGCGGCGGTATCGGCGTTACCGTTCCCCTGGCAATCGTCGAGTCGGGAGTGGCCGCGTGCACGTGGTGATCATGGGGTGTGGCCGGGTCGGTGCCGCACTCGCGCTGGCGCTGGAGCGTCTCGGGCACGAGGTGGCGGTGATCGACCGCGACCTGCAAGCGTTCCGCAGGCTCGGCGCCGACTTCCACGGCCAGCAGGTGCTGGGCGTGGGCTTCGACCGGCAGGTGCTGATCGAGGCGGGCATCGAGCAGGCGGGCGCGTTCGCCGCGGTGTCGTCCGGGGACAACTCCAACATCATCTCCGCGCGAGTCGCCAGGGAGACCTTCGGGGTCGGCCGGGTGGTCGCCAGGATCTACGACCCGAAACGCGCCGCGGTCTACGAGCGGCTCGGCATCCCGACCGTGGCCACGGTGCCGTGGACCACGGACCGCTTCCTGCGCATGCTGCTGCCCGAGGGGGTCGCGACCGCATGGCGCGACCCGTCGGGCACGGTGGCCGTGCTGCAGCTGCCACTGCACGAGGGATGGGTCGGGCACACCGTGCGGGACCTGGAACAGACCACCGGCGCGCGGATCGCCTTCATCGTCCGGTTCGGCAACGGCGTGCTGCCGAACAGCAAGACGGTGCTGCAGGCCGACGACCACGTCTACGCCGCGGTGGTCTCCGGCACGGTGACCGAGGTGACCACGGTCGCGGCCGCCGCACCACCGGACGACTGAACCGCTGGACGACTGAACCGCTGGACGACTGGGTCGTCACGACTGATCGGAGACGCGAAATGCGCGTGGCCATCGCCGGAGCCGGCGCGGTCGGCCGGTCGATCGCGGCCGAACTGCTGGAGTTCGGTCACGACGTGATGCTCATCGAGCGGGACGCGAGCCAGCTCGACCCCCAGGAGGTGGAGGCCGCCGAATGGGTGCTCGCCGACGCGTGTGAGCTGGCCTCGCTGGAAGAGGCCGGGCTGGAGCGCTGCGACGTGGTGATCGCCGCCACCGGTGACGACAAGGTCAACCTGGTGGTGTCCTTGCTGGCCAAGACCGAGTTCGCGGTCCGCCGCGTGGTGGCCAGGGTGAACGACCCGCGTAACGAGTGGCTGTTCACCGAGGCGTGGGGCGTGGACGTGTCGGTCTCCACGCCGCGGATGCTCGCCGCGGTGGTCGAGGAGGCGGTCAGCGTGGGCGACCTGGTCCGGCTGATGACGCTGCGCCAGGGCCAGGCCAACCTGGTCGAGGTGACGCTGCCCGCCGACACCCCGCTGGCCGGGCACCCGGTGCGCCAGCTGCGGCTGCCCGCCGACGCGGCGCTGGTCACCATCCTGCGTGGCGGCCGGGTGATCGTCCCGCAGGGCGACGACCCGCTGGAGGGCGGGGACGAGTTGCTCTTCGTCGCCGCGGCGAACGTCGAGGCCGAGGTGCACGCGGCGCTGGGCAGGCCACTGCCCTGAGGGCCGCTGTCCTGAGGGACACTGCCCTGAGGGGCGCTGCCCTGAGGGCGACGGGCTACGCGGCCTGTTCCAGGCCGCTGTCGCCGCTGTCCTGGCCGAGCCGCATGGCACGGCGGACCGCCCAGATCGTCACCAGCGCCGCCACCGCGGTCAGCGGCAGGCCCATCAGCAGCCGGGCCACGCCGAGCCACGCGGTCTGTTGTGCCGTGTAGAGCCACTGCTGCACCACGAAGCGGGCCAGGAAGAACACCGCCCACACCACGGTCGCCACGTCGTAGCCGAACCGGGCCCGGCGATCCGCGCGCCACGCCATCTCGGTGCCGTTGAGCACCGACCAGATCACCCCGACCAGCGGCCTGCGCACCGCCACGGACACCAGGAACGCCACCCCGGCAACCAGGCTGAACCAGATGCCGTAGAGGAAGAACCCGCGCGCCTCCCCGGTGCGGTAAGCGATGAAGGCACAGAGACCGACACCGACGACGCCGGACACCGCGGGCTGCAGCGGTTCGCGGCGGACGAGCCGCCAGACCGCCACCGCGCCGGCGGCACCCACCGCCGACCAGAGCGCGGGCTGCAGCCCGGTGATCGTGTTGACCACAACGAACACCAGCACCGGGACCACGGAGGAGACCAGGCCCCCGAGCCCGCCCATCTGCTCCAGCAGCGTGACGGCGCGTTCCGGGGACTCTTGGGACTCCTGGGCGTCCTGGCGTGCCTCGGAAGGCCGGTCAGCCGGGGAGTCGTCCCCGGGTGCCTGCACGAGTCGGCGGGCGGCCCGCTCGTCCGGGGATGGCGACGGATGAGTCATGAACTCCGCTGCAGCTCGTAATAGGGGTTGTAGAGGACCTTGCGGCCGTCTCGGACAGCGAGCCGCCCGGAGGCCCGTATCGTGCGACCCGGCTCGATACCGGGAATCCGGCGCCTGCCGAGCCAGACCAGGGTGATGCCCTCGGTACCGTCGAACAGCTCAGCCTCCAGCGTAGCCACCGCCTCGCGGGGGCAGAGTTCCACGCTGCGCAGCCGACCCAACACGGTGACGGGTTCGCCGCAGGCGCATTCGCTGGCCCGCCGGGCGCCTGCCTGCTCCACGTTCCGGGAGAGGTCGTCCGCGTCAAGCTCGACGGCATCGGTGGTGAGCCGGCGGACCAGGCGCCGCCAGTAGCCGGGAGCCGCGCTGCTCATGTCGAACTCCGACTGCGACGGGGGATCCCCCGACGGACCCCGCTCACTCGACAGCGTAGTCGCCTGATGACTCATTCCGCTCTCGATCGCCTCCGAGGTCGCCCACCTGCTCCTTGACAACGCCCGACGGTCCGTCATCAGCGCTCGGCACCCGGATCGGCGGGACCGGCGGTCGCCTGCTTGAGCTGTTCCGCAATCGCCTCGGGCAGGATCAGCGGCAGCTGGCTGCGCACCGGCATCGGGTCGGCGCCGCGCACCACCACCGTCTCCCTGACCACATCGCGAAGCAGCACGAGGCGGTCCTCGACCTGCTCCTCGGCACCGACCGCGACGCCGCGCAGCATCCACCTCGGCCCCTCGACCCCGAGGAAGCGCATGTGGCCCTGCTGGGTGGCGGCGTCGATCTCGTCGCCCCACTCGCCGCGCACCCTGGCCACCCGCGCGCCGTCCGCGCGCAGCCTGCTCACCAGCTCCTTGGACACCTCGCGCCACAGTCCCCCGCTGCGCGGAGCGGCGAAGACGGTGACCGTCACCTGGCCGGCCTCGGTTATCAGGTGCACCGCGCGGACCGGACCCGACTGGTCCACCTCGACCTGCAGTTGCGCGCCGTCCGGTATCGGCAGCCGCATCGAACCGAGGTCCAGCCGGTTGAGGTCGTCCCCCGGCGCGTCCGCCTCGTCGTAGGGGCCGGACCCGGCTGCCTCCCCGTACTCCGCGTACTCCTCGTCCGCGGGCCCGCCGTCACCGTCGAAGTCGGGGTCGAAGTCGGGGTCGTCCTCCAACGGTTCGTGTCGTGCCTTGCGACGACGTCCGAACACAGCTCAGCCCTCTTTCCCGTGCGCCGTTGTGCCTGGTTACGCGGTCCCCGTCGACCCGTGTCCGGCCGTACCCCGGGCCGAGTCCGGCAGGCTGGCCACCTCCCGGAACGCGGCCTGCTCCACCCGCTGCACCACCAACTGTGCGACACGGTCCATTCTGCTCAGCCGGACGGTCTCCCGTGGATCGTGGTTGACCAGGCACACCCGGATCTCGCCGCGGTAGCCCGCGTCGATCGTCCCCGGAGCATTCACCAGACCCAGCCCGCAGCGCGCCGCCAGCCCCGAGCGGGGATGGACGAAGGCCGCGTAGCCGATCGGCAACGCGATCGCGATCCCGGTGCCCACCAGGGCGCGCTCCCCCGGGGCCAGCGCCACGTCGCGGGTGACCACCAGGTCGGCGCCCGCATCGCCGAGATGCGCGTAGCGGGGTATCGGGACCTCCGGGTCCAGCCGGGTCAACAGGACCTCGACTCCGGACGTCTCGGCCGAGCACACGGCGGGCGAGACTACCCTCGCCCTCATGTCCGACCACCCCGCCCCGGGCGGGTCCCCGTCCGGCGCTGAGCCGGAGTTCGACGAGCGGCTCACGGTGCCGCTGTGGTGGTGGCCGCTGGGCCTCGGGGTCGCCGCACTGCTCGCCGCCGAGGTGCACATGGGGTACCCGGGTGTGCGGGCCTGGCTGCCGTATCTGCTGACGGTGCCGCTCGCCGCCGCCTTCCTGGTGCGCATGGGCCGTCGCCGGGTCCAGGTCCGGGACGGCGAACTGCACGTGAGCCCGGCGCACATCCCGTTGCGGCACCTGGGCTCCGTGGAGGTGATCCCGGCGACGGCCAAGCGCCGGGTGCTGGGGCCGGAACTGGACCCGACCGCCTTCGTCTCACACAGCGCATGGGTGAAGCCGGTGATCCGCGTGCAGATCACCGATCCGGACGACCCGACCCCCTACTGGGTCTTCAGTGTCCGCCGCGCGGACGAGCTCGCCGAGCTGCTGCAGCGTTCCCAGCCGGACCTGCGCAACGACGACTCCGGCCGACGGTGACACCGCAGCTCCGAGGCGCGGCACAGCCACGCCCGCCGAGGTCGGCGGCCGCTCAGGCGGCACAGTCCCGGCAGACCGGCTGTCCGTTCTTCTCCTCGGCAAGTCGGCTGCGGTGATGCACCAGGAAGCAGCTCGAGCAGGTGAACTCGTCGGCCTGCTTGGGCAGCACCCGGACGGTCAACTCTTCGCCGGACAGGTCAGCGCCGGGGAGCTCGAAGTTCTCCGCGCTGTCCCCCTCGTCGACGTCAACCGCACCCGACTGGGCCTCGTTGCGCCGTGCCTTCAGTTCCTCGAGCGAGTCCTCGGCAAGTTCGTCGGTCTCGTTACGTCGCGGAGCGTCGTAGTCGGTCGCCATGGTCTTCCCACCCCTGAGTCGTACGGGCCGTGCCGCTGCACAACGCACAGCCTGAGCAATTTGTGCCCGTGACGTCGGTCACTCTTCGAATGCCTGGTACGGCCGGGCCCCCACCTCGTTCCGGGGCGCCGGAGCGCGCCGGAGCTGCGAGAGGGTAGCTCACCAGGGACCACAGCGCATCAACGTTTCTCTTTCGTGTCCGATCGGTAGCGTGCACGACCATGACCAGCGAGCCCGCCGCCGCCACGAACCACCCGACCGGACCAGAGCGCACCGGGTCCGACCCGGAGACCGCGAGCGACGCCGAGACGGTGCGCGCCGCCGCGGACCCGGCCGTCGTCGGGCCCTGGCTGGCCGAGGCGCTGGGCGATCCGCGCTGGTCGAGCAGCCGGGTCGGGCGGATCGGAGCCGGCCGGTCCAACCTCACCTTCCGGGTGGACAGCGCCGCGGGGTCGGTGGTGCTGCGCCGTCCCCCGCTCGGCGCCGTCGCCGCGAGCGCGCACGACATGGGCCGGGAGCAGCGGGCACTGCGCGCGCTGGAGGGCACCGCGGTGCCGGTGCCCGCGGTGCTCGCATCCGCGGACGCGTCCGGCCCGCTCGGCGCGGACTGCTATGTCATGGAGCTCGTCGACGGGGTGGTGGCGGTCAACCGGCTGCCGGACGGGTTCGCCGAGCGGCCCGAACAGCGCCGCGAGGTGGCACACGGGCTGCTCGACGTGCTCGCGCAGCTGCACTCGCTCGACCCGGCCGCGGTGGGCCTGGCCGACTTCGGCAAGCCGGACGGCTTCCTGGGCAGGCAGCTGCGTACCTGGTCGCGTCAGCTGGAGACGTGGCGCGACGGGCAGGACTGGCCGAGCCTGACCGCGCTGGCCGGGGCGCTGGGCGAGCGGCTGCCGTCGTCCGGTCCCGCCGGGATCGTGCACGGCGACTACCGGATCGACAACGTGGTGCTCGACCGGTCGCAGCCGGGGCGCGTGCTCGCCGTGCTGGACTGGGAGATGGCCACGCTGGGTGACCCACTCGCCGATCTCGGCCTCATGATGGTCACCTGGTGTCAGACCGAGGAGCACGACGAGGCGTGGCAGGCGGCCCGGGTGCTGCCGACCCCGACCGGCGCCGCCGGGTTCCCCACCCGCGCGGAGATCGCCGCCAGATACGCCGAGCGTTCCGGCCGCTCGGTCGATGATCTGCCCTGGTACATCGCCTTCGGCTGCTTCAAGATGGCCGTCGTGCTGGTCGGCATCGGGTCGCGGGTACGGGCCGGAGCCGCCCCGGCCGACACCGCCGCCGGACTGGAGCACGGAATCAAGCCGCTGGCCGAACTCGGTGACCACGTGTTGCGCACCGGTCGGTACTGAGTGATCGCATCACACGCCCGAGGGATACCCAGATCGGACACGCCGTGTGTTGCTGCGCGCGAGCGCATGGCGCCCCTAGGCTGATCGTCGACGGCACCGGTCAGCAAGGTGAAGGTGCCTGAGCCAGGGAGGGCATGGGGCCGTGGCTGCGCTGAACACGTCACCGGTTCGGCGCTCGACGTGGTATCGGGCGCGTAATCCGGTACCCGCGATCCTGCTGATCCTGGTACTCGCCGCGGTGGCCGGCTCGGTCTGGCTCGGCGTGCTGAACCCGTCCCGTCCGGCAGCCATGGGGTGTCAGGAGGCAGCCAAGTCGCTCGCCGTCGGCCCGGCGGCGCACCGCGAGCGGCTGCCGCCCGCCGGGCTCGACCACGTGGCACCGTCGCCGCCGCAACAGGTCACGGTGCAGGTGCTCAACGCGAACGGCAAGCGCGGCGAGGCGGGTGTGGTGGCCGCGGACCTCGCCGGCCTGGGCTTCGCACCGACCGCGTCGCCGACCAATGACCCGCTGTATCCCGCATTCGGCCTGCACTGCACCGGTGAGATCCGGTTCGGGACCGCGGGCGAGGCGGCGGCCAGGACGTTGAGCCTGGCCGTGCCGTGTGCCGAACTCGTCCGCGACGCCCGGCCCGACGCGATGGTCGACCTGGCACTGGGCACCGCGTTCGCCGGACTGCGGCCCAACGACGCGGCCAGGGAGGCACTGCGCGGCCTGGCACAACTCGACCAGCCCGCCGCGGCCGCACCGGCCAGGGGTGGCCAGGCGGGCGAGCCCGTGGTGCCCGCGGTGGACCCGGAGCTGCTGCAGAAGGCCCGCCAGGCCGGGTGCTGAGGCCGGTACCGCTCAGACGGTGTCGGCGCCGGCGGCGGCGAGCAGCGCGGCCAGCGCGTCGGCGATGCCGGGGGCCGCGGCCAGCACGAGATCCGAACCGGGCGGGGGTAGCCGGACGACGGCGCCCGCCTCGGCCGCGATCAGTGCGCCCGCCGCCCAGTCCCAGCGGTGCAGGCCGTGCTCGGCGAAGCCGTCCAGCCAGCCGGAGGCCACCGAGCAGAGATCCAGCGCGGCCGATCCGGCGCGGCGGATGTCGCGCACCTCGGGCAGCATCCTGGCCACCATCTCCGCCTGCCGGGCGCGCCGTTCCGGCCGATAGGAGAAGCCGGTGCCGAACAGCGACAGCCCCAGCTCCCGTGCACCGCTGACCCGCAGCGCCACCCCGTCGCAGTCGGCGCCCTGGCCCAGCCCCGCGCTCCACATCCTGCCGTCGGCGGGCTGGGCCACCGCACCGGCCAGCGACCGGCCATTGCACTGCACCGCCACCGACACCGCGTACCAGGGCAGGCCGTAGAGGTAGTTCACCGTGCCGTCGATGGGGTCGACCACCCAGCACAGGGCGTCCGGCGAAGGGGCCTCGCCGCCGCCCTGCTCCTCGCCGAGCACCGGCTCACCCGGCCGCCACGCCGCGAGCAGTTCCCTGGCCAGCCGCTCCGCGGCGGTGTCCGCGGCGGTGACCACATCGGTGGCGCTGCTCTTGGTGTCCACCTGCTCGGAACCGGCGGCCCGCATCCGGGCCACCAGATCGCCCACCTGCCTCGCCACCGCCACCGCGGTCGCCCTCAGCAGCGCGATGTCGTCCCGGCCGGTTCCCTCGTCCTCGCGCTCGCTCGGCACCGGGCCATCCGACCACACCCGCCGGGTGGCGTCCGGGCTAGGGTCGCGTCCGGGTGTGGGCGATCACTGGGGACTTGAGCGGAAAGGACGCGGATGGCCGAGACTCCCGGATTCGGAGTGGACATCGGCGGGTCAGGCATCAAGGGCTGCACCGTCGACCTGAGAAGCGGGTCACTGGCCGACGAACGCATCCGCGTGCCCACTCCGCAGCCCGCCACGCCGCAGGCGGTGGCCGAGGTGGTCGCCGAGATCACCCACGAGTTCGGCTGGAACGGCCCGATGGGCGTCACCCTGCCGTGCGTCATCAAGCAGGGCGTGGCACTGACCGCGGCGAACATCGACCACTCCTGGAAGGGGGTCGACGCCGCGTCGTTGTTCTCCGAGTACTGCGGCGTGCCCGTGGTCGTGCTCAACGACGCGGACGCCGCCGGGCTGGCCGAGATGCGCTTCGGCGCCGGGCGCGACCACGACGGGGTCGTCCTGCTGCTCACCTTCGGCACCGGCATCGGCAGTGCGCTGTTCCTCGACGGGGAACTGGTGCCCAACACCGAACTGGGTCACCTGCAGGTCGACGGCGCGGACGCGGAGCACCGCGCCGCGGCGGCCGCGCGCGAGGCCGAAGGGCTCTCCTGGGACGAGTGGGCCGCCCGGGTGTCGCGTTACCTGCAGGTTCTCGAGGACCTGTGCTGGCCCGACCTGTACATCGTGGGCGGTGGGGTGAGCCGGAAGTCCGACAAGTGGCTGCCCGCGCTGGAGTGCCGGACCCCCGTGGTCGCGGCGGCGCTGCGCAACGACGCGGGCATCGTGGGCGCCGCGGCCGCTGCCGCGGAAGGACGAGTCCGGTAAGCCCGAACCGCGCTGCGAAGCCAGCATCGACCTGCATCGTTACAATGGAACACGGCACCGTCTCCGGGCACCTGGACCGAACCGCAGAATCTGGCAGCCTGCCAGGATCTTCAGCTCACGCTTCCAGTGTCGGGCCCGCCGATGGGGGCCCCTAAATCCGACCAGCGCCCGCAACACCGACCGTCTCGAAAGGCCGTCCGTGGCAGCCGCAGAACCCGCACCCCGTCGCGCCACCGCCTCGAAATCCGGCGCGGCCAAGAAGCCCCCTTCCCGTAGTGGCGCGAATGGTGACGCCGATCTGACCGCAGTCCCTTCTGACGGAAGCGACGCCGCGCCCTCGACGCCCGCCGGTCGCGCGAAGAGCACGAGAAGCAGCAGCACCCGGGGCGGCGCACGGAACAACGGCGCTGTCAAGACCGGCACCGCCAAGACCGCGGCGAAGACCGGTGCGAAGGCGGGCACCGCGAAGACGGCCGCCAAGACCGGCGCGAAGACAGCCGCGGCGACGGGGAAGACCGGCACCAAGCCCGCCAACGTCACCGAGCCCGCCGCCGAGGTCGAGGTCGAGGAAGCCACCGAACTCGAGGGCGGCCCCGCCGCCGAGGACCTCGCCGACGTCGAGGTCGAGGAGATCACCGCCGACGCGGAAGCGGAGGAGGTGGAGGCCCAGGGCGGCCCCGGCGGCGAGGACTTCGTCTGGGACGAGGAGGAGTCCGAGGCGCTGCGCCAGGCCCGCAAGGACGCCGAGCTCACCGCCTCCGCGGACTCGGTGCGCGCCTACCTCAAGCAGATCGGCAAGGTCGCGCTGCTCAACGCCGAGGAGGAGGTGGAGCTCGCCAAGCGCATCGAGGCCGGGCTCTACGCCGCCGAGCGGGTACGCAAGTCCGAGGACAGCGCCGAGAAGCTCTCCCCCCAGCTGCGCCGCGACCTGCGCTGGATCGTGCGGGACGGCGAGCGCGCCAAGAACCATCTGCTGGAGGCGAACCTGCGGCTGGTGGTCTCGCTGGCCAAGCGCTACACCGGCCGCGGCATGGCGTTCCTGGACCTGATCCAGGAGGGCAACCTGGGTCTGATCCGCGCGGTCGAGAAGTTCGACTACACCAAGGGCTACAAGTTCTCCACCTACGCGACGTGGTGGATCCGCCAGGCGATCACCCGCGCGATGGCCGACCAGGCCCGCACCATCCGCATCCCGGTGCACATGGTGGAGGTCATCAACAAGCTGGGCCGGATCCAGCGTGAGCTGCTCCAGGACCTGGGCCGCGAGCCCACCCCGGAGGAGCTCGCCAAGGAAATGGACATCACCCCGGAGAAGGTGCTGGAGATCCAGCAGTACGCCCGGGAGCCCATCTCGCTGGACCAGACCATCGGCGACGAGGGCGACTCGCAGCTCGGCGACTTCATCGAGGACTCCGAGGCCGTGGTCGCGGTGGACGCGGTGTCCTTCACGCTGCTGCAGGACCAGCTGCAGTCGGTGCTCGCCACGCTCTCCGAGCGGGAGGCGGGCGTGGTCCGGCTGCGGTTCGGGCTCACCGACGGCCAGCCCCGGACGCTGGACGAGATCGGCCAGGTCTACGGGGTCACCCGGGAGCGGATCCGCCAGATCGAGTCGAAGACCATGTCCAAGCTGCGCCACCCGTCGCGCTCTCAGGTGCTGCGCGACTACCTGGACTGACCCGCTTTCCCGCCGACGGGCGGACAGCAGCCCGGGTATGTGCGGTGTCAGAGAGCGCAACCGGGCGCGAGAAGTCGCGCTCTCTGACACCTGCCTGTGATCGCGGCGGGAGCTATCCGGAGCGGTTGCCGCTGATTACCCTCAGTGAGGCAATGGGTCTCGGCAGCGGGCTCTCGGGCCGCGACGCGCAGGCGACCATGGGCAGCACGTCGTCCGTTCTCTCGTGCTTGCCGGGAGGGGACGGCGGCGGCTGCCGACCTGAGCTCTCCTCGTCATCCTCGCTCTGATCCTGGTCAGATCGCTCATGTCGGCCCACGAATCGTCCCCCCTCGATCACGACCTTGCTTCCCTCGCCGTCCCGGTCTACCGCACCGGCTGCCGGTGCGTACAGGCGCGACACGCGAAGCGACCCAGAACGAGTAACGGTGCGTAACTGACCTGGGTGGTTTTCGACGCGACCGGGGTCACAAGGTTCAGTACCGCCAGCGGTGCGCGGCCACCACTTCGTCCAGCGAGCGGTCGGCGGCCCAGGCGGCGTCGGATCGGCGTACCGCGACGAACGCGCCGAGCAGGGGTTCGCCGAGCGCGGCGCGCAGGCGTTCGGAGCCGAGGAGCGCCGCCTCCTGCTCACTGGGCGTGGTGGGCAGCATGGTGAGGCCGCGATCGGCCCGGTCCTGCTCGGTCCACCCGCCGGGGTCGGACTGGATCGGGCCGCCGGGGTCGGCGCCGTCGCGCAGTCCTGCGGTGCCGGCCGCGATCACCGCGGCCAGCGCCAGATAGGGGTTGGCGGCGGCGTCGGAGACCTTGAGCTCGACATTGGCGTGGTCGGCGCCGAGCAACGGCGAGCCGGGCACGTAGCGCAGCGGCGCCTCGCGGTTCTCCACCCCCCAGAACTGGTAGGCGCCCGCGAAGTAGCCCGGACGCAGCCGGGCGAGGGACGGCACGCTGGGCGCGGTGAGCGCGGCCACCGCGGGCAGGTCGCGCAACAGCCCGCCCAGCCAGCCCGCGCCGTCCTGGCCGGGGCCGTGTTCCGCGCTCCCGTCGAGCAGGTTGCGACCCGCGCGGGACACCGAGGTGTGCAGGTGCCAGCCGTTGCCCACGCCCGCCGCGGTGAACAGCGGCGCGAAACAGGCGCGCAGGCCGTGCGCCCGCGCGGCGGCGTGGATGCTCTGGCGGGCCAGCAGCTGCCGGTCGGCGGCGGTGACCGGGTCGGACGCGGCGATGCTGATCTCCACCTGAGCGGGTCCGTACTCGGCGTGCAACTGGTTGACCGGCACCCCGTTGTCCGCCAGGTCGGCGAGCAGGGCGCCGACGAACTCGTCGACCTCCAGCAGGGCGTGCGGGCTGTACGCCGGCCCGTGATGGCCGAGCCGAGGCTGCTCGGCGTCCGGGTCGTCGTCGGCGCGGGTGAGCACGAACTCCATCTCGTAGCCGGCCCTGACTTCGTATCCCTGCTCGCCCGCGGCCTCGACCTGGGCCTCGAGCACACCACGCTGGTCGTAGGGCCAGGGCGAGCCGTCCGCGGCCACCTGCCTGCCCGGTGCCCAGGCGAGCGCGCTCTGCCCGGCGAGCCTGGTCAGGCGCGCCAGGTCGGGGATCAGCCGGATGTCCCCGGACGGGGTGGACAGGCCCTGGTGTGCGTAGGTGATCACGTCGTGGCTGTCGAACACCGCGAACAGCGTGGTGATCCCCACGCCACGCTCGGCCACCTGGGACAGCGACTCCACCGGGACCGTGCGCGACCGCGGGATCCCGTTGTTGTCCGCCCACACGATGGTGACCCCGGCGACGCCCGCCGCGGCGAGATCCCGGGCCAGCGCCCCTGCCTCGGCCATGTGTCCGACCTCCCGCCTGCCCGCTGCCGACCCGTGTCGCGGGTCAGGCTAACCGCACTGCGCGCCGGTCCGGCCGCGCAGATCGACAGAAATGTCGGAGTCCGTCGTTAACCTCACGCCATGACGGTGCCAGACGCCTCCCGTCCCTTCATGCCCGGCTACGGGACCCGGCCGGCGAACCAGGGCAGCGGGCTGCTCACCTGGTCGTGGGCCTGCGAGCAGCTCGGCACGTCACGGAACTACTGGGTGGCCACCGTCGGTGCGGACGGGCAGCCGCACGCGCTGCCGGTCTGGGGTGTCTGGCTGGGCGACGCGCTCTGGTTCTCCTGCGGTGCCGGGTCACGAAAGCGAAGGAACCTGGCCCACCAGCCGCGGTGCGCGGTGACCACTCAGGACCCGGAGCAACCGGTGATGCTGCAGGGCAGCGCGGAGATCATCCGTGATCGCGACCGGATCGGCGAGTTCCTCGCCGCCACCAACGACAAGTACGACCAGCAGATCACCGCGGACTTCCTCGACCCGGACCGGAACGCCACGGTGCGGGTGCGGCCCTCGGTGGTCATCGGGTTGCGGGAAGCGGACTTCACCGGCTCCCCGACGCGCTGGACGTTCCCCGGCTGATCGTCAGGCAGGTAGCACCACCTCGCCGCTGCTCTCCCCGTCGCCCCGGCCGCCGCCATCCTGGGGCTCACCGGAGCGCAGTGCGACCGCGGCCACCACGGCGACGATGCCCAGCGCCTCCCCGAGCCGCGGCACCTGGTGCAGCGCCAGGAACCCGACCACCGAGGCGGTGGCGGGCAGCAGGGCGAGCAGCAGCGCGAACCGCGCCCGCCCGATCCTGCGCAGCACCACCTGGTCCAGCGCGTAGGGCACCACGGTGGACAACACGCCCACCCCGGCCGCCATCGCCAGCAACGACGCCGAGGCCCAGACCGGTCTGGTGCCGACGGCCAGCGGGCACAGCAACGCCGCCGCTATGGCGAATCCCACTGCCATGTCGTCCAGCCCGCTGCCGCCGGTCGCCACCCGTTTGCCGAGCACGATGTAGGCGGCCCACATCGTCGCGGCGAGCAACGCCAGCACGAAGCCGCCGGGGCTGCCCGCGAGGCGCACGTCGGCGATGAGCACCACGCCGGCAGCGGCCAGCGCCAGCGCCAGGATGTCGCGCCCGCCGCGCGAGCCCAGCGCGGCCACCGCGACCGGCCCGCAGAACTCCACCGCGACCACCGTTCCGAGCGGCAGCCGGGCGATGGCCTCGTAAAACGCGACGTTCATGAGTGCGGTGGCCACCCCGAAGCACCCTGCCAGCACCAGCCTGCGGCCCTGCCAGGCGGCGCGCGGCGGGCGGCGCCAGGCCAGCAGCACGAGGGCCGCGACGAGCATCCTCAGCCAGGCCACCCCGGCCGGGTTGAGCCTGCCGAACAGCGTCACGGCCAGGGCCGCGCCGACATACATCGAGGCGGCGCCGACTACGAACAGCAAGGGGGCGGGCACACCCGGATGGCGCACCCGGCTGCGCAGTGTGTCCACAAATTCGATACTCCCTCACCCTTGCGCCGCTGGAATCCGGGGGCCGGGGGTGCGGTACTAGGACACGTGACGGGAGTCGCCACGCGCGCGGGAACACCACGTGGACGGCATTCGTCTGGAACAGTGGGCCCTGGGAGCCGATCTCAGGGTTGACGGGTCGGTCTCGTGAGCACCGCAGCCGCGGTGATCGCAGCCGGTTCCACCCGGCCGGTCGAGTTGACCGGGCCAGGACGGAGGGAGACGCCATGACCAGCACGCTCACTCGCCCCGAGCTGACTGCTTCGGACCGATGCGACCGCTGCGGAGCAGCTGCTCGCGTACGGGCTTTGCTGCCCTCCGGTGGAGAACTGCTGTTCTGCAACCACCACGCCCGCGAGCACGAGTCCAAGCTCAAGGAGATCGCGGCTGATATCCAGGCCGGCGAGGCCTGACCTCGCGGCCATCCACGCTTGTCCGACCGGGGCGGGACCGAGGAGGTCCCGCCCCGGCTCGTATGCGCCGGAGGGCTGCTAGGCGCCGGCTGCGAGGCTCGTGACAGCGTCGAGCAGCCGGTCCGCCTCGGCGGCGCTGCTGTAGTGGCTCAGGCCGGCCCGCACCGCGCCGCCGCCGTCGCGCAGGCCCAGCGCCCCGGCCAGCTCCCAGGCGTACGCGTGCCCGTGCCAGCAGTTGATCCCGTGCTGGGAGAGCGCCGCTGCGATCTCGGCGGGTGCGTGGCCCGCCACCCGGAAGTAGGCCGTCGGTGTCCGGGCGCCGGTGGGCCCGTAGAGCGTCACGCCGGGGATCCGGCGCAGTCCGTCCAGCATCCGCGCGCCCAGTTCGGTCTCATGGGCGTTCGCGGCGCGCCGGGAGACCGCGAGCCGCTCCCGCCGGGAACCGTGCGCGGTGTCGTCCAGCCCGGCCAGGTGCTCCACCGCGGCGGTGACGCCGGCGAGCGAGGCGAACGCGTTGGTGCCGATCTCGAACCGCTCCGGCACGGAGCCGGGCGACGGCACGAGCTTGTCCGGCTCGAGCCGCTCCAGCAGGCCCGGATCGGCGGCGACGACGGCCGCCAGGTGCGGTCCGGCCCACTTGTACGCGCTGGTGGCGTACAAGTGGGCACCGAGCGCGGCGAGGTCGACGAAGGCGTGCGGGCAGTGGTGCACGCCGTCCACGAAGCTGACCGCGCCGGCCTCGCGGGCGGCCGCTGTGATTGATTTCACATCGGGCAGCGTGCCCACCAGATTGGACGCCGCGGTCAACGCCACCAGCCGGGTCCGCGGCCCGAGCAGATCGACCACCGCCTCCGTGGGTAGCTCAGCAGTGTCCGGATCGACCTGTGCGCTACGCACCGTGACCCCGGCCCGCTGGGCCGCCTGCATCCAGGGCCGGACGTTGGCGTCGTGGTCGAGCTGGGTCACCACGATCTCGTCGCCCGCGCGCCAGGTGGCGCCCAGCGCGGCGGCGAAGCGGTAGGTGAGGGCGGTCATGGTCGGGCCGAACACCACCCCGCGCGGATCCTGGGCGCCTACCAGGTCGGCCACCGCACTCCGTGCCTCGGCGACGATCCGGGTGCCCCGGGCGCTCGCCTCGAACGGCGCTCCCTGGTTCGACACGCCGACCCGGTAGGTCTCCGAGACCGCGTCGATCACCGCCTGCGGCACCTGGGTACCCGCGGCGCCGTCCAGCCAGGCGCGCCCGTCGCTCAGCGCCGGGTACTGGGCGCGCACCACCGCCACGTCATAGCTCACGCCCGCGACCCTACGACCCGCAACAGGCTCAATGGGACGACGCGCTCGGCGCGCTGCAGCCGGGCGGAGGCGACGATAGTTGCCCGCTGTGCGGGTGCGCTGACCAAGTCAACAACGGGCGAGCTCCCCGGTCCGATGACCCGGGGTGCTCGCACGTCGCGCGACAACTCCGAACGCTGCGCACTCCCGGCCACCCGAATACCTGGCAGCAGAAGCCCAGACTCGTCCGACTTTTGAGGGGTATCGCAGCACGCTACGCCATCACGCCCGTCCAGGCGGGCGGTACGAGCGGGCGGTCATGGTCGCGCCGGATGCCTGGGTGCACCCGCACCTATCACGATGCCCAGCCCAGCAGCCGGACCAAAGACCTCGTTGACCTAATCCTGATCACCGAACTCGCCGACCTCGACGCGGTCGCCCTCCGCCGGGCCATCGAAACGACCTTCGCCGTCCGCGGCACCCACCCCATGCCCGGAACGCTGCCCGCGCCACCGCCAGAGTGGACTACGCCGTTCACTGAACTCGCCGACACGGTCAAGATACTCACCGACCTCACCGGCGCGCACTCCACCGCCGCCGAACTCCTCGACCCCATCCTCGGCG
>DASXOL010000075.1:0-2388 GCA_036494295.1 Pseudonocardiaceae bacterium
GGGCAGGCGAACATCGCCTACGGGCTGTACCCGAAATGGCGCGGCAAGGGCCTCGCGACCAGGGCGGTACAGCTCGCCGTGACATTCCTGCGGCGCAATACCGATGTCGAGGAGGTGCTCATCCTCACCTCCACCCGGAACCCCGCCTCGGCCGCCGTCGCGGCGCGCGCCGGTTTCCGGCCAGCGGGCCAGCTCGACGACGAGAGCGACATCCTGGATCGGCATCTGCTGGCGATCGAGCGCTGATCACGGCCGGCGGAGGGCGCACCGCAGCCGGGTGTCCGGCCACACCGTCACGTCATCCATTTCCGCACGCGCTTTCGGGACGCGGCGCGCAGCGTGGGCCGGTAGGCGCGCTTCGCCGCCTCGCCACGAGCCCGCTCCACGCCGTGCATCAGCCCGAAGCTGAAGCCGTTCTCCCTGGCGCCGTGCGCCGCCACCCCGAGTTCCCGCAGCACCTGGCGGGTGACCACGCTGTCCTGGTGCTCGCCGAGCACCTCCTGCACCTTCTCCATGCGCTTGCCGAGGCGCCACGCGGGCTTGCCGAACGCCGGTGCCACCGACTCCGCGGCGTACCGTGCGCGCTTCGCGGCCTTGCGCACCTCGTGCAGGAGCACGTCGCGCTGCTCGGAGTCGGTGGCCGCGTCCGCGGCAGCCACCGCCTTGTCGAAACGCCGGCAGGCGCGGGCGACCATCGACGGCAGCCCCCGCCGCGCCCGCTTCCGCGCGTCACCGGTGAACGGCGGCTGCGCGACGAGCTCGTCCAGCGCGTCGAGCAGCCGCAGGTAGCGGCCCTTCTCCAGGGCTTTGAGCAACGCGTTGTGCGCCGTCTGATGGCGCTTGCCCAGCTCGATGTCGATCCGGCGGTGCACCGGGCCCAGCAGCAGCTCGTCGGGCTGTTCGTCGGCCAGCTCACCCAGCCTGTCGCGCATCACCTCCGCGTCGCGGGGCCGGCCGAGTTCGCCGCCCAGCCATTTCAGCTCGTCGCGCAGCGGGTCGGTGCGATCGCGGTCCAGCAGCGGTCGGTAGGTGGCCAGCGCGCTGCGCAACCTGCGGGTCGCGACCCGCATCTTGTGCACCGCGTCGGGAGCGTCGGTGCGGGCACCGCGGTCCCGGTCGAGGAGCTCCTCGACCTGTCCGCGCAGGTGTGCGAGGACCACGTCGCCGGCGCGGGAACGCTTGGTCAGCTCGGCAGGCCGGGCCTTCGCGGGCGCCAGGTCGCCGATCGCCCGCTGGAGCTTGGACGCGGACGCCGACCGGCGCACCCCCGCGGCTTCCAGGGCATGGCTCACCGCGTCCAGCAGTGCCTGGTCGCCGTGCACGAGTTCGACTTCGATCTCCCGCCACGAGGACAGTTCCACCGAGCCGTGGCGCGGGCGCTCGGCGCGGACGGTGTCGTCGGCGATCAACGCCAGCTCGTTGCCCTCCTCGTCGAGCAGCCGCCGTTCCAGACGCGTGGTCCGCAGCACCGCCACCGGGGTGAGCCTGCGGTTGCGCACCAGCGCGGCGACTTCCTTCACGAGCGCCTTGGGGACGTTGTCCGAGGAGCGCCGCAGCGGCAGCCGGACCTCGGTCCGCTCCTCGCCGCCCCCCGGCAGCTTCAGGTGCCAGCCCTCGTCCGCGCCGCCGGTGCGCCGCCGCAGCGTCGTGCGGTGGCCGATCAGGCTCAGGTCCGCGGTGTCGAAATAAGTGGCCTCGAGCGCGGTGTCGGACGGTTCCGTCACGGTGGCGACGCCGTCCACTGTGGTCAGATCAGGCAGGGAGACACCTGGCTCCGTGTCGAACTTGCGCTCGATCTCGCGAAAACGACCCATGGGTGAATCCATACCCCAGGAGCAGGGCGTTGGCGAACGCTGGCGGCGGAGACCTTCGGCGTCGCGCCGCTCAGACCTCCCGCACCATGCCGGTGATCATCGCCACCGCACCGTCGTCCATGACGAGGTCCGGGTGGGCGGCATGGGCGTGCACCTCGACGTGCCACATGAGTTCTTCCGTGGTCTCGGAAGTGAACTGGCCGGGGCAGGGTGAGCCGCTGTCGGCGCATCGGAACGTGTAGGCCATCGGCATGTTCTCCTGATCTGTGGACGACGAGTCGTCCACTGTGCCCAATGGGTGAGTATCGCCAGCCGAGGTTCCTCAATCCCCGGGACGGCAACATCACCCACCAGGGGTGACGTATAGGGACCCAGGCGGGCGAGAAGGCACCAGCATCACCAATGCGGGTAAAACAACAATGGCGACCACGAAAATTGCGCGTTCACGTAGTTCTCCGACGCATTGGTGCGGCAGTCCGAATGCGTGACGTCCAGGGCTGACGCCGGCTCCCGTGCGGTGCTTCGGTGGCATGTTGCGCCATCCGGGTCACTGCCGCCCGGTCCCCCGGCGCCG
>DASXOL010000076.1:0-5776 GCA_036494295.1 Pseudonocardiaceae bacterium
CCACCCGGGCGGCCATCGTCTCGGTCTTGCCCGCGCCCGCCCCGGCGACCACGAGCGTCGGCCCGGCCGGGTCGGCGGCGATCACCTCGGCCTGCTCCGGGGTCGGCGCGGGCAGGCCGAGCTCGGCGGCGAGCACCTGCGGCCCGACGACGGTCCGCTCCTGCAGTTCCTGCAGCGACGTCATGGCCCGCTCACCTGCCTGCCGGAATCCTGGAGCGGGCAGGCTATCCGGGACGGGCAGCGCTGGCAGTCACCGTTCTCCACGGCGTCGAACACCGGTCCCGCGGTCCGGCGGGCGGCGTCCTGCACGACCTGCAGCCAGTGCGCGGCCGCCTCGGCGTCCAGCGGCGGCTGGTGGCGCTCCACGGAGCCCGCGCTGCGCGCCGAGACCTGCACGATCCGCGCCCCGCCCGGTTCGGCGGGCAGGCCCTGCTCGGTGAAGGCGCCGTGCGCGGCGGCGAGCTGGTAGGTCGCGAGCTGCGGGTGCTCCGCGGCGGCGTCCTTGGTGATCGGCGTCTTGCTGCTCTTCACGTCGATGATCACCGGACGGCCGTCGCGGTCGGCCTCCAGCCGGTCCACCCGCCCGCGCAGCTGCACGTCGTCACCGAGCTGCACCGACACGTCCTGCTCGCAGGCCACCTCGGTGAGCTCACCGCGGCTGTCCTGGAACCAGCGGCGGAAAGTCGCCACCATCCGGCGCACCCGGTCCTGCTCGGTGCGCGAGAACCACGGCGCGCCCGCGTCGACGCCCGCCCACGCCGCGGTGAGCGCCTCCTCGAGCTGCTCGTCGGTGGCGCCCGCCGCGGCGGCCTGCACCAGCCCGTGCACCAGCGACCCGGTGACGGCGGGCAGCGCACGGACGTCCTCGCCGCCGTGGCGGGTCAGCATCCAGCGCAGCGGGCAGGTGGTCACCAGCTCGACCACCGACGGCGACACCCGCGCCGGTTCACCCTCGGCCCGCAGCGCGGCATCGCTGGACTGCGCGCCCAGCCCGTACCAGGACTCCGGGTGCGCGCCGGGCACACCCGCCTCGGCCAGCCGCGCCAGCCCCGCCGCGGCGCGCCGCCGGCGCCCTGGCGGCTCGGACTCGCTGCAGCAGACCCGGCGCAGCTCGGCGACCAGCTCCGGCAGGCTCAGGCCGCGCCCCGGTGTCCCGAGTGGACGTTCGTCGAGCGCGGCGTCGGTGCCGTCGATCTCGTCGAGGAACCGCGAGGGCTGCTCGTCCTCGCCGCGCACCGCGCTCGCCAGCAGCGTGCGCCGGGCCCGGCTGGCCGCCACCAGCAGCAGGCGGCGCTCCTCGGCCAGCAGCGGCGCGGTGCGCGAGACGGCGCTCGCGTCGACGCCCCGGATGGTGTCGATGAGCGTCTCGACGCCCAGCAGCGAGCCGCGCAGCCGCAGATCCGGCCAGCGGCCCTCCTGCACGCCGGGCACCGCGACGACGTCCCATTCCTGCCCGGCCGCGGAATGCGCGGTCAGCACGGCCACCGCGTCGCCCAGCGGGGTGCGCGGCGCCAGCGAGTCGCCCACGATCTGCTGGTCGGCCACGTACTCGCAGAACCCGAGCACCCCGCCGCGGCCGCTGTCGGAGCCGGGCAGCCGGTCCGCGTAGCGCGCCGCGGCGTCGAACAGGGCGACCACCGCGTCGAGGTCACGGTCGGCCTGCGCGCCCGCGGCGCCGCCGCGCTCGGCGCTGCGCGCCCACCGCACGGCCAGCCCGGTGGCCTGCCAGACCTGCCACAGCACCTCCTCGGCCCGCCCGCCCCGCCCGGCCACCTGCGCCGCGATGCGCAGCAGGTCCGCGACGCGCCGGGCAGGCCCTGCGGTCCGCTCCTCCAGTGCGGCGAGCCGGTCCGGATCCGCGTCCGGGCGCAACACGTCCACCAGCAGCTCTCCGCTGGACCGGTCACCCCCCGCGCCGATCTCGAGGCGGCGCAGCTCGCGGCGCAGCCTGCGCAGGGCCAGCGGGTCGGCCCCGCCCAGCGGCGAGGTGAGCAGCGCGGCGGCCTGCTCCTCGTCCAGCAGCTCGGGCGCGACCGCGCAGCGCAGCACGCCGAGCAGCGGAAGCACCGCGCCCTGGCGCGCCACCGGCAGTTCGGTGCGCGGCACGGCCACCGGCACCCCGGCCGCGAGCAGCGCCCGGCGCAGCGGCGGCAGGGCGAGGGTGGTGGAGCGCACCACCACCGCCATCCGGGACCATGGCACGCCGTCCAGCAGGTGTGCGCGGCGCAGCCGGTCGGCCACCCAGGACGCCTCGGCGGCGGTCGAGCGGAACACCTCAACGCTCACCTCGCCACCGGGCGGCTCGTCCGGCGGGCCGTACACGTCGTGGCGCGGTCCGGGCAGCCGGGCGGCCAGCCGTCCCACCGCGGCCCGCACCTGCGGCGCCATCCGGTGATCGGTGGTGAGCCGCACCAGCGGGGCGGTGCCGGTGGTGAGCAGGCCCGGGTCGGCGCCGCGGAACGAGAACACCGTCTGGTCCGGGTCACCCAGCAGCAGCAGCTCCTCCGCGCCCGCGCCGAGCCTGCGGACCAGCTCGGCCTGCAACGGGTCGAGATGCTGTGCGTCGTCGACTATCAGGCGGCGCACCCGGTCCCGTTCTCTGCGCAGCACTTCGGCGTCGGTGTCCAATACGAGCAAGGCCTCGGACACCAGTTCGGCGGCGTCCAATGCGGGCGCGGTGGCCTGCGGCGCGACCGTGCCCACCGATCCGCGTAACAATGCGATCTGTTCATAACCGCGGAAGAACCGACCCGCCGCGACCCATTCCGGATGCGAATAGGAACGGCCGAGCGCGACGAGGTCCTCGGGCCCGAGTCCGCGTTCCGCGGCGCGCAGCAGCAGATCGCGCAGTTCGGCCGCGAACGCGGGCAGGCCGAGCGCGGGGCGCAGCCGGGCGGGCCAGTTCCGCCCACCGGCCTCGATCTCACCGGCGAGCAGTTCCCGGACCACCACGTCCTGCTCCGGACCGGTCAGCAGCCGGGGCGGGGGCAGCTCGCGCAGCGAGGCGTGCAGCCGCAGCACCGCGAAGGCGTAGGAGTGCACGGTGCGCACCAGCGGTTCCCGCACGGTGAGGGTGACACCGCGGGTGGCGAGCTGCTCGACGATGCGTTCCCGCAGCTCAGCGGCGGCACGGCGGCTCCCGGTGAGTACCAGTACCTGTTCGGGATCCGCGCCGCGGCGCCGCACCCGGTCGGCCACGGTGTGCGCGACGAGGGTGGTCTTGCCGGTGCCCGGCCCGCCGATCACCCGCAGCGGACCGCCGGGGTGGTCGAGCACGGTCCGGGCCGCGGTGTCGGGCTCCCAACCGGCACCTGGCGGTGCCGAAGGGGAGCGAACCAGGACGGGCACCTGCGCATGCAATCACGGGCACCGGACGAGGCCCGGCAGGACCCGCCGTCGCCGCCCGAAACCGCCAGGGCCTGCTGATCGGGCCATAATATTGACGACACATTCTTTGATATGTCGATCAGCGTTGAGAAATACCCTGTCCTTCGGGAGCGCCGCCGTTATGGCGCTGTAGTTCGTCTGTGCTCCTGCGGTTGAACGGCACCCCGTTGTGCCACCATGAACGATCGGCTGTTCCGGGAAACCGCGGCTTCCTAATCTCGGATGTGCAGTAGTCACAACGTCGGGCACTGCAATTCCGGCCGTGAGCCACGCTCCGGCCCCGAATGTGGGAGCTGAGCTGAATGGCCATCGCCACCGCCACGGGCCTGACCTCGACCGCGAACCCGTCGGTCTGTGGGCAGTTCATCACCATCACGGCCACCGTGGTGTCGGTGCCGCCCAGTGGCACGCCGACCGGCAACGTCGACTTCGTCATCGACGGCACACCGCTCACCGGCGAACTGGACACCAACGGCCAGGCCACGGTGGAGCTCTTCTTCACCACCGGCACCCACATCATCGACGCCACCTACGTGGGCGACGGCACCTTCGATCCCTCGGTCGCCCCCACGCTGACCCAGATCACCGATCAGGCCACCGCGACCACCGTCGTGACCTCGTCGGTCAACCCGTCGGTGTGCTGCGAGCCGGTCACCTTCACCATCACGGTCACCGAGGACCCGCCCAGCACCGCAGGCCCGCCCACCGGCACCGTCACGCTCAGCGTCGACGGGGTGCCCGGCGCTCCGGTGAGCCTCTCCGACGGCACCGCCACGGTCACGGACAGCTCACTGACCCCGGGGGCGCACACCATCACCGCCACCTACAGCGGTGACACGTGTTACTTCGGCTCGACCTCCGCGCCGCTCACTCAGAACGTCAACCCGGCCACGGCGACCGTCACGGTCGGCTCCGCCCCGAATCCCTCGACGTGCTGCGCGCCGGTCACCTTCACCGTCGACGTGGCCCCCCTCGCCCCGGCGACCTGCACTCCCACCGGCACCGTCACGATCGTCGTCGACGACGTGCCCGACGGCAGCGCCACCCTGGTCGACGGCGCAGCCACGGTCGTCAACAGCAACCTGACCGCCGGTTCGCACACCATCGTGGCGAGCTACAGCGGCGACTCCTGCTTCGCCGCCACGACCTCCTCGGCGTCCACCCAGACCGTGACGCAGGCTTCGACGACCACGACGCTCACCTCGGCGCCGAATCCCTCGGAATGCTGCGGGCCGGTCGTCTTCACCGTCGTCGTGGCCGACAGCAACCCCGACTGCGTCCCCAGCGGGACGGTCACCATCACCGTCGACGACGTGCCCGGAACCCCGCTCGCACTCGTCGACGGCACCGCCACCTTCACCGACAGCACCCTCGCCGCGGGCACCCACACCGCGAGCGCGACCTACAGCGGCGACGCCTGCTTCACCGCCTCCACGTCGGCGCCGGTCACCCAGACCGTCACCCAAACCGCCTCGGCCACCACCATCACCACCGTCACGCCCGATCCGGCGACCTGCTGCGACCCGGTCGACGTGACCATCGTCGTCACCGGACCCGCCCCGGACTGCGGCCCCACCGACGGCACCCTGGTCACGCTCACCATCGACGGCACCCCCGACGGCAGCGCCGCCCTGGTCGCCGGCGCCGCCACGATCACCATTCCCGCCGGCACGCTGAGCGTCGGCGCGCACACCCTGACCGCCACGTTCCCCGGCGACACCTGCCTGCTCGGCTCCACCTCGACACCGGTCACTCAGACGGTCACCCAGGCCGCCTCCACCACCACGCTGAGCACGGCGCCGAACCCTTCGACGTGCTGCGACGCGGTCACCGCCACGGTGACCGTCGCCGGACCCACCCCGGCCTGCGCGCCTGCCGACGGCACGCTCGTCACGCTGACCATCGACGGCGTCGCCGACGGCACGGCTGCCCTCACCGGCGGCACTGCGACCATCACCATTCCCGCGGGCACCCTGAGCATCGGCGCGCACACCCTGACCGCCACGTTCCCCGGCGACACCTGCCTGCTCGGATCCACCTCGGCCCCGGTCACTCAGACCGTCACCCAGGCCGCCTCGACCACCACCCTCAGCACGGCGCCCAACCCCTCGACCTGCTGCGACGCGGTCACCGCCACCATCACCGTCGCCGGACCCACCCCGGACTGCGCCCCCACCGACGGCACCCTGGTCACCCTCACCATCGACGGCATCCCCGATGGCACCGCCGCACTCGTGGCCGGATCCGCCACCCTCACCATCCCTGCGGGCACCCTCACCACCGGCACCCACACCCTGACCGTCAGCTACCCCGGCGACACCTGCCTCCTCGCCTCCACCAGCACGCCAGTCATCCAGACCGTCACCCAAGCGGCGTCGACCACCACCCT
>DASXOL010000077.1:0-4515 GCA_036494295.1 Pseudonocardiaceae bacterium
CCGGTCCAGCCCGACGAACACCAGCAGCGCGCCGGGCGGGTGTCCCGCGACGTGGGTCGTCCAGGAGTCGGGCTGGAAGGACGGGATCCGCGCGGCGAAGCCGTGCAGCATGGCGCCGATGTCGGTGACGCCGGGCACCTCGTGCAGGTACTCGGTGTCGGTGTCCAGGCGCCCGGCCAGCCCGCGCTGCCAGCCGTCCACCAGGGCCAGCGACAGCGTCCAGGCCAGCGCCGCCGCGTAGCCGCTGACCAGCAGCACGTCCCAGCGCAGCCGCCAGGACAGCTCGGGTCCGCGCAGCACCACGAGCAGCGCGACGAACAGCGCGGGCACCGTGCCGGGACCCGCGTGCGGCAGCCACTGCGCCAACAGCGGCGGGGCGTCGACGTCCAGCGACACGCCCGCGCGCAGGAGCAGCACACCGATCACCGCCGCCGCGGCGAACAGCAGGGCGGCCGCGCCCGCGGCGATCAGGTCCGCCCATCCCCCGCGGTCCTCGGGCAGCGGCGTGCTCTGGGTGTGGTGCACCGAGGTCGCCATCACGGTGAGGTTATGACCCGTCCGGGTCGGGTCCGGACCCCAGAGTGTGATGTCACCGAGCGGTAAGAGTCTCGGCACCGTGCGCGACCGAAGACCGGGTAGATCTACTGAGGACCCGGACCCCCGAGGGAGGCGCACGTGCAGACGGTCGACGTGGTGCTGCCGTGCCTGAACGAAGCCGAGGCACTGCCGTCGGTGCTGGCGGCGTTCCCGGACGGCTTCCGCGCGATCGTCGCGGACAACGGCTCGACGGACGGGAGTCCCGAGATCGCCGCCGCGAGGGGCGCGCTGGTGGTACGCGAACCGACGGCAGGCTACGGCTCCGCGGTGCGGGCCGGGCTCGGTGCCGCGACCAGCGACGTGGTGGCCGTGCTGGACGCGGACGGCTCGCTGGACCCCGGCGCGCTGCCGATGATGACCGCGCTGCTCGCCGACACCGGCGCCGACATGGTCGCCGGGCGGCGGGTGCCGCAGGGCCGGGGGGCCTGGCCCTGGCACGCCCGCGCGGGCAACGCGGTGCTGGCCGCGGTGCTGCGCAGGCGCGGGTTGGCGGTGCACGACATCGCCCCGATCCGGGTCGCCTACCGCCGCCCGCTGCTGGATCTCGGGGTGTCCCACCCCGCGTCCGGGTACCCGCTGGAACTGCTGCTGCGCGCGGCCGCGGCGGGCTGGCGGCTGCACGAGGTGGACGTGGCGTACCGGCCCAGGGCAGGAGGGCGCTCCAAGGTCTCCGGATCGGTGCTGGGCACGGTGCGCGCCGTCCGCGACATGGCGGGGGTGCTGCGCTGACACCCCCACGCACGGCACTGCTGGTGCTGGCGAAAGCCCCGGTGCCGGGCCGGGTGAAGACCCGGCTCTGCCCGCCCGCCACCCCGGCGCAGGCGGCCAGGATCGCCTCGGCGGCGCTGCTCGACACCCTGGACGCCGTGCTGGCGGCGGCCTCCGCGCTCCCGGTGGTGCCGGTGGTGGCGCTGCACGGGGAGATCGCCGACGTGCCCGGCGACACGGGCGGCCCGGCGCTGGCCGCCCGGCTGCGCGGGGTGACGGTGCTGCCGCAGCGCGGCACGACGCTGGGCGCGCGGATCGCCGCCGCGCACGCCGACGCCGCCGCGGCCACCGGGACCGGGCCGGTGCTGCAGATCGGGATGGACACCCCGCAGGTCGACGCCGCGCTGCTCGGGCGCTGCCTCGACGCGCTCATGGCCGACGGGGTGGACGCGGTGCTGGGTCCGGCCACCGACGGCGGGTGGTGGGTGCTCGGGGTGCGCGACGCGGCGACGGCCCGGCTGATCGCCGAGGTGCCCACGTCTCGCGCGGACACCGGCCCGCGGAGCAGCGCGGCACTGCGGGCGGGCGGCTGCCGGGTGCGCGACCTGCCCGAGCTGCCCGACGTGGACACCTGGCGGGACGCCGTCGCGGTGGCCGCAGGCGCGCCGCACGGGAGGTTCGCGGCCGCCGTCCTGGCGGCCCGGTCCGAGCTGGCCCCGGCGACTGAGCCGGCTGCGGTTGCCGACGAGCCGGCCCGGGACGCACGGTGAGCACGGTCTTCGATACCGCGTCCGACCCGGACACGGCGTTCGACTCGGCGCTGGCCGGCTTGCCCGCGCGCCTCCTCGGCGACGACGGTCGGGTGCTGGCGGTGGCGTCGAAGCGCTGGCGGGGACCGGCCGATGCCGAGGACCGCTGGATGCTGGACCGCTGTGGCGGGCCCACGCTGGACCTCGGCTGCGGACCGGGCCGGCTGGTCACCGCGCTCGTCGAGAGCGGGGTGCCCGCACTCGGGGTGGACTGCTCGCCCAGCGCGGTGCACCAGACCCGCTCGCGGGGCGGCATGGTGCTGCGGCGCGACGTGTTCGACCGGCTGCCCGGTGAGGGCCGCTGGCACCACGTCCTGCTGGCCGACGGCAACATCGGCATCGGCGGCGATCCGGCCGTGTTGCTGCGCCGCTGCGCCGCCCTGCTGCGCACCGGCGGCACCATGCTGATCGAGACCGCAGGCCCCGGCGCGGGGCTGTGGCGGGGCCGGGCGCGGCTGGTGGCAGGCGCGTCGGCGGGCTGGTGGTTTCCGTGGGCGGTCGTCGGGCCGGCGGAGCTGGGCGCACTCGCGGCACAGGCCGGCCTGTGGACGCAGGACCAGCACCGGGGTGCGCGCTGCTTCCTCGAACTGCACAGTTGCCGTGAACTGCACGATTGCCGTGAACTTCGCGGTTGCCGTGAGCTTCGCGGTTGCCGTGAGCTTCACAGTCGGCCGGTCGGCGTTGCGGTGACGTCAGCGGACGGTAAGCCCTGAGCGCCCGTTGTCGAACTAGCGTCACCACCATGTCGGGTCTGCGCCGAGGGGCGCGGTGGGTGGCGGAGCACCCGCCACCGGGTCCGTTCCGGCCGGGGTTCTGGCGCAGCCCGCTGCGCGGTCCCTGGTTCACCTCGATGCTCAGCGCCGCCCTGCTGCCCGGCATCACCCTGTTGTTCCTCACCGGGCTGGCCTCGTACGCGGCCTACGACCCGAACCTGAGTCCGGGCAACGACACCACACCGGACAAGGGGCTGCTCGGCTCCTGGCTGCCCGGCTGGCCGTCCGGTCCGTCCTGGCTGTACTGGGTCACCCAGGGCGTGCACGTGACCCTCGGCCTGGTGCTGATCCCGGTGGTGCTGGCCAAGCTGTGGTCGGTGCTGCCCAAGCTGTTCGACTGGCCGCCCGCCCGCTCGGTGCTGCAGTTGCTGGAGCGCGTCTCGCTGCTGCTGCTCGTCGGCGGGGCGATCTTCGAGCTGGTCACCGGCGTGCTGAACATCCAGTACTGGTACCCGTTCCCGGTCAGCTTCTACCGGGCGCACTACTACGGCGCCTGGGTGTTCATCGCCGCGTTCGTGGTGCACGTGGGGCTGCGGCTGGGCCGCATGACGACCGCGCTGCGCAGCCGCAGCCTGCGCCGGGAGCTGCGCACCCCGGTGTCGGAGACCGTCGCGGAGCCGCCCGACCCGGACCACCTGGTCTCCCCCGATCCGGCCCCGGCGACGATCTCGCGGCGCGGCGCGCTGGGCATGGTGTCCCTGGGCTCGCTCGCGTTGCTCGCGCTGAGCGCGGGACAGAGCATCGGCGGCGCCGCCCGGTCGACGGCGCTGCTGGCGCCGCGCGGCCTCCCGCGTCCGCCCGGCGACTTCCAGGTCAACAAGACCGCGGCGGCGGCGCGGATCGCCGCGGCGGACGAGAGCTGGCGACTGCGGCTCGTCGCGGCGGGCCGGACCGTGTCACTGTCCCGCACCGTGTTGCTGGCGCTGCCCCAGCACACCGCCGAGCTGGCCATCGCGTGCGTGGAGGGCTGGTCCACCGGCCCGCAGACCTGGACCGGGGTGCGCCTCGGCGAACTCGCCGCGCTGGCCGGCGCCGCACCGGACGCCACGCTGTTCGTGGAGTCGATGCAGCGTGGCGGCGGATTCGGCGCCGCGACGCTGTCCGCGGGCCAGGTCAACGCCGCGGACGCGCTGCTGGCACTGCGGGTCAACGGTGCGGACCTCTCCGCCGACCACGGCTACCCGGCGCGGGTCGTGGTGCCCGCGCTGCCCGGCGTGCACAACACGAAATGGGTGGCGCGGATGACCTTCCGGGAGCGGGCGTGACCCGGCGGATCGGCACCATGCTCGCGTTGCTGGCCAGCTTCGCGGTGGCCGGCTACGCGGGGGTGCGGCTGCTCGCGGGGAACCCGTCCGGGACGGCCACCTGGTTCGTCGGCAGCGCCGTCATGCACGACCTGCTGCAGTTCCCGCTCTACGCGGGCCTCGACGCGGCCCTGGTCATGCTGCTGCGCCGTCGCCCCGCACTGGCCACGGTCGCGGGCGTGCCCTGGCTGAACCACCTGCGGGTGCCCGTGGTCGTCTCCGGGCTGCTGCTGCTGGTGTGGTTCCCGCTCGTGCTGCGAGTGCCCGCGGCGGTGTCCGGGCTGACCGCCGCCTCGGGGCTCTCCCCCCAGCCGTTCCTGCCCC
>DASXOL010000078.1:0-12883 GCA_036494295.1 Pseudonocardiaceae bacterium
CCGGTCCTGCCCACAGGATCCGGGCCCCGGTTGCTGTTTGTGGCTCTTCAAGAGCCACAAACCCCCCACCAGAGCGTCCGCAACCGCTACCCACCCCGGCGCAGAGCCGCCCGCCCGGCCGGCACCGGCGCCGCGGGCTCAGCTCCAGATGGTCACGTAGACCGGGGGGCGGAAGCGGGACGGGGGGATCCCGGTCCCGGGCGCGCGCAACAGTTGCATCGCGCCGGGGGTGCTCAGGAAATGGGACATCGACCGGGTGGCGGCCGAGCACCGTTCCGGCCGGACCGTGGTGGCGTACCAGCGGATCTCCATCGGTGTCGCGGGGGTGTCGACCACACGCAGCTCGCCGCGGCGGATCTGGCGGGCCGCGAGGTGCGCGACGGCAGGCGCGAATCCGGCGCCGCCCGCGGCGGCCTCCCACGCCGCGGTCTGGTTGGGGAACACCCGCACCCGCGAGGAGGACACGCCGAGGCGGCGCAGCAGCAGGCTGGTGTCGCTGTCCGGGTCGGTTCCCGAGGGATCGACCAGCCACTGCCACAACCCGTCCGGACCGCGGGCCGGTCCACCGGGCGCGGCCAGCACCACGAGCCGGCCCCGGAAGATCGGGGTGCTGGCCAGCCCCAGGCTCGGGTCGCTGTCCATCGGCGGACCGAGTGCCAGGTCGGCGAGCCGCTGGGACAGCAGCGCCTCCATCTCACCGGTGGCCGCCACCCCGGACGAGACCTCGACCACGCCTCCGCTGCGGCTGCTGAACGCGTCACCCAGCGGTCCGGCGACGAATTCCGCGATGGTGCTGCTCGCGACCACCCGCAGCCGTTCGGGAGCGCCCTTCGCGGACTGCACCGCGGATTCCGCCTCGCCCGCCAGGGCGACCATCTGGGAGGCGACCCCGAGCAGGCGGCCGCCGCCCGCGGTGAGCGTCATACCGTCCCGGCCGCGGACCACCAACTGGTCGCCGAAATGGTGCCGAAGCGCGCCTAGTGCCTGGGAGACCGCGGGCTCGCTCACCCCGAGTGCGGAGGCGGCGGCTTTCACCGATCCCAGCCGGACCACCAGCACGAAGGTGCTGAGCTGGGTGAGAGTCACGTTGCCAGTGTCGTCGTCAGCGCGCTCGCGTCACTGCTGCTTAAGGGTTCAATTATGTCGACATTGCCGCCCTGTGGCCCGCAGACGACAGTTGGCCTGCCCCAGCCCCCACCGCCGTCCGCTCCCCCACCTCGTGGACCAGCACAGGAGAGGCCATGCAGGTTCCCGCGCAGTTCGAGTACCAGGTAGCGACCAGCGTCGACGACGCGCTGAACCTGCTGGCCCGCTACGGACCGGAGTCACGCGTCGTGGCGGGCGGGCACAGCCTGCTGCCGATGATGAAGCTGCGCCTGGCCGAACCCGAGACGCTGATCGACATCAACGACCTCACCGAACTGGCCCAGATCCGGCTCCAGCAGAACGAGCTGGTGATCGGCGCCATGGTGCGCCACGCGGAGCTGCTCGCCTCCGGCGTCGTCGGGGAGCAGTTCGCGATCCTCCATGACGCCGAGCGGGTGATCGCCGACCCGATCGTCCGCAACCGGGGCACCATCGGCGGTTCGCTCTGCCAGGCGGATCCGTCCGAGGACCTGTCCGCCGCGTTCGCCGCGATACGGGCGGTGGCCGTGGTGCAGGGAGTACTGGGGCGCCGCGACGTGCCGGTGCGGGAGTTCCACACCGGGCCGTACGAGACCGTGGTGGGCCCCAGCGAGCTGCTCGTGGAGCTGCGGCTCCCGATCCGGCCGGGCGGCGCCAGCGCTTACCAGAAGGTGGAGCGCCGCGCCGGTGACTGGCCGGTCGCCTCGGCCGGGGCGATGCTCTGGCTCGGCGGCCTCGGCGGGGACACCATCGCCGACGCCGGTATCGGGCTCACGGCGGTGGGTGCTCCGCACTTCGTCGCCCAGGAGGCCGAGGACTACCTGCGCGGCGGGCCGGTCAGCGAGGAGCGGTTCGTCGAAGCGGGCCGGATCGCGGCGGCCTACTGCAATCCGTCGGCCGACCAGCGCGGCCCGGTGGACTACAAGCGGCATCTGGCCGGCGAACTCACCACCCGAGCATTACGAATCGCCGCGGCCCGTGCCCGGGGAGAACGCGGAGCACACGGCCAGCACGGCCGGGGAGCCTGAACATGCAGATCAGCGTCAACGTCAACGACGTCGAGTACACCAGGGAGGTCGAGCCCCGGATGCTCCTGGTGCACTTCCTGCGCGACGAGCTCGGCCTCACCGGCACGCACTGGGGCTGCGACACGTCCAACTGCGGGGTCTGCGTGGTGTGGCTGGACGGCACCCCGGTGAAGTCCTGCACCGTGCTCGCCGCGATGGCGCACGGCCGGGCGGTGCGCACCGTCGAGGGTCTCGCCAACGGTGCCGAGCCGGACCCGGTGCAGCGCGGTTTCGTCGCCTGCCACGGCCTGCAGTGCGGTTTCTGCACGCCCGGGATGATCCTGACCGGCCGCTGGCTGCTGGATCACAACCCCTATCCATCGGAGACCGAGATCCGGGAGGCCATCTCCGGACAGGTCTGCCGGTGCACCGGCTACGAGAACATCGTCCGCGCGATCCGCTGGGCCGCGGAGCACGAGGCCGCCGCCCGCCAGGCGGTGCCCGATCCCCGCGCGGACGAACAGACCAGGGAGACGGCCCGATGAGCACCACAGCGGAGCGCACCACACCCATGGGCTACGGCTCGATGGCGCGCAAGGAGGACGCGCGGTTCATCCGCGGTCACGGCACCTACGTCGACGACGTGCAACTGCGCGGCATGCTGCACAGCGCGTTCCTGCGCAGCCCGCACGCGCACGCCCGGATCGTCTCGATCGACACCAGCGCCGCCGAGGCGCACCCGAAGGTCCGCGCGGTGATCACCGGCGCGGTACTGGAGACGCTGAGCCTGGCCTGGATGCCGACGCTGTCGCACGACGTCCAGGCCGTGCTGGCCACCGACAAGGTCCGCTTCCAGGGCCAGGAAGTGGCCTTCGTGGTGGCGGAGGACCGCTACGCGGCCCGCGACGCGCTGGCACTGATCGACGTGCAGTACGAGGTGCTGGAGTCCGTGGTGGACGCCCGGCACGCGCTCGACCGCGGCGCACCGGTGATCCGCGACGACATCGAGGGCAAGACCGACAACCACATCTTCGACTGGGAGGCGGGCGACGCGGCGCTCACCGACGCGGTGTTCGCGAACGCGGACGTCGTCGTCGGTGAGGACATCATCTATCCCCGCGTGCACCCGGCGCCGCTGGAGACCTGCGGCACCGTGGCGGACATGGACCCGATCACCGGCAAGCTCACGGTCTGGAGCACCAGCCAGGCCCCGCACGCGCACCGCACGGTCTACTCGCTGGTCGCCGGGATCCCCGAGCACAAGATCCGGATCATCTCGCCGGACATCGGCGGCGGGTTCGGCAACAAGGTGGGCATCTACCCGGGTTACGTCTGCGCGGTGGTGGGCTCGATCGTCACCGGCAAGCCGGTGAAGTGGACCGAGGACCGCTCGGAGAACCTGATGTCGACGTCCTTCGCCCGCGACTACCACATGCGCGGCGAGATCGCGGCCACCAGGGACGGCAGGATGCTCGGCGTCCGGGTGCGGGTACTGGCCGACCACGGCGCGTTCAACGGCACCGCCCAGCCCACCAAGTTCCCGGCCGGGTTCTTCCACGTGTTCAGCGGCTCCTACGACCTGCGCTCCGCGCACTGCGCGGTGACCGGGGTCTACACGAACAAGGCGCCGGGCGGGGTGGCCTACGCCTGCTCGTTCCGCATCACCGAGGCGTCCTACCTGGTGGAGCGGCTGGTCGACGTGCTGGCCTACGAGCTGCGCCACGACCCGGCGGACCTGCGGATGCGCAATCTGCTGCGGCCCGAGCAGTTCCCGTACCACAGCCCCACCGGGTGGGTGTACGACTCCGGCGACTACCCGCGGACGCTGCAGAAGGCGATGGACATCGCGGGCTACGCGGAGCTGCGCAGGGAGCAGGCCTACCGGCGCGCCGAGTTCCAGGCCACCGGGCGCGGCACGCTGATGGGCATCGGGCTGAGCTTCTTCACCGAGGCGGTCGGCGCGGGTCCGCGCAAGGAGATGGACATCCTCGGCCTGGGCATGGCCGACGGCGCCGAGCTGCAGATGTACCCCACCGGCAAGGGCGTGCTGCGGCTGTCGGTGCAGACCCAGGGCCAGGGCCACGAGACCACGTTCGCCCAGATCGTCGCCCAGGAACTGGGCATCTCGCCCGACGACATCGACGTGATACACGGTGACACCGACCAGACTCCGTTCGGGCTGGGCACCTACGGGTCGCGGTCCACTCCGGTCTCCGGGGCGGCGGCGGCCGTGGTGGCCCGTCGGGTGCGGGAGAAGGCCAAGATCATCGCCTCCCTGATGCTCGAGGTGTCGCCGCTGGACCTGGAGTGGACCCAGGGCCGCTGGTCGGTGCAGGGCGATCCGGAGGCGGGCAAGACCATCGCCGAGATCGCGATGGCGGCGCACTCCTCGCTGGAGCTGCCCGAGGGCGTCGAGGGCCATCTCGACGCGAGCTGCGTGTACGACCCGCCCAACCTCACCTTCCCGAACGGCGCCTACATCTGCGTGGTGGACGTCGACCCGGGTACCGGCGGAGTCGACGTGCGCAGGTTCATCGCGGTCGACGACTGCGGTGTGCGGATCAACCCGATGATCGTCGAGGGACAGGTGCACGGCGGTCTCGCGGACGGCATCGGCATGGCGTTGATGGAGGTGATCGCCTTCGACGAGAGCGGCAACTGCCTCGGCGGGTCGTTCATGGACTACCTGCTGCCCACGTCCATGGAATGCCCGTCGTGGGAGCTCGGGGAGACCGTGACGCCCTCGCCACACCACCCCATCGGCGCCAAGGGTGTCGGCGAGTCGGCGACCGTCGGCTCCCCGGCGGCCGTGGTGAACGCGGTGATCGACGCGCTGGGCCCGTTCGGGGTCCGGCATGCCGACATGCCGCTGACCCCGGCCGTGGTGTGGCGCGCCATCCAGGGGCGCCCGCTGCGCCCCGATCTCGCGATCACCTGACGGTCATGACCAGCAGCGAGTTGCTTGCCAAGGTGGACGGGCTGCGGGCTGGCCGTATCCCGTTTGTGCTGGCCACCGTGGTACGGGCGGAGCGACCCACCAGCGCCAGGCCCGGCGATCGTGCCCTCGTGCTGCCCGACGGCACCATGGAGGGCTTCGTCGGAGGCAGCTGTGCGCAGTCCACCGTGTTGGACCAGGGGCTGAGGCTCCTGGCGGCCGGCGAGTCGACTCTGCTGCGGATCACCCCCGCGGCCGGTGAATCCCCAGCACCGGCCGCGGGGGTGATCACCGTCGGGAATCCCTGCCATTCCGGCGGGTCACTGGAGATCTTCCTGGAGTCGGTGCTGCCCCCGACGCTGATCCACGTGACCGGGGATTCCCCGGTGGCCAGGGCGCTGGTACGGGTCGGCGAGGCACTGGACTACGAGGTCGAGGCGACAATCGACCCGCAGGCGCCGATCGAGCCGGACACCGAAGCCCTGGTGGTGGCCGCGCACGGCGAGAACGAGCACCAGGTGCTGCTCGCCGCGCTGAACGCAGGCGTGCCCTATGTGGGCCTGATCGCCAGCCCACGCCGGGGTGCCGCGGTGCTCGCCGGGCTCGACCTGCCCGACGAGCAGCGCAGCAGGGTGCACACCCCCGCCGGGCTGGACATCGGCGCCCGCACTGCGACGGAGGTGGCGCTGTCGGTGTACGCCGACCTGGTCGCCCGCCGCCGTGCACGGGACGCGAGCGACATCGGAGCCGGATGAGCTCGGCCGAGGAGCTGCTGCCCGACGTCGAATCGGTACGGCGCGGGCTGGACCAGACCGGTTACCTCGCCGACGACGCGTTGAGCACCGCGCTGTTCCTGTCGGCGCGGATGGGGCAGCCGATCCTGCTGGAGGGCGAACCGGGAGTCGGCAAGACCCAGGCGGCCAAGGCGCTGGCCGAGATGCTCGACACCCCGCTGCTGCGACTGCAGTGCTATGAGGGGCTGACCGCGGCCGAGGCCATCTACGAGTGGAACTATCCGCGGCAGCTGCTGAGCATCCGGCTCGCCGAGTCCCGCGGCCAGGCGCTGGCGGACAGCGATCTGTTCACCGACGAGTACCTGCTGACCCGCCCGCTGCTCGCGGCGATCAGCCACCCGGGACCGCGGCCTGCGGTGCTGCTGATCGACGAGGTGGACCGTGCCGACGACGAGTTCGAGGCGTTCCTGCTCGAACTGCTCGCCGACGCCGCGGTGACCATCCCCGAGCTGGGCACCCGACGGGCGGTGGTGCCGCCGCTGGCGGTGCTCACCTCCAACCGCACCCGGGACCTGCACGACGCGCTCAAGCGCCGCTGCCTCTATCACTGGATCACCTACCCGGACACCGCGCGGGTGGAGGACATCGTCCGGCGCCGGGTGCCGGGGGTGGCCGACTGGCTGGCCACGCAGGTCGCGGAGTCGGTGCGCCGGATGCGCGGGCTGGAGCTGGACAAGCCGCCAGGGGTCTCGGAGGCGATCAGCTGGGCCACCGCGTTGCAGGTGCTCGGGGTGCGCAGCCTGGACGCCGACGCCGCGGACCGCACCCTCGGCACGGTGCTCAAGTACGACGAGGACCAGCAGACCGCGCGGGCCGCGGGCCTGGCAAAGCTGGCCGGTGCGGGCCACGGGGCGTCGGCAGGCCCCTCCGGCGTCGACTCGCGGTGACCGGCCCCTCCGCACTCACCGGGGACCTCGCCACGGTGGTCGCCCGGTTCGCCGAGGCGTTGCACGCCGCCGGGCTGCCGGTCGGGCCGGACCGCAGTGAGCGGTTCGCGCGGGCGATCATGCTGACCGAACCGCGCGCCACCCGCGCGCTGTACCTGTGCGCGCTGGCCACGCTGGTCTCCGATCCCGGTCAGACGGACCTGCTGGACCGGGTCTTCGGCGCGGTGTTCGGTGGCCTGTCCGATCCCGCTGAGCAGCGCGGCGACCAGCACCAGCCGCGGTTGCCCGGACCCAAGGGCCGCACCCTGCCCAGCGGCACGCAGTCCGGGTCCGCGGCGGCGGGCACTCCCCAGGCGGGACGCGGCGGGCAGCAGGACCGCGAGGTGCAGGCCGAGGTGCCGGTGGTGGCCACCGGAACGGAGCGGCTGGCTTCGAAGGACTTCGCCGAGCTCACCCCCGCGGAGCTGGCGCAGCTCGCCGACGCGATGAGCAGGTTCACCCTGGCCACCCCGATGCGCCCGGCGCGGCGTTTCCGGGAGGCCCCGCACGGGCGCCGGACCGATCTGCGCGCCACGTTGCGCCAGGCCAGGCGCACCGGCGGGCATCCGCTGCGGCTGAGCCGCAAACGCCGCAAGCGAAGGCCGCGTCGGCTGGTGGCGCTGTGCGACATCTCCGGCTCGATGCAGCCCTACTCGCGTGCCTTGTTGCAGCTGCTCTACGCCGCGGCCGCCGGCGCGCACGCCGAGGTCTTCACCTTCGCCACCCGGCTGACCAGGCTCACCCGCACGCTGTCCGGCTCGCGGGCGGCCTCGGCGCTGGCGACGGCGGGCACCGCCGCGCCCGACTGGTCCGGCGGCACCCGCATCGCCGACGCGCTCGCCGAGTTCCTGCACCGGCACGGACGACGCGGCATGGCCAGGGGCGCGGTGATCCTGGTGATCTCCGACGGGTGGGAGACCGGCGACCCGGCGCGGCTCGGCGCCGAGATGGCGCGGCTGTCCCGGCTGGCCTACCGGATCGTCTGGGCGAACCCGCGAACCGCCAAGAGCGGCTACCGCCCCGCGGTGGGCGGCATGGCGGCGGCGTGGCCGTATTGCGACGCGGTGGTGAGCGCCCACACGTTGGATGCTCTTGAAGACCTGTTTGCGGCTCTTCAAGAGCAGTGAACCCCACTTGAAGAGCGCACTCGGCCAGCGGGAAGCGGATCGCGCCGTAGGGTCCGGCGGGTGGCGAGAAAGCATCACAGCGACGCAGGCGGCCCGGCCGAGATTCTGGCGACCAAGGCGCAGCTGCGCGAACAGGTGTGGGGCGACCTGCGCGAGCACCGGCTGGCCCGGTTCCCCGGCGCTCGCGGCCGGATCCCGAACTTCGTGGGTGCCGAGGCCGCTGCCGAGCGGCTGCGCGCCACCGAGCTCTGGGCGCGGGCCCGCACCCTGAAGTGCAATCCCGACGCGGCACAGTGGCCGGTGCGCCAGCGCGCGCTCGAGGACGGCAAAACCGTCTACATGGCGGTGCCACGGCTCGCCGAGCCGGAACCGTTCTTCCTGCTCGACCCCGCGGATCTCGCCGATCCGCCGCGGCGGGCGTCCTCGATCAGCGGCGCGTCGAAGTCCGCCCGGCGGGTGCGGGTGGAGGACCTGGAACCGGTCGACCTGGTGGTGGCAGGCAGCGTCGCAGCCGGGCCGGACGGCGCACGGCTGGGTAAGGGCGGCGGATTCAGCGACTTGGAGTTCGCGGTGGCCACCGAGGCCGGCCTCATCGCGGACACCACCCCGGTCGTCACCACGGTCCACGAGCGCCAGCTGCTGGCTGCGGGCGTGATTCCCACCGTGGACCACGACGCACGGCTCGACCTGGTCGTGACGCCGGAGCGGCTGCTGGAGTGCCCGCGCGGAGTGCGGCACCGGGGCAGGATCCGCTGGGAGGAGCTCACCGAGGAGAAGATCGCCGCCATTCCCCTGCTGGGCCAGCTGCGCGGCGCACACCCAGGCTGACCGGCCTCGCAGCGCATGGGAGGGCGGAAGGTCAGCGCCATCGCCGGACCGGGCGACGCCGAGATCAGCAGCACCGCGAGCAGGAAGACCGGCAGGCTCCCGATCAGCTCCAGGCCGCCGAGCCTTGCATGCCCCGTCTGGGTCAGAGGCCGAGGGCGCGGCGGACCTCGGGCATGCGGCGGCGCGCCACCGCAATGGTCTCCCGGTCGGCGCCCTGCAGCACGAGCACGGCCCCGCCGTGGAAGGTCGGCGCGAGCTCACGGACCCGACGCAGGTTGACCAGCGTGTGCCGGTGCACCCGCAGGAAGCCGTGCGGGCGCAGTTTGTTCTCCAGTTTGGCCAGTCCGCGGTCGGGGGAGCGCAGCCTGCCGCGGTCGGTGCACAACCAGACCAGCGGGCCGTCGGCTTCGGCGAGCCGGATCTCCCCCGGTGCGAGCAGCAGATACTGGCTGCCGTGCAGCCCCACCACCCTGGTCACCAGCGGCTGTGTGTCGCCGAGTGCGGATCCGACGATGACGGCGCCGATCAGCTGCCCGTGCCTGCGCACCGGGCGGATCACGACCGCCGCCTCGCCCGGCACCCGCGCGGCGAGTGCGACCACCGCGGTGCCCAGTGAGTACTCCGCCCGCGGGGTGAGCCCGAACTCCCGCAGCGCCCGGCTGTTGGCGGCCACCAGCCGGCCAGCGCGGTCGGCGACCGCGACCGCGCCCGGTGACCTGGCCTGCTCGTCGGCGAACACGGCGAGCAGATCTGCCGCCACCTCTGACGCCGAAATCGCGCCGGTGGTGACCTGCGACATGCCGCTGGTGTCGGTCAGGACGCCGTTCACGACAGTCTCCTCGCCGCAGTCGGCCCCGTTTCTGCAGGCTACGGGAGTAGGCGGGGGACTCGTGCCGCCGATCGGGCCACAAATCGAGGCCCCCGCGCGCCAGCGTCACCAAGCGCAGACAGGGAGCTCTCCGATGGCTATCGACTTCACCCTCAGCCCCGAGCAGGCCCGGCTGCAGGCCGCCGCCCGCGCGTTCGCCAAGGACGTGCTGGAGCCGGTGGTCCGCGCCGCGGACGAGGAACCGGATCCGCTGCGCGCGTTCCAGCGCACCAAGGAGGCCTACGTCGAGGCGTACCGCGCAGGTATCGCGTTCTGCATGCTGCCCGCCGAATACGGCGGCGGCGGGGTGTCCAACGTGGATCTCATCCTCGCCGCCGAGGAGATCTGCGCGGTGGACCCGGGCTTCGCCTGCACCGTGCTGGTGAACGGGCTCGGCCTGATGCCAGTGTGGTACTGGGGAACCGACGAGCAGAAGGACCGGTTCCTGCGCGCCGCCACCTCGGATCCTACCGGCGAGTACCTCGTCGGCTACGCGGTGAGCGAGCCCGCGGGCACCCCGGGCGGCACCGCCAACTTCGACGCGCCCGCGTCCGCGCCGGTCGGCATCGGCGTGACCGCGACCCGCGACGGGGACAGTTACGTCCTCAACGGCACCAAGTACTGGCCGTGCAACGTCGGCGGCTGGGACGGCAAGGGGGCCAACGCCAGCATCGTCGTGGTCCGCACCGATCCCGCCCTGGGCGGCACCGAAGGCCTCTCGGCGATCATGATCGAGCGCGGCACCCCCGGCATCAGCTACCAGTTGATCAACAAGATGGGCCACCGGCTCACCCCGAACGCCGAGATCGTCTTCGAGGACGCCCGAGTGCCCGCGGAGAACCTCGTCGAAGGCACCCGCGGCAACGGCGACCTGCTGATCAACCGCAACTTCGCGTGGTCGGGGCCGGTGGCGGGAATCGCCGCGGTGGGAGTCGCCAGATCGGCATACGAGGCGGCGCTGGACTGGGCCAGGACCTACACCGCGGGCGGGCCGAGCCCGATCATCAACCACCAGTACGTCGGTTACGTACTGGGCGACTGCGCGGCCCGCATCGAGGCCTGCCGCTACTTCTGCTGGAAGACCGCGCACTACCTGGACCAGCACGAGTACCACGGCGAGCTGATCGGGGCGATGTGCAAGGTGCACTGCACCGAGTTGATGCTCGACTCGGTGTACAAGTGCATGCAGGTGGTCGGGGTGAACAGCCTGGACAAGCAGCACAACTGGGAGAAGCTGCTGCGCGAGGCCGCCGTGCTGCCGCTCTACGACGCGGGCAACTTCGGGATGCAGCGCCGCCGCGTGCACGGTGTGCTGGCCAGCCCCGACTTCAATCCGCGCGCGCTCATGGACAACGAGTTCGTGCCGTTCACCAAGGCGATGGAGACGATCGACACCGTGCCCTCCTACGAGGAGGCGCCGATACCCGCCCAGCGGGCGCCGGAGCGGCCGCGGACACCGGCGACGAGCGGGCAGTGATGGACCGGAAGTAGCCGCATACCCCATCCCGGTTTGACACCTGCAACATCACAGTTGAGACGCCAAACCGCACCGTCGGAACAGATCTCCTTCTGTTACCGCAAGAGCGGAGGTAATCTCCGCCCGTTCACACCACAGCCCAGGACCCGGGCATTCTAGGCCTCGGGCTGTGACACACGGTGACGAGGGCGGCGAGGGCGCTACGGCGGGAGGGGTCATGTCGCGACGTTCCCGCAGCTCTCGTCGGCACAGGAGGAGGAACTGGTGAGGCGTTCGATTGTGGGTGTCGCGGCCGCAGCTCTGCTGCTGGCGGGATGCGGCGGCGGAGGCAGCGGCGGCCAGGCGAGCACGCAGCAGAGTGCGGCGCCGAAGCCGGCCACCGTCACCGTGCTCGCCGCATCGTCGCTCACCGAGGTCTTCGACAAGCTCAAGCCGGAGTTCGAGAAGGCCAACCCCGGTGCCAGCCTGAAATTCAGCTACGGCGGCTCGTCCGATCTCTCCCAGCAGATCGTGAACGGGGCACCGGCGGACGTCTTCGCCTCCGCCAACGAGAAGCAGATGAAGGTCGTCTCCGACGCGGGCGATGTCAGCGGCACGTCGCAGATCTTCACGACGAACGTGCTGACGATCGTCGTCCCGCCGGGCAATCCCAAGGGCATCAAGACCTTCGCCGATCTGGCGAAGCCGGACGTCAAGGAAGTGGTGTGCGCCCCGCAGGTGCCGTGCGGGTCGGCCACCCAGACGCTCGAGAAGGCGACCAACACCAAGCTCAGCCCGGTCAGCGAGGAGTCCGACGTGAAGTCGGTGCTGTCCAAGGTCGAGTCCGGTGACGCCGACGCCGGGCTGGTCTACGTGACCGACGCGAAGGACGCCGGGTCGAAGGTCCAGCAGATCACCTTCCCGGAGACCCAGAAGGCGATCAACAAGTACCCGATCGCGGTGATCAAAACCTCGAAGCAGGCGAAGTACGCCCAGGCGTTCATGGACTTCGTGCTCGGCCCGCAGGGCCAGCAGGCGCTCGCGGCGGCCGGTTTCGGCAAGCCGTGAGCTGACCTTACGAACGACCTGGTCCGACGGGGGCCCGCTCACATCGAGCGGGCCCCCGTTTGTCGCTCCTTCGCTGGATTCGCGGCCGCGATAGCGCCGGGTTGCCGCCGTGGGCCGTAGCCTCACCACAGTCAGATGGCTACAGCCGGTAGGCAAGGGGCGGCTGATGGACTCCGACCTTGATCTCAGGGTGCGTGAGGACGGGCGGGTGGCCGTCGTGCGCCCGCGGGGGACCCTGACGTCGGACACCGCGCCGCTGTTGCGCCGCTCGCTGGTGAAGGGCCTGCTCGGCCTCGGGCGGGTGGTGGTCGACCTCGACGTGTTCCGACTGGGCCGCGCCTCGTGCGTGCGGGTCTTCCCCGCCGTCCTCGATCATTGCGGCGGCTGGCCCAAGGCCCGGCTCACGCTCTGGCAGCCCGACCAGGAGATGGCCGAGGCACTGCACGCGCACCAGGTGCCCGCACTGGTGCCGGTGCACGACGATTTCCTCGACTCGCTGGCGGCCTTCGAGCACCGCCCGCCGACGATGCGGGTGCGCACCCGGCTGGCCTGCGATCACCGTGCCCCGGCCATCGCCCGCCAGCTGGTCCGCGAGTGCTGCCCGACCTGGCAGGTGAGCCGGGCGCGGCAGGGCGTCGTCGAACTGGTGGCCACCGAACTGGTCGCCAACGCCGTCACCCACGCCCGCACCGCGTCGACGTTCACGGTGGAGCGGCAGGCACGCGGACTCCGGGTCGCCGTGTGCGACA
>DASXOL010000079.1:0-30291 GCA_036494295.1 Pseudonocardiaceae bacterium
GGCGCTGATCGCGGTGCCCACCCTGGTGCTCCTGCTGGCCTGAGCCGGCTACCTCGCAACCACGATGTCCAGTGCGCGCTGCCTGGACCGCTCCACGCGCAGCCCGCCACGCCGGGCGATCCGGGCGACGCCCGCCGCATCGGAGGGCTCCCGAGGCGCGGCCGCGAGCAGCCGCGCGAGCCGGCCCTTGTGCGCCTTGTTGTGGTGGCTCACCGTGCTGCGCCTGCCCGAGTCGTCCTCGCTGAGCACCCGCACGGTCACCGCGTCCGCCACCGGCGCCAGCGCCGCGTACGGGCTGGAGCGCAGGTCCACGACGAGACCGCCGAGCCCGCCGAGCACCGGCCCGAGCGCCGGGCGCCACACCGCGCGCATGGCGCCGAGCCCGGGCAGCGCCGACCCCGCCGAGAGCCGGTAGGCGGGCACCGCGTCGTCGCCGCCGAGCAGCCCGAACAGCGCCGAGGCCACCATCAGTCGTGCACCCGCCCTGGCCCGCTCGGCGCGGCGCAGCGAGCCTGCGTCGAGCGCGTCGTAGAGCACGCCGGTGTAGCGCCGCAGCGCGGGCACCGTGGGCGAGGTCCAGAGCGCGGCATTGCGCGCCAGCTCCCCGGCCTGGCGTTCGGACAGGCCCAGCGCGGCCAGCGCCGCCGGGACGTCGTCGGCGAGCGCCACCAGTTCGCCGGCGAGCTTCGCCCTCGTCGGGTTCAGCTCCGGGAAGGACAGCGAGTCCAGCGCCAGCGGCGGACCGCCGCCGCCGGGGGCCTTGGTCTCCGAAGGCGGCAGCAGCACGAGCACGGCATGGCACGCTATCGGCTGCCATGCCTACGTCACCTAACCCGCCCGATGTCCACAACCCTGACTTCGACGACCCTGACTTCGACGACCCTGACTTCGACGACCCGGACTTCGACGACCCTGACTTCGACGACCTGGATGTCGACGCGCTGCGGGCGCGCCGGACCATGAAGTGGTCCCGCTACCCGGCCGACGTGCTGCCCGCCTGGGTCGCCGAGATGGACTTCCCGCTGGCCCCCGCGGTGCTCGCGGCGGCCCGCGAGGTGCTGGCCGCACAGGATCTCGGCTACCCCGAGCCGGCCGGTCTCGCCGAGGCGTTCTCCGGCTGGGCGAGCCGCCACCACGGCTGGGCGCCCGATCCGGCGCTGGCCTGCCCGGTGGCCGACGTGATGGCGGGGCTGGAGGCGGCGATCCGCGAGCTCACCGAACCCGGTGACGGGGTCGTGCTGCTCACCCCCGCCTACCCGCCGTTCTTCCTGCTGCTCGCGCAGCTGGGCCGGGTGGCGCTGCCGTGGCCGCTGCTGGACACCCCACAGGGCTGGTCGCTGGACCTGCCCCGGCTGGACGAGCTGCTGGGCCAGGACGGGCCGCGTGGCCGGGTGGTGCTGCTGTGCCACCCGCACAACCCCACCGGCCGGGTGTTCACCGCCGGGGAGCTGCGCGGGATCGCGGAGATCGTCGCGGCGCACGGCGCCCACGTCGTCGCCGACGAGGTGCACGCGCCGCTGTCCGCCACCTCCGCCACGTTCACCCCGTACGCCGCCTGCGGACCGGCCGCGGCGGCCCACGCGGTCACCGTCACCAGCATCTCCAAGGCGTGGAACGTGCCCGGCCTGAAGTGCGCGCTGCTGCAGGCGCAGCCGGACACGGCGCGGGTCGCCGCCGCGGTGCCGCGCTACGAGCGGCTGCGGCCCTCGGTGCCCGGCGTGGCGGCCAGCATCGCCGCGTGGACCGACGACGGCGGCTGGCTGGACCAGCTCCGGCGGCACCTGGACCGCACTCGCGCCGAGCTCGCCGACTGGGTGGCGCGCACTCCCGGGGTCCGGGCACATCCCGGGCAGGCCGGGTACCTGGCCTGGCTGGACCTGCGCGAAGCCGGGCTCGGCGACGACCCGGCCGCCGCGCTGCTCGGCCGCGGCCGGCTCGCGGTGACGCCGGGTCACGACTTCGCGATGCCTGCCGAGCAGGGCAGCGGCCGGGTCCGGCTCAACCACGGCACCTCGCTTCCGCTGCTGCAGGAGGCGCTGCGCCGCATCGACCGGACGATCAGCGGCTGAATTCGTGCGGATGCCGCAGCACGCCGGCGAGCACGGTGTGCACGGCCGCCGGGTCGCGCCGCGAACGTCGAACTGAGTTCGTCACGAGGAGCAGGTATTGAGCATGGTCTGCAATGCCGACTTCTCGGCGGACTGCAGCGTCAGACCCCAGACGTATTTCGAACGGATCCACATCTTCGAGTAGGTGCACCGGTAACTGCTCAGCGACGGTTGCCAGGTCGACGGATCCTGGTCGCCCTTGGCCTGGTTGACGTTGTCGGTCACCGCGATCAGCTGCGGATGGGTGAGGTCGTTGGCGAAGGACTGCCGCTTGCTGGTGGTCCACGAGCTGGCACCGGAGCGCCATGCCTCGGCCAGCGGCACGACATGGTCGATGTCCACGTCGGCGGGATTGGTCCAGGTGGCGCCGTCGTACGGGCTGTACCACGAACCGGAGGTGGGGTAGCAGGACCCGTCCACGGCCACGTTCGTCCCGTCGCGCTTCAGCACCGTCTCGCGCGTGTTGCAGCTGCCGGAGATGGTGATCCAGTGCGGGAAGAGGTCCCGCGAGTAGCCGCTCATGGAGCCCTCGGAGGTCACGGTCAATGCGCTCAGTTCCGATTGGGCGGTGGCCTTGCCAGGAATGTCCGGGGGTGTGGCGGAGGCCGGTGGGGCCATTGTCAGGGTCAGGGCGGCGGCTGCCACGATGGTGGCCGGCACGACTCGCCACGGCCGGTGAGTGCGCGCACGAAAAACGGAGCACGGTGTCCTCCCAGGGGGTGAAATGCGGCCCCCTGACCGTCCACCGAATTAGTGATCGTCTCTGCTCAGCTAGATGGCCGCACTGTAAATCCCACCCGAAGATCTCCGGCTGTCACGTCGATTCCTCATGTGATCATCATCAGGAATTGGTTGCGCTTTCCGGGAGAAACCGCGGGCGCCGTGCTTTCGCGAACTGCGCGTCCGCCCGGCGGGGGAGCCGGCACCGCCGGACAACCGGCACGACCCGCCGCGCGTGCTCCCGATACGCTGCGAACTCTGCGAACCCGCTTTCCGAGGAGTCCCCGAACCATGATCACCAGGTTGTCGACGCTGTTCCTGCGCACCCTGCGCGAGGACCCGGCGGACGCCGAGGTGCCCAGCCACCGGCTGCTGGTGCGCGCGGGCTACGTCCGTCGCGTCGCCCCGGGGATCTACTCCTGGCTGCCGCTGGGCCTGCGGGTGCTGCGCAACATCGAGCAGGTGGTGCGCGAGGAGATGGACGCCATCGGCGCGCAGGAGATCCAGTTCCCCGCGCTGCTGCCCCGGGAGCCCTACGAGGCGACCGGCCGCTGGACCGAGTACGGCCCCAACCTGTTCCGGCTCCGCGACCGCAAGGGTGCCGACTACCTGCTCGGACCCACCCACGAGGAGCTGTTCACGCTCGCCGTCAAGGGCGAGTACAGCTCGTACAAGGACTACCCGGTGATCCTCTACCAGGTGCAGACCAAGTACCGGGACGAGGAGCGCCCGCGGGCAGGCATCCTGCGCGGCCGGGAGTTCCTCATGAAGGACTCGTACTCCTTCGACCTCTCCGACGAGGGCCTGGCCCAGTCCTACCAGCGCCACCGCGAGGCCTACGTCAGGATCTTCGACCGGCTCGGGCTCGGCTACGTGATCGTGTCGGCGATGTCCGGCGCCATGGGCGGCTCGGCCAGCGAGGAGTTCCTCGCCGAGTCCGAGACCGGCGAGGACACCTTCGTGCGCTGCCTGGAGTCGGGCTACGCGGCCAACGTGGAGGCGGTGCTCACCCCGGCGCCCCCCGAGCTGCCCGTCGAGGGTCAGCCGCAGGCCCAGGTGCTGCACACCCCCGACACGCCCACCATCGGCACGCTGGTCGAACATCTCAACTCGGCGGGGCTGGGCCGGACCTTCACCGCCGCGGACACGCTGAAGAACGTCATGGTCAAGACCCGCCAACCCGGCGCGCCGGACTGGGAGCTGCTCGGTGTCGGCCTGCCAGGGGACCGCGAGGTCGACATGAAGCGGCTGGCGGCCTCGCTCGCCCCGGCCGAGGTGGCCCTGCTGGACGAGGCGGACTTCGCCGCCAACGCCTTCCTCACCAAGGGCTACATCGGCCCCGGCGCGCTGCGCCAGAACGGGGTGCGCTACCTCGTCGACCCCCGGGTGGTGCGCGGCACCGCCTGGGCCACCGGTGCCGACCGCCCCGACCACCACGTCGTCGACCTGGTGTGCGGGCGGGACTTCACGCCGGACGGCACCGTCGAGGCCGCCGAGGTGCGCGCGGGCGACCCGTCGCCGGACGGCGCGGGCACGCTGGTCGCGGCACGGGGCATCGAGATCGGGCACATCTTCCAGCTGGGCCGCAAGTACGCCGACGCGTTCGGTCTCGACGCGCTCGGCGCGGACGGCAAACCGATCCGGATCACCATGGGCTCCTACGGCATCGGCGTCTCCCGGCTGGTCGGCGTGATCGCCGAGCAGAGCCACGACGAGCACGGCCTGATCTGGCCCCGCGAGGTGGCCCCTACCGACATCCACCTGGTGATCGCGGGCAAGACCGAGGAGATCCGGACCGCCGCCGAGCGGCTGGCCGCCGAGCTCGACGCCGCGGGCGTCCGCGTGATGCTCGACGACCGTCCCGCCACCCCCGGCGTGAAGTTCGCCGACGCCGAGCTGCTCGGGGTGCCGACCATCGTCGTCGTGGGCCGCGGCCTCGCCTCGGGCGTGGTGGAGGTCAAGGACCGGGCCACCGGCGAGCGCACCGAGGTTCCGGTCGACAGCGTGGTGGCGCACCTGCAGGAGCTGTGCCGCAAGTAGCCCGGCCTCAGCAGGCGACGAGGTTCAGCAGGCGACGAGGTTCAGCTGGACAGGAAGCTCAGCCGGATGTTGCGCACCGGGTTGTCCGCGTTGGTGTCCACGAGGCAGATCGACTGCCAGACACCGAGGGCGAGCTGTCCGCCGAGCACCGGCACGGTGGCGTAGGGCGGCAACAGCGCGGGTAGCACGTGGTCACGGCCGTGACCGGGGGAGCCGTGCCGGTGCCGCCACCGGTCGTCGCCGGGCAGCAGCTCGCGCAGAGTGGCCAGCAGGTCGGTGTCGCTGCCCGCGCCGGTCTCGATCACCGCCAGCCCGGCCGTGGCGTGCGGAACCCACACGTGCAACAGCCCGTCGCCGCCGCCGCACCGGCTCACGAACGCGCGGCAGCGGCCGGTGAGGTCGTGGACCTGCTCGTGTGCGCCGGTCTCGATCCGGAACTCCTCGGTGTGCACGCCCGCGACCGTAACGCCCAGTTGCACCTCCCACAGGCCGGTGGCGCCTCCCATGGGCTACGGTCCCAGGCCGTGGCGGATCCCGACCATCGCGATGCCCCCGACCGCGGCCAGCCGCTGGGGGGACTCGCCGACGAGCTGTTCGGCGTCTCAGGTGACCCCGGGGCGACCGGCCCGATCCGTGCCGTCCCCGGCGAGACCTCTCCGCTTCGGCCCCCCGACGCAGGCGGCCAGCAGCCACCAGCCCATCAGACCCCAGCGCATCAGACCCCAGCACACCAGCCGCCTGCGCACCAGCCGCCGGGCTACCACCCGGCCGGGTACAACCCGGCCGGCTATCCCCCGGCCGGCTACGACGCCGGTCACCACCCGGCCGGCTACGGCGCGACCTACGACACCCGTGCCCTGCCGCACGCCGGACCCCAGCCGCCGCCCGGCGCGAGACGGCCCGAGCAGCCCACACCGCCTCGGAACCGCTTCTCCGCACGGGCCGTCGCGGTGACCTTCGCCGCCCTCCTGGTCCTGGTGCTCGCGGTCGTCGCGGTGCTGACCTGGCCGCGCAGCGGCGCCACCCCCGCCCCGCCCACCACGGCCGCCCCGGCGGCGCCCGTGGTGCGCACCGACACCGGAGCCGCGCTGGTGCAGCGGGCCACCCGCACCGACGGTGACTGCGCCGCGCATTCCTACGGGCAGGTCACGCAGTTCCTGAGCCGGACGCCGTGCACCTCGCTGCGCCGCGCCCTCTACACCGCGACCAGTTCACAGGGGCCGACCGTCGTCTCGGTGTCCACGGTCGTCATGCCCTCCGCCCAGGAGGCCGCCGACCTGCAGCAGCTCACCGACAGGAACGGCACCGGGAACGTGTCGGACCTGCTGCGCGAGGGCGTGCGGGTCGACTCCGGCCCGACGCGGATGCGCGACGCGAGCTACGCGTCCCGGCGCAACGGGGCGACCGTGGTGATCGTCGAGGCCGCCGCCACCTCGCGCGACGCCAACGCGCTCGACCCGCTGGCGCAGGCCGCGCTCGCCCTGGGCGGGTGAACCCGGCGACCGGGCCAGGTCAGGGCAGGCCGGGGAACGGCACGGTGAGCCGGTCGTTGCGGACCGCCGCGCGCCAGCGAGTCGCCCGCACCGCCGCGCCGGTGAGCGCGTCCAGCGCCGCGGAGCGGATCGCCGGGTCGGCAGGGCTGCGCTCCACGACCGAGCGCCACGCCACCGCGGCGTCGGTCTCCAGCGTGGTGACCATTGCCACGGCAGAGGCGACATCGGTCACCGGCTCCGGGGTGAGATATCCCGGCGCCGCCGGTACCGGGGCGACGCCCGCGTCCCGCAGCATCCGCTCGGTGGCATCACGGCGGGCCCGGTGCGCCGCGGAACCCTCGGTGAGCTTGTCGTCCGACTGCGGCGGCAGGAAGGCGCTGGCCAGGCCGTAGCCCCAGACCGCGGCGTGCTCCGCGGCCAGTGCCGTCTGCAACGCCTGCACCGGGAGGTCGCTCATGCGAGCACCACCGCATGGCTCGCGCAGCAGGCCGCGATCGAGGCGAGCAGCGCGGCCCGGTATCCGGGCAGCACGGCCACGAGTGCGCCCGCCTCGCTCTGCGCCCGGCTGGTCGCCGCGGCGAGGGCGTTCCCGGCGTCGGAGCTGTCGGCGAAGGCCGGCCGGACCGCGGGTGCCGGCGCGGCCGAGCTGGACGGCGCCATCTCGGGGTTCAGCCGCCGGAGCTCGGCCCGCAGCGCCGCGGCGTGCGCCTGCCGGTCCGCGGCGTAGGCGGTCGCGGCCGGGGCCAGGTCCGGGTGGCCGTCCGCCACCGCCCTGGCCAGCGTGACGTCCGCCTCGGCCCGCCGTGCCGGGGACTCCAGCGGATCGGGCGCGTCGGGCGCGCCCGGCGTCAGCACCGAGCACCCGGTGAGCACTGCGGGGGCCGTGACGAGCAGGCCACCTGCGGTCAGCCCGGCGCGCAGGACGCGGCGGCGGCTGCGGGGAGTTGCGGTCACGGTGGGGCATCCTGCCAGCCGCCGATCGGCGCGCACCCACCCACGTGATCGCTGGGCGCAAGCGGTTCTCCCGACGCGATACCCTGGGTGACCCAAGTGGTGGTGAGCCGAGCCGGCCTCGCTGCCCTGATCGGATGAACACCTACACAGTCAGCTGGACCGAAAGGCAGGAGGCCACGGTGACCACGCAGCCCGCGAACCCCGACTCAGGGCTTGAGGCGGTGGTGCGCGACGCGGTGGAGGACCGTGGGTTCGAGCTGGACGAACTGGACGAGGTTCGCGCAGGCAAGCGACGGCTGGTCCGGATCGTCATCGATTCGGACGAGGGTGTGGGGCTGGACGACATCACGGCGGTCAGCCGTGCGGTGGCGGGCGCACTCGACGAGCGCGAGGACCTCTTCGCCGGGCCCTACACCCTGGAGGTCACCTCGCCGGGTGTCGACCGGCCGCTGTCGCAGCCTCGGCACTGGCGGCGCAACCGGCTCCGGCTGGTCCGTGCGACGCTGGCCGAAGGGGGCGAGCTCGAAGGCCGGATCGGGGATTGCGACGACGAAGGCGTCACGCTGCTGGTCTCCGGAGACCTGCGCCGGGTGCGCTACGCGGAGCTGGACCGGGCGGTGGTGGAAGTGGAGTTCCGCCAGCCGCCGTCCGAAGAGCTCGCCGCGCTCGAGGGGACGCAGGACGGCTCAGCGCACTTGGAGGAAAGGTGAACGTCGACATCGCCGCGCTGCGCGCGATTGAACGGGACAAGGACATCTCCTTCGAGACAGTGCTCGAGGCCATCGAGACGGCGCTGCTCACCGCGTACAAGCACACCGACGGCCACGAGCCGCACGCGCGCATCGACATCGACCGCAAGACCGGTGTGGTGCGCGTGCTGGCGCAGGAGCTCGACGCCGACGGCAACATCACCACCGAGTGGGACGACACGCCCGAGGGCTTCGGGCGGATCGCCGCCACCACCGCCCGCCAGGTCATCCTGCAGCGGCTGCGCGACGCCGAGCACGAGCGCACCTTCGGCGAGTTCTCCGCCAAGGAAGGCGAGATCGTGGCCGGCGTGGTGCAGCGCGACGTGCGCGCGAACGCCCGCGGTGTGGTGGTGGTCCAGGTCGGTGACACCGAGGGGGTGATCCCTCCGGTGGAGCAGGCCCCCGGCGAGAACTACCGGCACGGCGAGCGGATCAAGTGCTACGTGGTGGGTGTCTCCCGCGGAATGCGCGGCACCCAGATCACGTTGTCGCGTACGCACCCGAACCTGGTCCGCAAGCTGTTCGCGCTGGAAGTGCCGGAGATCGCGGACGGCACCGTGGAGATCCCCGCGGTGGCCAGGGAGGCCGGGCACCGTTCGAAGATCGCGGTGCGCTCCACCGTGCCCGGGCTCAACGCCAAGGGCGCGTGCATCGGACCGATGGGCCAGCGGGTGCGCAACGTCATGAGCGAGCTGGGTGGCGAGAAGATCGACATCATCGACCACTCGGAGGACCCGGCCAGGTTCGTCGGGAACGCGCTCTCGCCCGCGAAGGTCGTGTCGGTGCAGGTGGTCGACGCGCGAGCCAAGACGGCCCGGGTCGTCGTGCCCGACTTCCAGCTGTCGCTGGCCATCGGCAAGGAAGGGCAGAACGCCCGACTGGCGGCTCGGCTGACCGGATGGAAGATCGACATCCGCAGCGACGCCGATCCGGCCGGCCTGCCGCCCGCCGGTGTGCCGCAGACCGAGGTGCCGATGACCAATGCCGGTTCTCCACCGGCCACGGACGCGCGCTAGAATCAACGTGGCTCGCTGTCGGGGGACGGTCCAAGCCTGCCCGGACGACGTCCGGCGACGCCGCCATCGGCGGTGCGCCGAACCCGTCCGGACATGTGTTGGGTGCCGTGCCAAGACGGCGGTCTCCGGATTGCTACGCGTGGTGGTGGTGGACGGGACGGTGGTCCCGGACCCGCGGCGTCGGCAGCCCGGTCGGGGCGCATGGCTGCATCCCGATCCGGCTTGCTTGCGCCTCGCCGAGCGGCGCCGGGCCTTCCCGCGGGCACTCCGCTCTGCGGGAGCGCTCGACAGCGCCGCCGTCCACGACTTCCTCGCGCAGCAAGGCGGAGGCGCCAGTGGTTCCCGGTTCGCCGGGGACGCACCCGACGCCCGGCACCCGGGCGCCCGGTCAACGAAGAGAGCAGGTCGATCCGACATGTACCAGCAGCCGTGAAGCATTGACAGCCATGGACATGCACTAGGACCGGGGTCGAGCGGGACTGCCGCCGGCTCCATCAGTAAGGAGAGCAGTGGCAGGCAAGGCCCGCGTGCACGAGCTCGCTAAAGAGCTCGGTGTCACCAGTAAAGAAGTTCTCAGTAAGCTCGCTGACCTGGGCGAGTACGTGAAGTCTGCCTCCTCGACGGTGGAGGCTCCGGTCGCGCGAAAGCTGCGCGACTCCTTCCCGTCCAACGGGGGCAAGGGCTCCGGCAACGGCGGCGGAGCAGCCGCCGGACGCGACCAGCGCGGCGGTACCGCCGCTCCGGCGCGCCCGGCCGGCGGTTCGGTCCCCAAGCCCGGCCCGGCTCCGTCCCCCCGCCCTGGTCCTCCTGCGGAAAGCCCGCGTCCCGCGCCGCCCCGTCCGGAACCGGCCCAGCCCGCCGCGCAGCGGCCGGCCGCACCGGAGCGTCCCGCTCCCGCCGCGCGTCCCGCGCCGCCGGAGCGCCCGGCCGAGCGTCCCGCGGCACCCGAGCGTCCGGCGGCGGCTGACCGTCCGGCCGTCACCGAGCGTCCGGCTCCGCCGGCCCGTCCGAAGCCGGCGCAGCCCGCCGCGGAGCGGCCGGCCGCACCGGAGCGCCCCGCCGCCGAGCAGCGCCCGACGCCCCGTCCGCAGGACGGCGGCGGACAGGGCCAGCGCGGCCGGGCACCGAAGCCGGGTCCGCGCTCGCCGCGGGTCGGCAACAACCCCTTCGGGGTGGGCGGCTCCGCGCCGTCGCGCCCCTCGACGCCCCATCCCGGCGGCGGGTCGGGACCGGCTCCCGGCCCGGGCAGCATGCCGCCGCGTCCCGGTGGCAGCGGCAACCGGCCCGCGCCGAGCCGCAGCGGCCCCTCGGGCAGCGGCGGGCCTCGGCCGAACCCGGGCATGATGCCGCCCCGTCCCAACCCGGGCATGATGCCGCCCCGACCAGGGCGTCCCGGCCCCGGCGGCCCCGGCCCCGGTGGCGGTGGCGGTGGCCGCGGCGGACCCGGTGGACCGGGTGGCGGTCGCGGCGGTCCCGGTGGCGGTCGCGGGGGTCCTGGTGGCGGCGGCGGTGGCGGTGGCTTCCGCGGTGGCGGCGGTCCCGGTGGTGGCAGCGGCGGTGGCGGTGGCGCCGCACCCGCGGGCGGCGGCTTCCGTGGCGGCCCCGGTCGCCCCGGCGGCGGTGGTCGTGGCCGCGGTGGTGCGGCCGGCGCGTTCGGCCGTCCCGGCGGCCCGGCCCGCAAGGGCCGCAAGTCGAAGCGGCAGAAGCGCCAGGAGTTCGACAACATGCAGGCGCCGTCGGTCGGCGGCGTTCGGCTGCCGCGCGGCGGCGGCGAGACCATCCGGCTGCGCCGGGGTTCCTCGCTCACCGACTTCGCCGAGAAGATCGACGCCAACCCGGCTTCGCTGGTGCAGGCGCTGTTCCATCTCGGCGAGATGGTGACCGCGACCCAGTCGGTCTCCGACGACGTGCTCGAACTGCTCGGCCAGGAGATGAACTACAAGGTCCAGGTCGTCAGTCCCGAGGACGAGGACCGCGAACTGCTGGAGTCCTTCGACCTGAGCTACGGCGAGGACACCGGTGACGAGGAGGACCTCGCGTTCCGGCCGCCGGTGGTCACCGTCATGGGTCACGTCGACCACGGAAAGACCCGGCTGCTGGACACCATCCGCAAGGCCAACGTCATGGGCGGCGAAGCGGGCGGCATCACCCAGCACATCGGCGCCTACCAGGTCGCCACCGAGCTGGAGGGCACCGAGCGCCTGGTCACCTTCATCGACACCCCGGGTCACGAGGCGTTCACCGCCATGCGTGCCCGCGGGGCGAAGTCGACCGACATCGCGGTGCTCGTAGTGGCCGCCGACGACGGCGTCATGCCGCAGACGGTGGAGGCGATCAACCACGCCAAGGCGGCGTCGGTGCCGGTCGTGGTCGCGGTGAACAAGATCGACAAGGAGGGCGCGGACCCGACCCGGATCCGCGGCCAGCTCACCGAGTACGGGCTGGTGCCCGAGGAGTACGGCGGCGACACCATGTTCGTCGACATCTCCGCCAAGCAGGGCACCAACATCGACGCGCTGCTGGAGGCGATCCTGCTCACCGCGGACGCCTCGCTGGACCTGCGGGCCAACCCCGACATGGAGGCCCAGGGCGTGGCGATCGAGGCGCATCTGGACCGTGGCCGCGGTCCGGTGGCCACCGTGCTGGTGCAGCGCGGCACGCTGCGGGTCGGCGACTCGGTGGTCGCGGGCGACGCGTACGGCCGGGTCCGCCGGATGGTGGACGAGCTCGGCGAGGACGTCAGCGAGGCGCTGCCGTCCCGGCCGGTCCAGGTCATCGGGTTCACCTCGGTGCCGGGCGCGGGCGACAACTTCCTCGTCGTCGACGAGGACCGCATCGCCCGGCAGATCGCCGACCGCAGGCGCACCCGGGAGCGCAACGCCGAACTGGCCTCGCGTCGTCGCCGGGTGAGCCTGGAGGACCTCGACCGCGCGCTCAAGGAGACCAGCCAGCTCAACCTGATCCTCAAGGGCGACAACTCCGGCACCGTGGAGGCGCTGGAGTCGGCGCTGCTGAAGATCGACGTCGGCGACGAGGTCGAGCTGCGGGTCATCCACCGCGGCGTCGGTGGCATCACCGAGGGCGACATCAACCTCGCCATCGCGGACAACACCATCGTGCTCGGGTTCAACGTCCGGGCGGACGGCAAGGCCACCGCCCTGGCGAACCGCGAGGGTGTGGACATCCGCTACTACTCGGTGATCTACCAGGCGATCGACGAGATCGAGCAGGCCCTCAAGGGCATGCTCAAGCCGGAGTACGAGGAGGTGTCCCTCGGCCGCGCCGAGGTCCGCGACGTGTTCCGCTCGTCGAAGGTCGGCACCATCGCGGGGTGCATGGTCACCGCCGGGGAGATCCGGCGCAACGCCAAGGCCCGGTTGCTGCGGGACAACGTGGTGGTCCGCGGTGACCTCTCGGTGTCCTCGCTGCGCCGGTTCAAGGACGACGCCACGTCGGTCCGCGAAGGCTTCGAGTGCGGTCTCACCCTCTCGTCGTACAACGATCTGCAGGTCGGCGACGAGATCGAGACCTACGAACTGCGCGAGAAGCCCCGCACCTGACCCCATCCGGGGTTGGTGGCTCTTCAAGAGCCACCAAACCCCGGTCCCCGTGGTCTTCAACAGCTACAAACCCACCCAGGTGGTGCCCGTGTACGTCGGTGCCCTGGAGCTGGACGTCGTGTTCGGCGACGTGCACTCGCTCAAGCAGAAGCGCTCGCTGGTCCGGCCGGTGATCGCGGAACTGCGGCGCCGTTTCGAGGTGGCCGCGGCCGAGGCCGGGCATCTCGGGCTGCATCGCAGGTCGTTGCTCGGTGTGGCCGCCGTCGCCGGGGACGCGGACCACGTGCGGGAGGTGCTGCAGGCCTGCGAGCGGCTGGTGGCCGGGCGCCCCGAGCTGGAGCTGCTGGCCGCCCGGCACCGGCTGCTGGGGCCCGAGGACGACTACTGAGTGACGACTAGCGTGGGCCCGACCACCCGCGCCAGAGGACAGAGGAGCGCTTCGATGGCCGATCAGGCACGGGCCCGCCGGCTCGCCAAGCGGATCGCCCAGATCGTCGCGTCCGGCCTCGAGCACGAGGTGAAGGACCCCCGGCTCGCGATGGTGACCATCACCGCCGCCAAGGTCACCGCCGACCTGCGGGACGCGACGGTCTACTACACGGTGCTCGGCGAGACCGTGGACACCCCGCCGGACACCGCGGGGGTCGCCGTCGCGCTGGCCAGCGCCACCGGGGTGCTGCGCACCATGGTCGGACGTGGCACCGGGGTGCGCTTCACCCCCACCTTGACCTTCGTCCCGGACAGCGTGCCGGACGGGGCACGCCGGATCGACGAGCTCCTGGCCCGCGCGCACGACGCGGATGCCGAGGTGGCGCGCATCGCGGCGGGTGCCTCGCCCGCCGGTGATCCGGATCCCTACCGGCCGCCTCGCGACGCCGGAGCGGACGCGGACTGACCCGGTGCACCGCTCGGCGCCTGACATGGATGTCGTGAGACCGATGGGTGGAGGCTGGCGAGTGTGCGGACGGCCCCGGGTGGTCACGAGAGCGACGTTGCCTCCGACGCGGATGCCGAGGTGAACCGGGACCTGGCGGCAGCGGCCGGCCTGCTCCGTGCCGCGCGGGATGTGACGCTGGTCGCGCACGTGCAGCCGGACGCCGATGCACTGGGCAGCGCGCTCGCCCTCGGCCTGGCGCTGCGGCAGCGGGGTGTCACGGTGCGGGTCACCTTCGGCGCGCCCGCCGAGGCGCCGCAGTCGCTGCGCGGGCTGGACGTGGCCGATCTCGTGGTGGCGCCGTGCGAGGTGCCCGCCGAGCCCGAGGTGCTGGTGGCGCTGGACACCGGGAGCCGGGCCCGGCTCGGCTGTCTCTCCCCACGGGTGGACACGGCCGGTTCGGTGCTGGTCGTCGACCACCACGCCACGAACGAGCGGTTCGGCACGCACAACCTCGTCGACGACCGTGCGGAGGCGACCGCGGTGCTGGTGCTGCGCCTGATCGACGCGCTCGAGGTGCCGCTCGACGAGTCGATGGCCCGCTGCCTGTACGCCGGTCTGGTCACCGACACCAGCTGTTTCCGCCGCGCCGACGAGGGCACCCATGCGATCGCCGCCCGGTTGATCGGCGCGGGCGTGGATCCCGACGCGACCACCCGGGTGCTGCTCGACACCCACCCGTTCGGCTGGCTGAACATGGTGGGTGCCGTGCTGGGCCGGGCCCGCCTGGAGCCGTCGGCCGCGCGGGGCCTGGGACTGGTGCACACCACGGTGCGCATCGCGGACGCGCAGGGGCTGCGCAGCGAGGAGATGGAGAGCGTGATCGACCTCGTGCGCACCACGGCCGAGGCCGAGGTCGCCGCGGTGCTCAAGGAGATCGGCACGGACCTGTTCTCCGTGTCGTTGCGGGCCAAGCGGGGCCTGGACGTCTCCGCGGCCGCGGCGGCGCTGGGCGGCGGCGGGCACCGGCTCGCCGCCGGATTCACCGCGGCCGGGACGGCAGATGACGTGCTGACCGGGCTGCGCGCCGCGCTCGACCGGGCGCCGCTGCTCTGAGCGGGCCGGTCACCTTTCGGCGCCCGGGCGGCGCCGGGCCCGGAAAGCCGCGACGTGCGCACGGTTGGCGCAGCGGACCGAACAGAACCGCTTCGCCAGATTGGTCGAGGTGTCCAGGTAGAACGCGGTGCAGCCGAGCGCGGCGCAGCGCCCCCAGCGCCCCGGCCCGTACCTGACCAGCCCCTGAGCCAGTCCCCAGGACGCCGCCGCGGCGACCTCCTTCGCCGGTGGGGCGTCCGGCTGGGCGACGTGCACGTGCCAGTTCGGGTCCTCGCCGTGCTGGGCGTGACCGGAGAGCCGTGGCCGGGGCGGATGGGCGTCGAGCAGCGCGTTCACCGACGACAGCACGGCGGCCGGGTCTGCGGCGACCACCGCGGCGAGCGCGGCTCGCAGTCCCGCCGCGGTGACGCGCAACGCCTCCAGATCGTCCGGCCCCGCGCGATCGGCCCACCAGGGCTCCTCGTGCAAGGTCGCCCGCAGCGCGGGCAGGTCGGTGAGCGTCGCGTTGGCCAACCGGATGGCGAGCTCCAGGTAATCCTCGTTGTCCACAACCGGTCCTTACGCCTACAGTCGCGGGGGCTGAGGTGTGTCAGGTGCGTTTGCCCACACCGAACCTTACCGAGGAGGTGGCATGACGGCGCCGGCAGTGCACGTCTCCGGCCGCCGGGTGCTCGGCCTGGCCCTGCCCGCGCTGGGTGTGCTCGCCGCGGAGCCGCTCTACCTGCTGGTCGACACCGCCGTCGTCGGCCGGCTCGGCGCGGTGGCACTGGCCGCGCTCGCGGTGGGCGGCATCGTGCTTGTGCAGGTCTCCACCCAGCTGACCTTCCTGTCCTACGGCACCACCGCGCGCACCGCCCGGTTGTACGGGGCAGGGCAGCGCGCCGCCGCGGTGGCCGAGGGGGCACAGGCCACCTGGCTCGCGCTCGGGGTCGGCACCGTGGTGCTGGTCGCGGGCCAGGTCGCGGCCGACCCGGTCGTGCACCTGCTCGCCGGGCCCGGACCGGTGGCCGACGCGGCGCTGCACTGGCTGCGCATCGCGCTGTTCGGCGCCCCGTTCGTACTCGTCACCATGGCCGGAAACGGGTGGATGCGCGGGGTGCAGGACACCGCCCGCCCGTTGCGGTACGTCCTGGCCGGCAACGGCGTCTCGGCCGCGCTGTGCCCCGTGCTGGTGCACGGCGCGGGACCGGTGGACGGCATCGGGCTGGCCGGGTCCGCGATCGCCAACGTGGCCGCGCAACTGATCGCCGCGGGGCTGTTCCTGCGGGCACTGGTCGCCGAGCGGGCCATGCCCGCGCCGAGCTGGACGGCCATGCGCGCGCAGCTCGGGTTGGGCCGCGACCTCATCCTGCGCAGCGCCGCGTTCCAGGCCTGTTTCCTGTCCGCCACCTCGGTCGCCGCCCGCAGTTCCGCGGCGGCGGCGGGCGCGCACCAGGTGGTGTTGCAGCTGTGGTCCTTCCTCGCACTGGTGCTGGACTCGCTGGCCATCGCGGCGCAGTCGCTGGTGGGTGCCGAACTGGGCTCGGACAACGAGCGCGGCGCGCGGTCGCTGGCCTGGCAGGTCACCAGATACGGGCTGGCCTTCGGCATCACGCTCGGGCTGGTGTTCGCCGCCGCCCGGCCGGTCCTGCCGGGGGTGTTCACCTCGGACCCGGCGGTGCTGGCCGAGATGCCCCACGCCTGGTGGTTCTTCGTCGCGTTGCAGCCGGTGGCGGGCGTGGTGTTCGCGCTGGACGGGGTGCTGCTCGGCGCGGGTGACGCCACCTTCCTGCGCAACAGCACACTGGGCAGCGCGCTGCTCGGCTTCCTGCCGCTGATCTGGGCGTCGTTCGTGTTCGGCTGGGGGCTGCTGGGCATCTGGGCCGGGCTCGCCGCGTTCATGGTGCTGCGGCTGGCCTTCCTGGTCGCCAGAACCCGGGGCCGTCGCTGGGCGGTCCCGGGAGCCGTCCGGTGACCGGGCACACTCTCCCGTCATGAGCACAGCCGAGCCGAGCGCGGGCCTGGTGGTGGTGGACAAGCCGGCCGGAATGACCTCCCATGACGTCATCGCGCGGCTGCGCAGGCTGCTCGGCACCCGGCGGATCGGGCACGCGGGCACGCTCGACCCGATGGCCACCGGCGTGCTGGTCTGCGGTGTGCAACGCGGCACCAAGCTGCTCGGCCATCTGCCGCTGGAGCCGAAGACCTACCTCGGCACCATCCGGCTCGGCGAGTCGACCAGCACCGACGACGCCCAGGGCGAGCCGACCGGCGGCGCCGACGCGTCCGCGCTGAGCGAGCCGGACATCCGGGCCGGCATCGCGGCGCTGACCGGCCCGCTCGACCAGGTGCCCAGCGCGGTGAGCGCGGTGAAGGTGGCGGGTCGGCGCGCCTACGCCATGGCCAGGGCCGGCGAGCAGGTGCAGCTCGCGGCCCGGTCGGTCACGGTGTCGCGGTTCGAGCTGCTCGCACTGCGCCGCGTCGTCGATGTCACCAGCGTCGGTGTCACCGACATCGACGTCCTGGTCGAGTGCAGCGGCGGAACCTACGTGCGCGCGCTGGCCAGGGACCTGGGCGCCGGCTTCGGTGTCGGCGGGCACCTCACCGCGCTGCGGCGCACCCAGGTCGGCCCGTTCGGACTGGACGCCGCGCGGACCCTCGACCAGCTGGCCGAGCGCCCCGTGCTGAGCGCGGACCTGGACCAGGCGGTGGCGGCCGCCTTCCCGCACCGCGAGGTGGACGGCGAGCAGGCGAAGGTGCTCGCCCACGGCGGACGGTTGCCCGCGGCGGGCCTGGCGGGCACCTGCGCCGCGTTCGATCCGCAGGGCCACGCCGTGGCGCTGCTCACCGAGCACGGCCCCGAGGCCAGGCCGGTGCTCGTACTGCGACCGGCCGGATGAGCCCGGCCGGATGAGCCCGGCTGGGTGAGCGCGGGTGCCCGACCGGGTGCGCCGGGCGTCGCCGCGGTGACCGTAGGCTTCGGTGCGTGCAGCGCTGGCGTGGACCGGAGGCAATTCCGAACGGGTGGGGCCGCAGTGTCGTCACCATCGGCGTGTTCGACGGCATGCACCGAGGGCATGCCCAGCTGGTCGGACAGGCGGTGCGACGAGCCCGCGAGCTGGGCGTGCCCGCGGTGTTGCTCACCTTCGACCCGCACCCGTCCGAGGTGGTCCGTCCGGGTAGCCACCCGGCGCAGCTCACCACGCTGCGGCGCCGGGCGCAGCTGGCCGAGGAGCTCGGCGTCGACGTGTTCTTCGTGCTGCCGTTCACCGTCGAGCTCTCCAGGATGCCCGCCGACGAGTTCGTCCACGAGCTGCTGGTCGAGCGACTGCACGTGGCCGAGGTCGTGGTGGGGGACAACTTCACCTTCGGCCACAAGGCGGCGGGCAACGTCGAGCTGCTGCGCGAGCTGGGCAAGCGGTTCGGGTTCACCACCGCGGACGTGGGGCTGCTCTCGCAGGGCGAGCTGACCTACTCCTCCACCTACATCCGCTCCTGCATCGACGCGGGCGACGTGGCGGCCGCGGCCGTCGCGCTGGGCCGCCCGCACCGGGTGGAGGGCATCGTCATCCGCGGCGACCAGCGTGGCCGGGGCCTCGGTTACCCGACCGCGAACCTGTCCACGCCGCGCTACGCCGCCATCCCCGCCGACGGCGTGTACGCCTGCCGCTTCGTGCACCGGGGCCGCGACCTGGCCGCGGCGGTGTCCGTGGGTACCAATCCGACCTTCTCCGGCCGGGAACGGCGGGTGGAGGCGTTCGTGCTGGACCTGGACGAGGACTTCTACGGCGAGCAGGTGGCGCTGGACTTCGTCGAGCGGCTGCGGGGCATGGAGCGCTTCGACAGTCCCGACCAGCTCGTGGCACAGATGCGTGACGACGTCGCACGTACCAGGGAAGTTCTCGCCCGAACCGGGTGAGTGCGGCACGGTCCGGCCGCGTGCCTGGCAGGATGCCGGGACGCACCGTGGAAGGGGAGGCCGGTGGAGGATCAGCGAACCGTGGTGCGCAACGTCGCGCAGCAACGAGAGTGGTACGGCGAGCCGCTCGGGGACCGGGTGCGCCGTCTCGTGGTTGCCTACGACGTGTCGCAGGCACAGTTGGCCGAGGTCCTCGGGCTGAGCCCGCCCATGCTCAGCCAGCTGATGAGCGGGCGCCGCGCCAAGATCGGCAACCCCGCGGTGCTGGCCCGCATGGTGATGCTGGAGCGCCGCGTCCTCACCGCGGAGGTCGCCTCCGGCAACCCGGCCGCGATCCGCAGGACGCTGGAACTGGTCCGCGAGTCCCGGCCGACGCTCGGCCGGGAGACGCTGCCGGTGGAGGAGTACGGCGAGGAGACGGCCGTCCCCGCGCTGCGCAGGCTGGCCGGTGCCGAGGAGCTGAGCGCGGCGGCCGGGCTGCTGCAGGACGAGTTCCCGGTGCTCGCCGCGCTGCTGCGGCGGGCCGCGGCCCCCGACGCGGCCCCCGACGTGACCTCCGGCGATCCCGTTGCGGTGATCGGCTACCCCGGCGACTCGGACGCAGACCCGGACGGGGACACGAAGGCCGCCACGGATGTCGCCGCACGGCCCGGGGCGTACCGGGGTACGGAAGTGTGAGCTGGTAGCCTTGTCCACCAGGTGCGGCTGCGGTCCGTGGCGGCCGGCACCGTGGTTCGTGCTTTCGTGGCTGGATGTTGATTCGACGTGTCCGGTCGCTGTGGCCGAGGCCACCGCCCCCGTCGCGACAGCAGCGACGTGATCCAAGGGCTCACACGGTACGCACCGACAGGAGAAGATCGACCCGTGGCGCTGTCCACCGCAGAGAAGAGCCAGATACTCACCGAATACGGGCTTCACCAGGGGGACACCGGTTCCCCTGAGGCGCAGGTGGCCCTGCTGACCACCCGCATCAAGGGTCTCACCGAGCACCTCAAGCAGCACAAGCACGACCACCACTCGCGGCGCGGGCTGCTGCTGATGGTCGGTCGCCGCCGGAACCTGTTGAACTACCTGGCAAAGATCGACATCGCGCGCTACCGATCCCTGATCGAGCGCCTCGGTCTGCGCCGCTGACCCAGCGGCGAGGGGGAGACCACACCGGCTCTCCTCCTCGTCACCGCGGGCTGACCGGCACCGCCGGCGCCCGATCACAACCACACATCGCCGTGCGAGCCGCCTCGTCACCGTCCTCGGGACCGTCGTTCGCCGGTCCTCGGTAGTGGCTCCCGGGAATGCTTCGCCGCATTCCCGAGGGCTTCGATCGAAGACCGGCCTCATCCTCGCTCCCGCACCGGCGGTGCCACTGATCGCGGGCTCGCGCTGCGAGGAGGAGACGAGTTGTCCGATTCATCATCCGATTCCACCGCTACGCACACCGCTGACGGCGTGCACGAGACCACAGCGGTACTCGACAACGGTGCCTTCGGCACCCGCACCGTGCGTTTCGAGACCGGTCGGCTGGCCCGCCAGGCCGCCGGCTCCGTCGTCGCCTACCTGGACGACGAGACCATGCTGCTGTCCGCCACGACGGCGTCCAAGCACCCCAAGGACCAGTTCGACTTCTTCCCGCTGACGGTCGACGTCGAGGAGCGGATGTACGCCGCGGGGCGCATCCCCGGCTCGTTCTTCCGCCGCGAGGGCCGTCCGTCCACCGACGCGATCCTCACCTGCCGTCTGATCGACCGGCCGCTGCGGCCCTCGTTCGTCGAGGGCCTGCGCAACGAGGTGCAGGTCGTCATCACGGTGATGAGCCTGGACCCGGCGGACCCGTACGACGTGCTGGCGATCAACGCGGCGTCGGCGTCCACCCAGATCTCCGGCCTGCCGTTCAACGGCCCGGTCGGCGGCACCCGGGTGGCGCTGATCGACGGCACCTGGGTCGCCTTCCCGACCTACGAGCAGCTCGAGCGCGCGGTGTTCGACATGGTCGTCGCGGGCCGGGTGGTCGGCGACGGCCCGGAAAGCGATGTCGCGATCATGATGGTCGAGGCGGAGGCCACCGAGGCCACCGTCGGACTGGTCGGCGGTGGCGCGCAGGCGCCGACCGAGGACATCGTCGCGGCCGGCCTGGAGGCGGCCAAGCCGTTCATCCGGGTCCTGTGCGAAGCGCAGCAGCGGCTGGCCGAGGTGGCGGGCAAGGAGACGTCGGAGTACCCGACCTTCCCGGCCTACCAGCCCGACGTGCTCGACGCGGTGCGCGAGGCGGTGGGTGACGACCTCGCCGAGGCGTTGACCATCGCGGACAAGAAGGAGCGGGAGAACCGCCTCGACGAGCTCAAGGCCTCGGTCCTGGAGCGGCTCGCCGAGCGCTTCGAAGGCCGGGAGAAGGAGATCGGGGCGGCGTTCCGCACGGTCACCAAGGAGGCGGTCCGCCAGCGCATCCTGCGCGACCGGGTGCGCATCGACGGCCGCGGCCTCACCGACATCCGGCCGCTGTCCGCCGAGGTCGAGGTGGTGCCCAGGGCACACGGCTCGGCGCTGTTCGAGCGGGGCGAGACGCAGATCCTCGGGGTCACCACGCTGAACATGCTGCGCATGGAGCAGTCGATCGACAGCCTGTCCCCGGAGACCACCAAGCGCTATCTGCACCACTACAACTTCCCGCCGTTCTCCACCGGCGAGACCGGCCGGGTGGGCTCGCCCAAGCGCCGCGAGATCGGGCACGGCGCGCTGGCCGAGCGCGCTCTGGTGCCGGTGCTGCCCAGCCGCGAGGAGTTCCCCTACGCGATCCGGCAGGTGTCCGAGGCGCTGAGCTCCAACGGGTCCACCTCGATGGGCTCGGTGTGCGCGTCGACGCTGTCGCTGTTCAACGCCGGTGTGCCGCTCAAGGCGCCGGTGGCGGGCATCGCGATGGGCCTGGTGTCCGGCGAGATCGACGGTAAGCAGACCTTCGTGGCGCTCACCGACATCCTCGGCGCCGAGGACGCCTTCGGCGACATGGACTTCAAGGTGGCGGGCACCAAGGACTTCGTGACCGCGCTGCAGCTGGACACGAAGCTCGCGGGCATCCCGTCCGACGTGCTGGCCGGCGCGCTGTCGCAGGCCAGGGACGCGCGGCTGACCATCCTCGACGTGATGGCCGAGGCCATCGACGGCCCGGACGAGATGAGCCCGTACGCGCCGCGGGTCACCGCGATCAAGATCCCGATCGACAAGATCGGCGAGGTGATCGGCCCGAAGGGCAAGATGATCAACTCGATCACCGAGGAGACCGGCGCGGACATCTCCATCGAGGACGACGGCACGATCTACGTCGGCGCCAACGACGGCCTGTCCGCCGAGGCGGCCATCGACCGGATCAACGCGATCGCCAACCCGCAGCTGCCCAAGGTCGGCGAGCGGTTCCTGGGGACCGTGGTGAAGACCGCGGCGTTCGGCGCCTTCGTCTCGCTGGTGCCCGGCAAGGACGGCCTGGTACACATCTCCAAGCTGGGCAACGGCAGGCGCATCGGCAAGGTCGAGGACGTGGTGAAGGTCGGCGACAAGCTGCGCGTCGAGGTGGCCGACATCGACAACCGCGGCAAGATCAGCCTGGTGCCGGTGGGCGACGACGACACCGGCTCGGCCGGCCAGCAGGCCGACAGCGACGCCGACGCCGAGACCCCGGCAGGCACGTGAGGCGACCGCAGCTCCCGGAGACCACCCGATCCGCGCCGGCCACCCCCGGTGGCCGGCGCGGAGCCGGGCTGGTGCGCACCCGCACCACCGTGCTCGACCGCCGCCTCGACGGCGGGACGGTGTCCCGCAGCGTGCTGCCCTCCGGGCTGCGCGTGCTGACCGAGGAGATGCCGGGCACCCGCTCCGCGGCGGTCGGCATGTGGGTGGCGGTGGGTTCGCGGGATGAGCCGCTGCCGGTGGCGGGGGCCGCGCACTATCTCGAGCACCTGCTCTTCAAGGGCACCGCGCGCCGCTCCGCGTCGGCGATCGCCGAGGAGATCGACGCGGTCGGCGGCGAGCTCAACGCGTTCACCGCCAAGGAGCACACCTGCTACTACGCCCATGTGCTCGACAGCGACCTGGAGCTGGGTGTCGACCTGGTCTGCGACGTCCTCGGCGACGCGCGGCTCGAGCCTTCGGACATGGATCTCGAACGCGGCGTCGTGCTCGAGGAGATCGCGATGCGCGACGACGACCCGGAGGACCTGCTGCACGACGAGTTCGCCGCCGCGCTGCTCGGCTCGCATCCGCTGGGGCGCTCGGTGCTGGGCACCGAGGAGTCGATCACCGGCATGAGCCGCGACGCGCTGTACCGCTTCTACCGCCGGCGCTACACGCCCGAGCGGATGGTGCTGACGGTCACCGGCAACGTCACGCACAGTGCGGTGCTGGACGCGGTAGGGCGCAGTTTCGGGCACCGCCTGACCGGTTCGGCCGAGCCCGCGGCGCCGCGGCGCGGGCGGGCCAGGATCACCGGGCGCCGCCCGCTGGTGGTCCGTTCCGACCACGCCGAGCAGGCCCATCTGATGCTGGGCGTGCGCGCCATCGACCGGCACGACGACCGGCGCTTCGTGCTGGGCGTGCTCAACGCCGCACTGGGCGGCGGCATGAGCTCGCGGCTGTTCCAGCAGGTCCGCGAGCAGCGCGGGCTGGCCTACTCGGTGTACTCCGCGGTGGCCTGCTACGCCGACACCGGCTACCTGTCGATCTACGCGGGGTGCTCGCCGCAGCGGCTCGGCGAGGTCGCCGGCGTGGTCGGCGAGGTGCTCCGCGGGATCGCGCGGGACGGGCTGTCGGAGGCCGAGCTGATGCGCGGCAAGGGGCAGCTGCGCGGCGGGCTGGTGCTCGGCCTGGAGGACCTGGGCTCCCGGATGACCCGGATGGGCAAGGCCGAGCTGAACTACGGCGACCACTGGACCATCGAGCAGACCCTGCGGCAGATCGACGACGTGACCAGGGAGCAGGTCGGCGAGCTGGCCCGCGACCTGCTCCGCAGGCCGCTCACCGCCGCCGTGGTGGGCCCCTACGCTCACGACGACGACCTGCCGGACGAGATCACGGAGTTGATCGCATGACGACCCCGGAGCAGCCGGCCGGCCAGGAGCGCTCGGCGGAGAACCCGATCCGGGTCGGCGTGCTCGGCGCCCGCGGCCGGGTCGGCACCGAGGTGTGCAAGGCGGTGGACGCCGCCGAGGACATGGAGCTCGTCGCGATGGTCGACGCGGGCGACTGGATGTTCAACGTCGCCGACGCGGGCGCCGAGGTGGTCGTCGACTTCACCCACCCCGCGGTGGTGATGGACAACGTGCGGTTCTGCGTCGACCAGGGCATCCACGCGGTGGTCGGCACCACCGGGTTCGACGAGGCGCGGCTGGCCCAGGTCCGGGAGTGGCTCTCCCCCCGCCCCGACCTCGGCGTGCTGATCGCGCCGAACTTCGCGATCGGGGCCATCCTGTCGATGCGGTTCGCCGCGATGGCCGCCCGGTTCTACGAGTCGGTCGAGGTGGTGGAGCTGCACCACCCGCGCAAGGCCGACGCGCCGTCCGGCACCGCGGCCCGCACCGCGGCGCTGATCGCGGCGGCGCGGGCGGAGGCCAAGATGGCGCCGCCGCCGGATGCCACCACCCAGTCGCTGGAGGGTGCCCGGGGCGCCGACGTCGACGGGGTGCGGGTGCACTCCGTGCGCCTCGCCGGACTGGTCGCCCACCAGGAGATCCTGCTCGGCACCGAGGGCGAGACCCTGACGATCCGGCACGACTCGCTGGACCGGTCCTCGTTCATGCCCGGCGTCCTGCTCGGCGTCCGGTCGGTGCTGAACCGGCCGGGGCTGACGGTGGGCCTGGAGCCCCTGCTGGAGCTCTGAGCGGCTATTCCTGGTCCGCGTCGAGCGAGCCGGTGAGCCGCACCTCGCGCAGGGTCCGGGTGCCGGTGTCCAGCGTGCGTATCGTGCCGTCGGGCTCCCAGCCGGTCCGCCGGTAGAAGCTCAGCGACGCCGGGTCCTCCGCGGGCACCCAGGTGATCCCCCGGGTGGCGCCCGATTCGCGCCACTTCTCGGCGGCCGCGGCGAGCAGCCGGCCGCCGTGGCCGCGCCGCGCCCATCTCGGTTCCACCAGCAGCGTGCTCACCAGCACGGTCTGTGCCGCGTCCGCGGGCAGCGTGCCGTCCGCGGCGGCCACCTCGCCCTGCGGGGCGGGGCCCGCCACCACGAACCCGACCAGCTCGTCGCCCTCACTGGCGAGCAGCACGGTGGCGCCGCCCCCGATCGTCTCCGCCCAGGCCTGATGCACCTCGGGGGAGTCCAGCTCGTCCAGCGTCTCGGCGGGCAGCAGCTCGGCATAGGCGATCCGCCACGTCCTGCTGTGCAACGCGGCGAGCGCGGGGACGTCGTGCGAGGTCGCGGGGCGCACCCGGGCAAGTGCCATCCGATCACGGTATCGAGGCCGCGACCGGGCACCGGCGCCACCCGTGTGCGGCGGCGTCGCTGTCGGTGCCGGATGGCACCATCGGCGTCCGTGCAGACGATGGGACCGGCCGCGGCGCGGCGAGCCGCGCTGGCCGCACAGGGCTTCGCCGATCCGCGGCCCGCCGGGCCGGTGACCAGGCGGCACCTGCAGCGCATGCTCGGCCGCACCCGGCTGTTGCAGCTCGACTCGGTGACGGTGCTGGCCAGAGCGCACTACGTGCCCGTGCTGAGCCGGCTCGGCCCCTACCCGCAGGACCTGCTCGACGGCGCCGCGTGGGACCACTCCGCCCGGCGCCCCCGGCTGCTGGTGGAGTGCTGGGCGCACGAGGCGAGCCTGGTGCCGGTGCAGGACTGGCCGTTGCTGCACTCCGGCGCCAAGCGGCCCGGCTGGTGGCACCGCTACGGGGAGCTGGCCGACGACGCGCCGGAACTGGTCTCGGCGGTGCTGGACACGGTGAAGGAGCAGGGGCCGATCAGCGCGGGCGGCCTGGAACAGGTGGTGGGCAGCGGGGTCCGGCGCGGCGGCGGCTCGTGGTGGAACCGGACCGACACCAAACGGATCTGCGAATGGCTGTTCGGCACGGGGGCGCTCACCACCGGCACCCGGCGCGGTTTCGAACGGCTCTACGACCTGCCCGAACGCGTGCTGCCCGCCGACGTCCTCGGGCGGCGGGTCGGCGCCGAAGAGGGCGCCCGCGAGCTGATCTCGCGGTCCGCCTCGGCGCTGGGCGTGGCGACCGAGCCGGATCTGCGTGACTACTACCGGCTGAGCCCGCAGCGCAGCAGGCAGGCGGTCGCCGAACTGGTGGCGGCGGGCGAACTGGAGCCGGTACGGGTCCGCGGCTGGCCGGCCACCGCCTACCGGCACCGGGACGCCGCCGTGCCGCGGCGCATCACCGGCCGAGCCCTGCTGTGCCCCTTCGACCCGCTGATCTGGAACCGGGAGCGCACCGAGCGGTTGTTCGGCTTCCGCTACCGCATCGAGATCTACGTGCCCGAGCCGCAGCGCGTGCACGGGTACTACGTCTTCCCGTTCCTGCTCGACGGCGAACTGGTCGCGCGGGTGGACCTCAAGGCGGACCGGGCGGCCGGTGTGTTGCGGGTGCCCGGCGCGTTCGCCGAGCCCGCTGTGGACCTGGCCCGGGTGGTCGGCGAACTGGCCGAGGCGCTCCGGGAGCTGGCCGGCTGGCTGGAGCTGGATGCGATCGCGGTGGGGGAGCGCGGTGACCTCGCCGCGGCCCTGCGCGCGGCCACCGGCTCCCGCCAGGTCAATCCGCCGATCCGGACGGCGCCGAGGTGACCAGGGCGTCACCGGATCCGGTGCGCGCGCGGACCCGCAGGCCGACCTCGCCCTCCGGGGCCTGGCCGCCGACCGGGAGATCGCTGCGCGCCTGCCCGGAGCCGGAGCTGACATCGAGTTCGGCCCGCACCCCCGGGTGGATTCCCACGTGGAGCCGGCCGGAGCCGGTGCTGAGCTCGATGCGCCCGACGGAGGCATCGGCCACCACCAGGTCGCCACTGCCGGTGCGGGCGTTGACGTCGGCGCCGACCATGCCGAAGTGGACATCACCGGACCCGGTCCGCACGCTGTTCGCGTTGTCGCCGCCGGCCACCGAGATCACGTCGACCACGCCCGAGCCGGTCTGGACGCGCAGCCCGCTCTGCACGTGCTCCAGCCGGACGTCGCCGGAGCCGGTGCGGATGTCGGCCGCGCCGCGGCACTGCTGCGCCCGCACCTGCCCGGAGCCGGTCGACGCGTCGAGCCGGTTCGCGACGCCGTCGACCGTGATGTCGGCCGATCCGCTGCGCGCCGTCACCGACGACCCCGCGGGCGCGCTGACCTGCACGAGCAACGGCACGGTCCGCAGCGGCACATCCCGCGGCGTCCGCACGGTGAGCCGCTGGCCGGTGAAGTCGATCAGGGTGCGCCGCGCCGCCTCGGCGGCCAGTTCGCCCTGCGGCGCCGCTCCGGTCTGCTCGCCGAGCCAGGTGAGCAACCCGGCGATCCCGGCGCTCCACGGTGCGGCGCCCGCGGGGTCGGGCCGCACCTGCACCGACACCGCGCCCTTCTTGTCAGCGCCCGTCCCGTCCGGGGTGTCCGGCACGAGCCGGATGTCGAGGCGACCGCCGCCGAGCTCGACGAATACCTCCACCGGGCCCTCCGCGGCGAAGTCCTGCTGCCGTAGCACCGTCACGTCGGTGTCCTCGCGCTCCATGCTTCCTCCTGCCCCGTCTCAGCCCTGGACCCAGCCCTGCACGCGGTGGCGTCCACGCCGGTCGTCACGTCCCTGCCGCGGCTCGTGCCAGCTCTCGCCGCGCAGTGCGCCCTGCACGGCCTGCGACACCCAGGTGTTCAGCGACACCCCCTGCTCGGCGGCGGCCCGTTCGGCCTGCCCCTTGAGCTGGTCGAACAGCCGCAGCGTCATCCGGCTGATGTCGCCACTCATGTCGGAGAAGGAACCCGCACCCGGTGGCGGCGGTGGTGTCGCGCGCCCGGGATCTCTGGTGCCGGAGCCCGCGTCGGTGCTGAAGTCGCCGGGCGGTGCGCTCACCGCCACCCGCACGTCCCGGCCGTCGAGGCGCACCTCCACCACGCGGTCCTCCAGCGCCGCGGTCACCTCGGCGGCGAGGTCGGACAGCGCGTTCATGATGGCCAGGCGGGCGGCGGGCTCCAGCGCCGCGCCCAGTACCGCCGCGGTGTGGCGGGTCTGTTCGTCGCCTGCCGACGCTGTCGCGGTGAGGTCCTCGCGCAGTCGGCTGATGTAGGGCGTGAGATCCATGACATCAACTGTGACGTCACTTGTGACGTCAGTCAAGACATCGTTACGACATCAGACTGGCCCGCGGGATACCCTGCGGACGTTCGAGAGGAGAGTGCGCCGTGACTCAGCCCCAGGACGGTGACGCCGGGACCGGTGTGGCCATCGCGCCGATGCAGGTCCAGCTGGTCGCCAAGACCGAGTTCTACCCGCCGGCCGATGTGCCCTGGTCCACCGATGCCGACGGCGGGCAAGCACTCGCCGAGTTCGCGGGCCGGGCCTGCTACCAGTCCTGGCGCAAGCCCAACCCGGCCACCGCGACCAACGGCGGTTACCTGCGGCACATCCTGGAGGTCGGGCACCTGTCGGTGCTCGAACACGCCACGGTGAGCTTCTACATCACCGGGATCTCCCGCTCGCTCACCCACGAGCTGATCCGCCACCGCCACTTCTCCTACTCGCAGCTGTCCCAGCGTTACGTGCCCGAGCGCAACGCCGCGATGGTGGAACCCGACGTCATCGCGGGCGACCCGGAACTGCACGAGCGGTTCCTGGCCGCGGTCGCGGCCAGCCAGCAGGCCTACAACGACCTGCTCGCCGGGCTCGAGGAGCACTTCGCCGGGGAGCGGAACGCCACGCTGCGCCGCAAGCAGGCACGGCAGGCGGCCCGGGCCGTGCTGCCCAACGCCACCGAGACCCGCATCGTGGTCACCGGGAACTACCGGGCCTGGCGGCACTTCATCGCGATGCGCGCCACCGAGCACGCCGACGTGGAGATCCGGGCGCTGGCCGTGGAGTGCCTCCGTCAGCTGCACAAGGTGGCGCCCAACGCGTTCGGGGACTTCGAGATCTCCGCACTGGCGGACGGCTCGGAGATCGCGACCAGCACGTTCGTCTCCGAAGGCTGACGCACCCGGCAGGCCGGGGCCGCCGCCGCTAGCGTGCAGCCATGGATCTCGATGAGGCGCGCGGAGTCATCGCCGAACAGCATCACGCGGTGCTGAGCACGCTGCGCAAGGACGGCTCGCCGCAGATGTCGCCGGTGCTGGCGGTCGTCGACGAGGCGGGCCGGGTGGTGGTGAGCTCCCGGCAGACCGCGTTCAAGGTGGGTAACCTACGGCACGATCCACGGGTGTGGCTGTGCGTACTGCCTGACGACTTCTTCGGTCGCTGGATTCAGGTGGGCGGTACGGCGCAGGTCGTGGAGCTGCCCGAGGCGATGGAGCCGCTGGTGGACTACTACCGACGACTTGCCGGCGAGCACCCCGACTGGGACGACTACCGAGCAGCGATGGAGCGTGAGCAGCGCGTGGTGATACAGATCGAGCTCACCAGTGCCGGACCGGACCGGGCCGGGTGAACAGCCCGGTGGGAGAGCGCACCCTGGCCGCCACCGAGCGCGCCGCGTTGTGCGATCTGATGGCCGAGGTGGGCCCGGACGCACCGACCCTGTGCACCGGCTGGACGACCCGCGACCTCGCGGCGCACCTGATCGTCCGCGAGGGCAGGCCGGACGCCGCACCGGGCATCCTGCTGCCGCCGCTGGCCTGGTACGCCGACCGCGTGCAGCAGGCCACCGCGAAACGGGACTGGCCGGAGCTGGTCGAGCAAGTCCGCAGCGGCCCGCCGTGGTACTCGCCGATGCGCCTGTCCGCCGCCGCGGAGCGGATCAACGGCGTCGAGTTCTACGTGCACCACGAGGACGTGCTCCGGGCCCGGCCCGGCTGGCAACCGCGGGCCGCCGATCCGGACCGCGCCGAGGAGCTCTGGAGCATGCTGGGCAGGTTGGGCCGGATGACCTATCGGCGTGCGCCGGTCGGAGTCGTGGTGCGCCGCCCGGACGGGGCCGAGCGGACGCTTCGCAGCGGGTCACGGTCCGTTACCGTGGTGGGACCGCCGGACGAGCTCATCCTGCACGCGTACGGCCGCGGCGAGGCAGTGGTCGAGTTCGACGGCGATCAGACCGACATCGGACGGCTCGAGGAGAGCCCCCGGGGTTTCTGAGCGCCCCCGCCCCGCCGCGGGTGCGGTGGGACCCCCAGGTAGAGCAGCACGATCCAGCATGTCACCTCACGGTCGGCATGCGCTGAAGAGAGCGGTAACGTCGCCCCATGAGTACTGCCCCGACCGCCGCCCCCGGCCGCCCGTTCGGCCGAGTGCTCACCGCCATGGTCACGCCCTTCGCCGCTGACGGTGCTCTTGATCTCGATGCCGCCCAGAAGCTGGCCCACCATCTGGTGGAAGGGGGGTGTGACGGTCTGGTGCTCAACGGCACCACCGGTGAGTCGCCGACGACCACCGATGCCGAGAAGGTGAACCTGGTTCGCGCGGTGGTGCAGGCGGTGGGGCACCGGGCCGCGGTGGTCGCGGGCGCGGGCACCTACGACACCGCGCACAGCGTGGAGCTGGCCAGGCAGGCCGCCGAGGCCGGCGCCCACGGCCTGCTGGTGGTGACGCCGTACTACTCCCGGCCGCCGCAGACCGGGCTGCTGGCCCATTTCACCGCGGTCGCCGACGCCACCGAGCTGCCGGTGATGCTGTACG
>DASXOL010000080.1:0-12574 GCA_036494295.1 Pseudonocardiaceae bacterium
CCGCCGCGGCGACGGCGGCCGTTGCCGTCCTCGTCGCTGGGTTCGGCCGACAGCCCGGCTCTGGTGCGCCTGCCGATCGGCAGCCTGCCGCTGGACTCGGCGGGGATGTCCAGATCGCTGAACAGGTGATCGGAGGTGGAGTAGGTCTCCGCGGGCTCCGGCATGCCCAGCTCGAGCGCGTCGCTCACCATCTTCCAGCGCGCTTCCTCGTCCCAGTCGACCAGGGTGATCGCGACACCCTCCCGCCCGGCGCGGCCGGTGCGGCCGATCCGGTGCACGTAGGTCTTCTCGTCCTCCGGGCACTGGTAGTTGATGACGTGGGTGACCTCCGGGACGTCGATGCCCCGGGCCGCGACGTCGGTGGCGACCAGCACGTCGACCTTCTCCGACCGGAACGCGCGCAGTGCCTGCTCGCGGGCGCCCTGGCCGAGATCGCCGTGCACCGCCGCGGCGGCGAACCCGCGTTCGGTGAGCTCGTCGGCCACCTTCTGCGCGGTGCGCTTGGTCCTGGTGAAGACCATGGTCAGGCCGCGGTCGCGGGCCTGCAGCACCCGGGCGAGCAGTTCCACCTTGTCCAGCGCGTGCGCCCGGTAGACGAACTGCCGGGTGCGCTCGTGGATGGCGGTGGCGTCCGGCTCCTCGGCGCGGATGTGCGTCGGCTGGGTGAGGAACGTCCTGGCCAGCGTGATGATCGGGCCGGGCATGGTGGCGGAGAACAGCATGGTCTGGCGCTGTTCGGGCACCATCCGCAGGATCCGCTCGATGTCGGGCAGGAAGCCCAGGTCGAGCATCTCGTCGGCCTCGTCGAGCACCAGCACCCGCACCTTGCCCAGCACCAGGTGGCGCTGCTCGGCCAGGTCGAGCAACCGGCCGGGCGTGCCGACCACGATGTCGACGCCGCTGGTGAGCGCCTTGATCTGCGGCTCGTAGGGCCTGCCGCCGTAGATCGACAGCACGCGCAGGCCGAGGTCGCGGCTCGCGCCGGTCAGGTCCGCGGTCACCTGCAGGCACAGCTCGCGGGTGGGCACCACGACCAGACCGCGCGGGGTGCCGTCGAGCTCGATGTCGCCCGCGGTGATCCGCTGGATCATCGGGACACCGAAGCCGAGCGTCTTGCCGGTTCCGGTGCGGGCCTGGCCGATGAGGTCGTCGCCGGCCAGTGCCAGCGGCAGGGTGAGTTCCTGGATCGCGAAGGTGCGCTCGATGTTGGCGCGGCGCAGGGCGGCGACGATCTCGTCGCGGACGCCCAGTTCGGCGAAGGTGGGGGAGTCGTCCCGGACCGGGGCATCCGCCTTGAGCGGCTCCGGTGCGGGCGGTTCTTCGACGCCGGACTCGCAGTGGTCCAGTGTGCGCGGATCGATGTCCGCGGCGTCTTCGGTTGTGGGATCGGTTATCGGGCTTGGACTGACGGTCAGCGTGATCGCCTCTCTCGTACCGGCGCGCCCGCCGTCGTCTCGCTCGACCAGTTCCTGGGCCTCTTCGCGGCGGAACTGGGAACGAAGGCACGAGGTGCGCGCTCACGTATGGTCCGGCGGATATCGGTGCCGAACCGGACGCGGTCGGCCTGCAGTATTCGCGAGCCGTATCACGTCATGTACCGGCAGCATACCCGTTGGCGGGTACCGGCTGCCCACGACACGGGTGTCCGGGGTGGGCCGCACTACAGTCCGGCCTGTGGACCTGCCGCGCGAGAGCATCGTCGACCTGCTCGGCGTCCTGGCATACGGCGAGCTGTCCGCTTTCGACCGGCTCGCCGAGGATGCCCGGACCGCTCCCACGCTGAGTGGCCGGGCCGCGATGGCGGGCATGGCCGCCGCGGAGATCGGGCACTTCCGGCTGCTGGAGCGGCACCTGCGCGGGCTGGACGTGTCGGTGGACGAGGCCATGGCGCCGTTCGTGCGCCGCTTCGACCAGTTCCACGCCTCCACGACGCCGCGGTCCTGGCTGGAGTCGCTGGTCAAGGCCTACGTCGGCGACGGGCTGGCGGCCGACTTCTACGGCGAGGTGGCGCACTGGCTCGACGACGCGACCGGTGCGCTGGTCCGTGAGGTGCTCGCCGACACAGGGCATTCCGCGTTCGCCGAGCGTGAGGTGCTGTCGGCCTGCGCGGGGGACCGGACCACCCGGGACCGGCTGGCGCTGTGGGGCCGCAGGCTGCTCGGCGAGGCGGTGACGCACGCGCAGCACGTGGTCGCCGAGCGGGACTCGCTGGCCGAGCTGATCACCCGCGGCTCCGGCGACCTCACCGGGCTGGCCACCCTCATCCGCCGGGTGCAGGTGCTGCACGGCAAGCGGATGGCGGCCCTCGGGCTGGCCTGAGACCTGCGTGTTCGCCGACGGCGCAGCGGTCCCGCCGTCCGGCGGTCCTGGTGCTCGACTAGCCTGGAACGCAACTGCGATCACATTCCCTGGAGGTTCTGGCGTGGAGGTCAAGATCGGCGTCGCGGACAGTCCGCGCGAGCTGGTGGTGTCCAGTGCGGACTCGCCGGAGCAGGTGGAGGCGCTGGTCACCGAGGCGCTGACGGGCACCCAGGGTCTGCTCACCCTGGTCGACCAGAAGGGCAGGCGTTACGTGCTGCCCGCTTCGAAGATCGCGTACGTGGAGATCGGGCCCGAGGACAGCCGTCGAGTCGGCTTCACGGTGGGCAACTGATCGGTCAGGGTGTGGCGGCGGGCCGGCTCGGCGAGCCGCCCGCCTGCAGGATCCCGTCCAGCGCGCCCCACACCATCATGAGCAGGTAGTCACGCAGTTCCTGACGGCTGAGGGTGCGCCGCTCGAGCCACCAGTCACCCGCCGCCTGCACCATGCCGACCCCGGCGTGTGCCCAGGTCTCCGCGCCGCCGGTGTCCATCCCGAGGCTGCGCAGCTTCTCGCCGAAGATCCTGGCGAGCGCCCCGGCGATGAACTCGTTGTTGGTGGTCACCGGGTCGCGTTGCACCGGCCGGTCGGAGAACGAGCGGCGTACCACGAAGCGGTACAGCTCGGGCTGCTCCTCGATGAAGGTCAGGTAGGTGTCGATCATCAGGCGGAGCAGTTCGCGCGGGTCGCCGTCGCCGTCGATCCCGGTGAGCAACGCGGCGCGCATGCACTGCGTGGCGTGCTCGCTGACCGCCATGTAGAGATCACCTTTGTCGGTGAAGTGGCGGTAGAGGATCGGCTTGCTCACCCCGGCCTCGGTGGCGATGTCGTCCATCGCGACGTCCGGGCCGTGTTTGCGGATCGCCTCGGTGGCAGCGTTGACGAGCTCGGCTCTACGCTGCTCGCGGCGTTCGGAGCGGTTCCGTCTCGCCATGTCCGAGCTGCGCACGGTCTTGACACGACCAGCGTCGTCCGACATGTTACTTATGGTAACAGTTACCGTCGGTAACCCCCAGGTGGGAGGGCCCCCGAAAATGACCACCGAGGTCAGATCGTTCACCACGTCGGACGGCACCCGGCTCGCGCTGCACTGGGACGGGCCGCAGGACGCGCCGCTCACCCTGGTGCTCTTGCACGGCTGGACGCTGGACTCGCGCTGCTGGGCGGCGGTCGCCGACCGGGTGCGCGCCGGGTCGGCAGGGCTGCGGGTGCTGCGCTTCGACCACCGCGGGCACGGCCAGTCCGACCCGACCGAGGCGCAGAAGGCGAACATCGCCCAGCTCGCCGACGATCTCGCGGAACTGCTCCGCGGCGACGTGACCGGGCCGGTCGTGCTCGCCGGGCATTCCATGGGCGGCATGACGATCATGGCGCTGGCCGAGCGGCACCCCCAGCTGGTGGCCGAGCGGGTGCGTGGAGCCGTCTTCGTGTCCACCTCGTCCGGTGACCTGATCCCGTTCGACCTGGGGGTGCGCCCGGCGCTGGCCCGGCTGCTGGCCAAGGGCGAGGCCCTGCTGCTGCGGTTCAGGCCCGCGGTCGAGCGGTTCCGCCGCCAGCGGATGACCGCGAAGCGGGCCGGGCTGATCCGCTTCGGCGTGCGCTGGCTGCTCTTCGGCAAGAACCCGCGGCGCGCGGACGTGGTGCTCGCCACCCGCATGATCGCCGAGGGACGCCCGGCCGCGATGGTGGACTTCCGGCCCACCTTCGACGACCACGACCGCACCGCGGCGCTCGCCGAGTTCGCCGGGGTGCCGACCGTGGTGCTGGGTGGCGACAGCGACCGGCTCACCCCGTTCCGCCACGCCAAGGTGATCGCCGACGAGCTGCCGCACGCGACGCTGGTGCGCTACCCCGACGTCGGGCACATGGTGCCGCTGGAGCGTGCCGAGGACGTCGCGGAGCAGATCACCGAGCTGCTCGGCTCGGTCGAAGCGGACCAGTCGCGCCGCGCCGGCTGACCGGGTCCGCTCAGCCCTGCGGCTCGGCCGCGTGCTGCAGGGGGAAGCCCGCGAGGCCCTTCCAGGCCAGGGTCGCGGTGAGCGCCACGGCCTCGTCCTTGGGCACCTCACGGCGGTGGTTGAGCCAGTAGCGGGCGCTGTGCTCGCTCACCCCGACCACGCCGACCGCGACCAGCCAGGCCCGGTCGGTGTCCAGCCCGGCGTCCGCCACCACGGCCTGGGCGATCGCCTCGACGCAGGCGGTGTTGGTGCGTTCCATGAGCTCCTGCACCGCGGGCTGGTTGCGCAGGTCGGACTCGAAGACCAGCCGGAACGCCTCGCCGTCGCCGTCGACGAAGTCGAAGTAGGCGCCCACCGCGTTGCGGACCCGCTGCCGGTTGTCGTGCGTCTCGTCGATGGCGCCCCGCACCCGGCGGACCAGCTCGTCGGCGTGGCGCGCCAGCAGTGCGAGGTAGAGCTCCAGCTTGCCCGGGAAGTGCTGGTAGAGCACCGGCTTGCTCACCCCGGCGCGCTCGGCGATGTCGTCCATCACGGTGGCGTGGTAGCCGTTGGTGACGAACACGTCGGTGGCGGCGGCGAGCAACTGGGCGCGCCGCTCGTCCCGTGGCATCCGCACGCCCCTGGGGGTTGCGCTGGTCTGGGGCGATGCGGTCTCAGTCATCGGGATCTTCCACCTCACCTTGCTCGTCCTGATCGACCCTACTCGGCGGTATCAGAACCGGGGGCGGCGCCGTGCCGATGCAAGGTCGCCACCGTGACCGAAGTCGCGTGCGGTCCCGCTGTGTTCCCGAGCGCGCTTCCCGAGCGCGTCGTCGCGCCGCGTCGCATGCTTGTCGGATGACCTCATGGTGCGCCTCGTGACGGTCGACACGCGGCCGTCGCTGACCAGGATCCCGCTGTACCCGGGGACGCTGCCCGCTGTCGTGCCGGACGCGCCCGCCTGGCCCCGTGCGGACCTGACCTCCGGCGGGGTGACGCTGCACGCCCGGCGCACACCCGGGCCCGACGGCGGCGAACTCGCCGTCTACCTGCACGGGCTGGGTGGCTCGGCCAGCAACTTCACCGACCTCGCCGGGCTGCTCGCGACCCGCCATCCCGGCATGGCACTGGACCTGCCCGGTTTCGGGCGCAGCAGGCCGCCTGCGGGCTTCGACTACGCCCTCGACTCGCACGCCGAGGTGGTCGCCAGGTTCCTCGCGGACCTGCCACAGCGCCCGGTGCATCTGGCCGGGAACTCGATGGGCGGTGCGGTGGCGCTGCTGATCGCGGCCCGCCACCCGGAGCTGGTGCGCACCCTCACCCTGCTCGCGCCCGCCATGCCGGACCTGCGCGTCGACCCGCGCCGGTTCTCCGACCCCAGGATGGTGCTGGCGTTCGTGCCGGTGGTCCGCGCCGGTGCGCGGCGCAGGCTGGCCGAGGTGCCCGCGCACGAGCGGGTGGAGCAGATGCTGCGGGTGTGCTTCGCCGATCCGTCGAACGTCACCGCCGCGCGGCGCAGCGCGGCCGCGGAGGAGTTCGTCGAGCGGGCCGGCCTGGCCTGGACCGCGGCGGCGCTCAGCCGCTCCACCGAAGGGCTGATCCGGTCCTGGCTGGCGCCGCGGGCCCGGTCGCTCTGGCAGGTCGCCACCGGGGTGCGCGCGCCCGCGCTGGTGGTGTGGGGTACCGCGGACAAGCTGGTGAGCGTGCGCAAGGCGCCGAGGACCGCGAGGATGCTGCCGAGGGGACGCCTCTTCGTGCTCCCGCGCACCGGCCACGTGCCGCAGATGGAGCGCCCCACCTCGGTCGCCAGAGCTGTCCTCGGCATGATCGACGCCATCGCCGCCAACGCCTGGTAACCCCTGAATTTCCGCGTTCTGGATGCAGAACGCGGTTTTTCGGGGTGCGATAACCGCGTTCTGCATCCAGAACGCGATCCGGGCTGTGGCACTCTTGCGCGGTGATCCGGTCGGCGGGGCGTGACGAGGGGGCTGACCTCGGGGTTCGGGACGTCGCTGACGGCGAGCCGCTGGCCGCGTCGTGGGACCCGCTGCCGGCACCCGGCGGGCGCGGCTCCGGGCACCGGCGTGGTCGCGGACCGCTCGCCAGGGCGGTCGCCACCTATGGCTGGCGGCTGTACGCGGTACCGGTGCTGGCGGTGCTCACCGTGCTCGCGGTGTGGGACGTGGCCCGCTCGCCCGAGCCGCTGATCACCGGGCCACCCGAGATCGGCGGCGCGCGCAGCGACGTGCAGGCCCCGCTGGTCCCCAACCCACTGGCCGGATCCGGTTTCGAGGCGGCCAAGATGACCGCGGAGCTGCCCGGAGGCGGGCCGTTCACCGTCCAGGGGGCGGGCACCTGGACGGTGGTCCCCGGCGCGGGCGCGCCGTTCGGGCGGGGCCGGCTGTTCACCTACACCGTCGAGATCGAGGACGGGGTGAGCCTGGAAGGCGGCCCGGCGGGTTTCGCGACCACGGTGGACAACACGCTGAACAACCCGAAGAGCTGGGCGGGCAGCGGTCGATACCAGTTCCGGCGGATCGACGACGGCAGCGCCGCCGACCTGCGGATCAGCCTCACCTCGCAGCAGACCACCCGCGCGCTGTGCGGCTTCGAGATTCCCTTCGACGCCTCCTGCTGGCGCCCCGACCAGCACCGGGTCGTGATCAACGACGCCAGGTGGATCCGCGGCGCGGTGCCGTTCCAGGGCAACGTGGTGCAGTACCAGCAGTACGTGGTGAACCACGAGGTCGGGCACGGCCTGGGCTTCGCGCACACCGGCTGTGACCGCGACGGCGCGCTCGCACCGGTGATGATGCAGCAGACCTGGGGTCTGGGGAACGACTTCCTCACCCTGCTGGGGACCGACCACGTCGAGAAGGACGGGAAGGTGTGCGAGCCCAACGCCTGGCCGTTCCCGACGGTGAACTGAGCAGGGGTTGACGGGGGACGGGAAGAGGCAACGACCGGTGGACGTTCTAGGGTCGAAGACGTTGACTGGTCCCACCGGACCGACACCGTGAGGAGTGCGCCGATGAGCTTGCCGCCGCTGGTGGAGCCCGCCGCGGAGCTGACCAAGGAAGAGGTGGCGCGCTACAGCCGCCACCTGATCATCCCGGATGTCGGGGTGGACGGTCAGAAGCGGCTGAAGAACGCGAAGGTCCTGGTGATCGGCGCAGGTGGGCTGGGCAGCCCGGCCCTGCTCTACCTGGCCGCCGCGGGCGTCGGCACCCTGGGCATCGTCGAGTTCGACGAGGTCGACGAGTCGAACCTGCAGCGTCAGGTGATCCACGGCCAGTCCGACATCGGAAAGCCGAAGGGCCAGTCGGCCCAGGAGTCGATCGCGGAGATCAACCCGTTCGTGCGGGTCAACCTGCACCAGCTGCGGCTGGACTCGTCGAACGCGCTGGACATCTTCGCCGACTACGACCTGATCCTGGACGGCACCGACAACTTCGCCACCCGCTACCTGGTCAACGACGCGGCGGTGCTGGCGGGCAAGCCCTACGTCTGGGGCTCGATCTTCCGGTTCGAGGGGCAGGCGTCGGTGTTCTGGGCGGACGCCCCGAACGGCCAGGGCCTGCAGTACCGCGACCTCTACCCCGAGCCGCCGCCTCCCGGGATGGTTCCGTCCTGCGCGGAGGGCGGCGTGCTGGGCGTGCTCTGCGCCTCGATCGGCTCGATCATGGTGACCGAGGCGATCAAGCTGATCACCGGCATCGGTGAGACGCTGCTCGGCAGGCTGATGGTGTACGACGCGCTGGAGATGTCCTACCGCACGATCAAGATCCGCAAGGACCCGGAGGCCGAGCCGATCACCAAGCTGATCGACTACGAGGCGTTCTGCGGGACGGTGAGCGACGACGCCGCGAGCGCGGCCGCGGGCGCGACGATCACCGCGGTGGAGCTCAAGGAGATGATCGACTCGGGCAAGGACTTCGCGCTGATCGACGTCCGCGAGCCGCACGAGTACGAGATCGTCAACATCCCCGGTGCCACGCTGATCCCCAAGGACCGCATCCTGTCCGGGGAGGCGCTCGCCGAGCTGCCGCAGGACAAGCCGCTGGTGCTGCACTGCAAGTCCGGTGCGCGTTCGGCCGAGGCGCTGGCCGCGCTGCACAAGGCCGGTTTCCGCGACGCCGTGCACGTCGGCGGCGGGGTGCTGGCCTGGGCCAACCAGGTCGACCCCTCACTGCCGACCTACTGAGGCACTCGCGCGGCGGGTGGCGTTGCGCTCCGGTGTAACGCCACCCGATAGCGGTAGCGTGCTTTTTCGTGCCGTCATCGAGGTCGACGTCCGGGCCGCCTGAGCACGTCCGGTCGGCCTTCGGGGTGCGCGACGAGGCGGCGGAAGCGTTGCTCTACGGCCCTGCCTGGCGTTGCGGCGACGTGGTGCTCAGGCCGGTGGACAGCGCTGCGCAGGCGGCCTGGGTGGCGAAGACGCTGGACACGCTGTGGGTGGACAACCTGCGGATCGCCCGTCCGCTGCGCTCGTCGGACGGACGGTGGGTGGTCGGCGGCTGGTCGGCCACCCGGTATCTGTCCGGCGAGGCCGAGCCGCGCCACGACGACATCGTCGGGGTGGCGGTTCGGCTGCACACCGCGACCGCGGTGCTCGCCAAACCGCGGTTCCTCGACGGCAGGGAGGACCTGCTGGCCGTGGCCGACGCGGTGGCCTGGGGCGAGCGTGCGCTCGTGACACCAGCGGGTGCGCCCGCGGGCGGCGGCGTGGTGGCCGAGATCGCCGACCTCGCCGTCGCCCGCGGACCCGTGGAGCTCCGCCCGCAGGTGGTGCACGGGGAGCTGTTCGGCACCGTGCTGTTCGCCGGCGCCGCGCCCCCCGCCATCATCGACTTCGTGCCGTACTGGCGGCCCGCGGAATGGGCCGCAGCCGTGGTCGTCGTCGACGCGCTGGCCTGGGGCGGGGCCGACCCGGACCTGCTGCGACGCTGGTCCGGGCTGGCCGCGTGGCCCCAGGTGCTGTTGCGCGCCCTGCTGTTCCGCCTCGCCGCGCACGCCATGCACCCCCAGTCCACGCCGGAGTCGGCGGCTGGCCTGAGCCGCGCGGTGGCGCTGGTGCGTGACTTCGCCGCGTGAGCAGCGGGGGCGGGCTCCTGGTCTGTTCAGCCGCCGCGGCGGCGGGTGGAGTACTGCCGCGGGTTCACCGCCGGGCCGGACCGATGGCCCGAAACGGACTTGCCGCCGAACTGGCTCTGCGCTCTGGACTTCCCGCCGCGGCGCTCCCGGCGATTCGGCACCGGAGTGGCTTCTGTGCCGTCTGTGTCGTTCTCGGACGGCTCCGGCTGGTGGGATTGCGGGTTCTCGGGCATAGGAGTCTCCTCGGCTGTGGCCGTTCACGATCAGCGACGGCGCCCGCCTCCGCGGGCGCAGCAGCCAGCCCGGGCCGAACGCGTCCGGGGGCTTACCGGTAGGGCTTCGGTGCCGCGGGTCGCGGCGGTCTCGCGCTCGACGGCGCGGCGGGAACCTCAGGAGATCATGCCGACGACAGTAACCGCCACGGTGGTTCCCGCGCACCCCATTTCCCACGTCGGCGTGGTGACGGCGCGGTCGTCGGCGATGCCGTTTCCCTGACGCAGAGTGACCGGAAGCGGTCGGCCTCACGCCGGGCTGTGCCAGGCATGTGAACGGGTGTTCTCGGCGCTGCAACAAGGAGCAACACCCCGAACACAACGGCGACTTAGCGTCGCTCGTCGTACCCCCATCCAGTCCTGGAGGCACGATGAGCACGACCGAAACCCCCACGTCGGACCGCCCACCGGCACGCACGAGCCGCTGGATCGACCACTGGGACCCCGAAAACGAGCAGTTCTGGGAGCGGACCGGCAAGCGGATCGCGGTGCGGAACCTGTGGTTCTCGATCTTCGCCGAGCACATCGGTTTCTCCATCTGGGTGATGTGGTCGGTGCTCGTGCTGACCATGGGCCCGAAGTACGGGTTGAGCGCGGCGGACAAGTTCCTGCTGGTCTCGCTGCCGAACCTGGTCGGCGCGGTGCTGCGGGTGCCGTACACGTTCGCGGTGGCCGTGTTCGGCGGCCGGAACTGGACGATGATCAGCGCCGGGCTGCTGCTGGTGCCCGCGATCGCCGCGGCGGTGGTGCTGAAGCCGGGGGTGTCGTTCGGGACGCTGCTGCTCGTCGCCATGCTGGCCGGCGTCGGCGGCGGCAACTTCGCCTCCTCGATGACCAATATCAACACCTTCTACCCGGAACGGCTGAAGGGCACCGCGCTCGGGCTCAACGCGGGCGGCGGCAACATCGGGGTGGCCGCCATCCAGCTGGTGGGGCTGGGGATCATCGCGGTCGCCGGGCCGTCCGCGCCGCAGGTGCTGCTGGGGATCTACATCCCGCTGATCGTCCTCGCGGTCGCGGGCGCCGCCCTGTTCATGGACAACATCTCCGCGGTGCGCAACGACACCGGCGCGGCCAAGGAGGCGCTCGCGGAGCGGCAGCTGTGGATCATGTCGTTCCTGTACATCGGGACGTTCGGCTCCTTCATCGGCTACAGCTTCGCGTTCGGCCTCGTGCTGCAGAGCCAGTTCCACCGCTCCCCTCTGCAGGCCGCCGCGGTCACCTTCATCGGGCCGCTGCTCGGTTCGCTCATCCGGCCGGTCGGGGGCTGGCTCTCGGACCGGATCGGCGGCTCCAAGGTCACCTTCTGGTCGTTCATCGCGATGGCCGCCGCGACTCTGCTGGTCGTGCTCGCCTCCGCGGCCGAGTCGCTGACGTTGTTCACCCTCGGGTTCATCGCCCTGTTCGTGATCTCCGGGGTCGGCAACGGCTCGACCTACAAGATGATCCCGAGCATCTTCCGCGCCAAGGCGAAGCACGCGACCAGCTCCGGCGAGCCGGCTGAGGCGGCCTACGCGCGCGCCCGGCGGCTGTCCGGAGCCACCATCGGGATCGTCTCCGCGGTCGGCGCGCTGGGTGGCGTCCTGATCAACGTGGCCTTCCGGCAGTCGTTCCAGACAACCGGGTCCGGCGTCGTGGCCTTCTACTCGTTCCTCGCCTTCTACGCCGCCTGCTCGGTCCTCACCTACGTCGTCTACCTGCGGAAAGTCGAGGTCACCGCCACCTCGCCGCAACTGGTCCTGGAGGGCGTCTGAGGCGTTCCCCGCGGTGCGGACCTGACCGGCGACGTAATCGCCGTGTCATCCAGAGGACACAGGAGCTGGTGAGCATGGCAGTAATGGCGGCTGATCAGCGGGTTACTGGCACGCAGGGGGTCGACACGCACTGCCCCTACTGCGCGTTGCAGTGCGGCACCACCCTCATCCCGGACACCGACACCGGGGTGCGGGTGGTGCCGCGCGCCTTCCCCACCAACCGCGGCGGACTGTGCCGCAAGGGCTGGACAGCCCCCTCGGTGCTCACCGCGCCGGACCGGCTCACCACTCCGCTGCTGCGGATCGACGGCGAGCTGGTGCCCGCCGGGTGGGACGAGGCGCTCGACGCGGTGGCCGCGGGGATCCGCCGCGCGCAGGCCGCGGGCGGCCCGGACGCGGTCGCGGTGTTCGGCGGCGGCGGGCTGACCAACGAGACGACCTACCAGCTCGGCAAGTTCGCCCGGGTCGCGCTGGGCACCTCGCAGATCGACTACAACGGCCGGTTCTGCATGTCCTCGGCCGCCGCGGCGGGGCTGATGGCGTTCGGCATGGACCGCGGGCTGCCCTTCCCGGTGACCGATCTCGGCGGCGCCGCGGTGGTGGTCATGGCCGGGGTGAACACCGCGGAGACCATGCCGCCGCTGCTCGGCCACCTGGACTCCGCGCAGCTCGTCGTGCTGGACCCGCGCCGCTCGGCCACCGCGGACCGGGCACTGGCCAAGGGCGGGCTGCACCTGCAACCGGAGCCCGGCACGGATCTCGCGGTGGCGCTGGGGCTGCTGCACGTGGTGATCGCCGAGGGCTGGTGCGACGAGGCCTACGTGGCCGCCCGCACGACCGGGTTCGACGAGGTACGCCGGGCCGTCGCGGCCTGGTGGCCGGAACGGGTCGAGCGGGTCAGCGGCGTCGGCGCCGCCCACCTGCGCCGGGCGGCATCGTTGCTCGCCGGGGCGCACCGGCGTGGCGGCGGCGTGTACGTGCTCACCGGGCGGGGCGTCGAACAGCACGCCACCGGCACCGCGACGGTGAGCGCCTTCATCGACCTCGCGCTGGCGCTCGGCCTGCCGGGCACGCCGGGCAGCGGATACGGCTGCGTCACCGGACAGGGCAACGGGCAGGGCGGCAGGGAGCACGGTCAGAAGGCCGACCAGCTGCCCG
>DASXOL010000081.1:0-2753 GCA_036494295.1 Pseudonocardiaceae bacterium
CTCGGCATCGGCCGCGGTGTCGAACCACGCCCCGGAGTGCTCCGGGTCGGCGAAGCGGTCGTGCACCTCGTCGAGCAGCGGCGTGGCGGCCTGCAACCAGCGGTCCTCGCCGGTGGCCTGGTACAGCGTGAGCAGCGCGTCGATCAGCTGGCCGTAGTCGGCGAGGACTCCGGCGGCCTCCCCGACGACCCCCTCGCGGGAGCTGCGGCGCAGCCTGCCGTCCACCATGTGCATGTCCAGCAGCAGGTCCGCCGCGGCCGCCGCGGCCGCGACCAGTTCGGGGCGTTCGAGCACCATGCCCGCCTCGGTGAGCGCCGTCACCGCCATGCCGTTCCACTCGGTGACGACCTTGTCGTCCCTGGCCGGCTGCGGGCGGGCGGCCCGCGCCGTGAGCAGCGCGGCGCGCACCCGTTTCCAGCGGTCCGGGTCATCGGGATCGGCGGGCAGCTGCAGGACCGAGTCGCCCTCCTCGAACGTGCCGGACTCGGTCACCTCCAGCAGATCCGCGGCCCACCGGCCGTCCTCGGCGCCGAGCACCTCGGCCAGCTGGTCGCGGTTCCAGACGTAGGTGGCGCCCTCCCGGCCCGCGGTGTCGGCGTCCAGCGAGGCCGCGAACCCGCCCTGCGGCGTACCCAGGCCGTCGAGCATGAAGGTCGCCGTCTCGTCGGCAACCCGCCGGGCGGTCGGCGACCCGGTCAGCCGGGCGAGGTGCGCGTAGGCGCGCAACAGCATCGCGTTGTCGTAGAGCATCTTCTCGAAATGCGGCACCACCCAGCGGGCATCCACGCTGTATCGGGCGAAGCCGCCCCCGAGCTGGTCGTACATGCCGCCGCGGGCCATCGCCTCGCAGGTCTGCTGGACCATCGACAGCGCCTGCTCCGAGCCGGTGCGCTCGTGCTGGCGCAGCAGGAACTCCAGCAGCATCGACGGCGGGAACTTCGGCGCGCCGCCGAAACCGCCGTAGCGCTCGTCGAATTCCTTCGCCAGCGAGTCGACCGCGGCGGCGAGCACGGCTTCGTCCACTGCGGACTCCGCCAGCGGCGCGGCGCGCTCGGTGAGCGAGCCGACCACCCGCTTGGCCGCCTCCTTGACCTCCTCGCCGCGCTCCGACCACGCCCGGTGCACCGCGTCGAGGAGCTGCGCCAGGCTGGGCAGCCCGTGCCGCGGCGTCGGCGGGTAGTAGGTGCCGCACTGGAACGGCTCGCCGGACGGGGTGAGGAAGCACGTCATCGGCCAGCCGCCGTGGCCGGTCATCGCCTGGGTGGCCTCCATGTAGACGGCATCGACGTCCGGACGCTCCTCGCGGTCCACCTTGATGTTCACGAAGTTCTCGTTCATCACCGCCGCCGTCTTGTCGTCCTCGAAGGACTCGTGCGCCATCACATGGCACCAATGGCAGGCGGCGTAACCGATGGACAACAGCACCGGCACATCGCGCCGCGCCGCTTCGGCGAATGCCTCCTCGCACCACGGCCACCAGTCGACCGGGTTGTCCGCGTGCTGAAGGAGATACGGGCTGGTGGAAGTCGCGAGCCGGTTCGCCATGGCGGATATCCTCTCCTGAACCCTGGGTATACGCGCCACCCCGCCGGGGGGCGCACGGGCGGAGAATCGAAGGCGTCAGTCCCCGCCGGGTGCTTTCGGCTCGTCGAACGACTTCGGAACCCGGCGCAGGTGCTTGTTCATCGACCGCACCAGCAGTGCCACCGCGATGAAGAACAGCAGCAGCACCACCAGGCCGACCGGGGAGGACTTGCCGAAGTCCTCGCCCTGCCCACCGGGGTCCTTCGGCGGAGGCGGCGGCGGGACCATCGGCACGGTGTTCGCGATGTGCACCGAAGCCGGGATGTCGGGGGACAGCAGCAGAATCATGCGTGTACTCGCTCCTGGACGCCGGAGAACAGGTCGTCCTCGGGCACGGTGGTGTCGACCAGCGAGCGCGCCAGCTCGTACTCCTCGGTCGGCCAGAGCTGCCGTTGCACGGATCTCGGCACCACGAACCACCGGCTCTCCGGGTCGATCTGCGTGGCGTGGGCGCGCAACGCGTCGTCGCGCACCCCGAAGTATTCGCCGCAGTCGACCTGCGTGGTAACCCGGTCCATCACATCCGGCCGGGACGCGTCCCACTTCTCCAGCCACTCGCCGAACGGCGACTCCTCGCCTGCGGCGACCAGCGCGTCGTGGAACAGCTGCATCCGCTTACGGGAGAAGCCGTGCGTGTAGTACAGCTTCACCGGCTGCCACGGCTGCCCGGTCTCCGGGAAGGCGTCCGGGTCACCGGCCGCGTCGAAGGCGGCGACGGACACCTCGTGGCAGCGGATGTGGTCCGGATGCGGGTAGCCGCCGTTCTCGTCGTAGGTCACCACGACGTGCGGGCGGAACTCGCGGATCAGCCGGACCAGCTCCCTGGTCGGGCCCTCCAGCGGAACCACCGCGAAGCAGCCCTCCGGCAGCGGGGGCGGCGGATCACCTTCCGGCAGGCCCGAGTCGACGTAGCCGAGCCAGCGGTGCCGCACCCCGAGTATCGCGGCCGCGGCGGCCATCTCCTGCCTGCGCACCGCAGCCATCTGCGCGGGGTGCTCGGCCAGGTCCGCCGGTTCGAACGACGGGTTCAGAATGCTGCCTCGCTCACCGCCGGTGCAGGTCACAACCGTTACGTCGTGACCTTCGGCGACGTAACGGGCCAGCGTCGCGGCGCCCTTGCTGGACTCGTCGTCCGGGTGCGCGTGTACCGCCATCATGCGCAGCTGCTC
>DASXOL010000082.1:0-11676 GCA_036494295.1 Pseudonocardiaceae bacterium
ACGAGACCGACGGCATCACCGCCGAGGTCGCCGCGGCGCTCACCGGCTGGGTCGGCATTCCCATGGCGGGCGGTGTCGAGTCGCTCAACGTGGCCAGCGCGGCCGCGGTGGTCTGCTTCGAGTGGGCCCGCAGGCGCGGCGAGCGCACCCCGGACGCGAGGCGCGGCGACCAGCCGAAGCGCTCGAAGAGCCGCCCGGTCGACGCGGGTCGCCGCAGCCGGCCCCGGTAGCCGGTGCGTCACCGACAGTTGTCCACAGATCGCGTTCGGTGATCGGAAAACCCGGACAGCTGGCGTCATATCTCCCATACTCGCTCCACACCGGCCGGTCCCTCCGCCGATCCGGTGCAGGTGTTCCGTGTAGATCCAGGTAGATCCAGACCGTACGGCGAATTCGGCCCCGCCGTCGACCGACCACGCCACGCCTCCTGGCGTGGTCCCGACGAGGGAGGGCCCGTTGACCAGGAGCATCGCCGAGCCGCGTCCCCATCCACCGCAGCACCGGCCCGTGCTGCGCCGGCTGTCCGAGATCCTTCCGCCGCCGCAGCCGCCCGAGCACCCGCCACCGCCACCGACCACGGCGCCGCCGCAGGCCGATCCGAGCGCTCCGGCGCAGGTGGCCCGGGTGCTGCACGCCACGGTCGAACTGCTCGGCGGCAGGCGCCCGGCGGCCCAGCTGGCCGCCGTGCTGCGCCCGGATCTGCTGGCCTATCTGGTGGCCCAGCACCGGATGACCGGCCGCCTGCAGCCGCGGGTCCGCAAGGTGCTCACCCGCCAGCAGAGCGCCGCGACGCTGGAGGCGGTCGTGCTGGTGACGCTGACCACCGGGGTGCGCGCGCTGGCCGCCCGGTTCGAACGACCGGCCGACGGCGACGGCCGATGGCGTTGCACCGCGCTCCAGCTGCGCCTCACCACCGGCGACCTGATCGCCAACCGCCGCTGACCGGTCCGGCGCCGGTCCGGCCCGGCTCAGGAGCGGGATGCGGTGGGTGCGCCGTGGCAGCGCTTGTACTTCTTGCCCGAGCCGCACGGGCAGGGCGCGTTGCGCGAGGGCTCCTGGCCGCCGCTGACGCTCTCGCCGTTGCCGTTGGCGCGGTGCCGGGGCCGGTTGCTCCGGCCGCGCACCTCGGTGCCGCCGCCCTCCGCGGGCCCGGAGTAGGTGAGCGCCTGTGCGGCGCGCTCGTTGAGACCCCGCGCGTCGAGCTGCGAGAGCGCCGAACCGGCGGGCGACGGCGACGGCGCGGGCTCCGACTCGGCGGGTCGCCCCGCACCGCCCGCGGGAACCGCCGGAGCCGAGGCGGCCGGAGCCTGCTCGGGCTGCGCCTCAGCGGGCCCCGCCGCCCCGGCCGCGGCGGCGGGCACCCCGGCCGGGTCCTCGACGACGGGCTCGGCGACCTGGATCTGGACGTTGAACAGGAACCCGACGGACTCCTCCTTCAACGCGTCGAGCAGCGCGCCGAACATCTCGAAACCCTCGCGCTTGTACTCGACCAGCGGGTCGCGCTGGGCCATCGCGCGCAGCCCGATGCCCTCCTTGAGGTAGTCCATCTCGTAGAGGTGCTCGCGCCACTTCCGGTCCAGCACGGAGAGGATCACCCGGCGCTCCAGCTCCCGCATGGCGCCCTTGCCCGCCATCTGCTCGAGCTCGGCCTCGCGGCGCGCGTAGGCGTTCTGCGCGTCCCCGAGGACAGCCTCCAGCAGCACCTCGCGGGTGAGGTCGCCCGCGTCGTCGCCGATGTCCTCGGGCTTGATGCCGACCGGGTAGAGGGTGCGCAGCGCGGTCCAGAGCTGGTCGAGGTCCCAGTCCTCGGCGTACCCGTTCTCGGTGGCACCGTTGACGTAGGCGGTGATCACGTCGTTCATCATGTGCTCGATCTGGTCCTGGAGGTCCTCGCCCTCCAGCACCCGCCTGCGCTCGCCATAGATCACCTTGCGCTGCAGATCCATGACCTCGTCGTACTTGAGGACGTTCTTGCGGATCTCGAAGTTCTGCTGCTCGACCTGGGTCTGCGCGGACTGGATCGCCCGGCTCACCATCTTGGCCTCGATGGGGATGTCGTCCTCCATCCGCAGCCGGGTCATGATCGACTCGACCATCGGGCCGTTGAACCGCACCATCAGCTCGTCGCGCAAGGAAAGGTAGAAGCGGGAGACACCGGGGTCACCCTGACGGCCGGAGCGGCCGCGGAGCTGGTTGTCGATCCGCCGCGACTCGTGCCGCTCGGTGCCCAGCACGTAGAGCCCGCCCGCGGCGATGACCTGCTCGGCCTCGGCCGCCACCGCGGCGCGGGCCTGCGCCACCGCACCGTCCCAGGCGGCCTCGTACTCCTCCGGAGTCTCGACCGGGTCCAGCCCGCTCGCCCGCAGCTCGGCATCGGCGATGAACTCCGGGTTGCCCCCGAGCATGATGTCGGTGCCCCGGCCCGCCATGTTGGTCGCCACCGTCACGGCGCCCTTGCGGCCCGCCTCGGCGATGATCATCGCTTCTTTCTCGTGCTCCTTGGCGTTCAGCACGGAATGCGGGATGCCCGCCTGGACCAGCGCCTTCGACAGGTACTCGGAGCGCTCCACGCTCGCGGTGCCCACGAGCACCGGCTGGCCCTTCTCGTGGCGCTCGACGATGTCGCGCACCACCGCGGCGAACTTGGCCTCCTCGGTCTTGTAGACCAGATCGCCCATGTCCTCGCGGACCATCGGCTTGTTCGTGGGGATCGTGACCACACCGAGGCTGTAGATCTGCTGCAGCTCCGCGGCCTCGGTCTGCGCGGTGCCGGTCATCCCGGAGAGCTTGTCGTACAGGCGGAAGTAGTTCTGCAGCGTGATCGTGGCCAGCGTCTGGTTCTCGGCCTTGATCTCGACCTTCTCCTTGGCCTCGATGGCCTGGTGCATGCCCTCGTTGTAACGCCTGCCGTGCAGCACGCGGCCGGTGAACCCGTCGACGATGAGGACCTCGCCGTTGCGGACGATGTAGTCCTTGTCGTTGGTGTAGAGCTCCTTGGCCTTCAGCGCGTTGTTCAGGTAGCCGACCAGCGGGGTGTTGGCCGCCTCGTACAGGTTCTCGATGCCCAGCTGGTCCTCGACCAGCTCCACACCCTCCTCGGTCACGCCGATGGCGCGCTTGCGCTCGTCCACCTCGTAGTGCCGGTCGCGCTGCAGCATCGGGGCCAGCCGGGCGAACTCGGTGTACCAGCGCGACGACTGGTCGGCGGGGCCGGAGATGATCAGCGGCGTGCGGGCCTCGTCGATGAGGATCGAGTCGACCTCGTCCACGATGGCGTAGCTGTGCCCGCGCTGCACGCAGTCGTCCAAGCTGGACGCCATGTTGTCGCGCAGGTAGTCGAAGCCGAACTCGTTGTTGGTGCCGTAGGTGATGTCGGCGTGGTACGCGCGGCGGCGCTCCTGAGGGGTGAGCTGCGAGAGGATCACGCCGACGTCCATGCCGAGGAACCGGTGCACCCGGCCCATCCACTCCGCGTCGCGCTTGGCGAGGTAGTCGTTGGTCGTGACGACGTGCACGCCCTGGCCGCCGATGGCGTTGAGGTAGGCGGGCAGCACGCAGGTCAGCGTCTTGCCCTCACCGGTGCGCATCTCGGCGATGTTGCCCAGGTGCATCGCCGCCCCGCCCATGAGCTGCACGTCGAAGTGGCGCTGCCCGAGGGTGCGCATGGCGGCCTCGCGGCACACCGCGAACGCCTCCGGGAGCAGCTCGTCCAGCGATTCGCCCTTGCCTTCGCCGTAGCGGCGGCGGAACTCACCGGTCTTGGCGCGCAACTCGGCGTCGGACAGCCCGGTGACATCGTCTTCGAGACTGTTGATGTGGTCGGCGATGGCGCGCAACCGGCGCACCGTCTTGTGTTCGCCGGCGCGGAGCAGTCGGGACAGGACCACCGTGAAAGACCTCACTCGTATCGGGACGCGGCTCGGCGGCGGGCAGCCTATGGCGCACCACGCGTGCCGTGGGCCGCCGATCTGCGAGCCATCGTATGCCCAGCGCGAGCACTGGCGTCATCATCGCAGGTCAGCGACCTCCATAACGGGTGATCGCCGCCCGTGCGGTGCCGCGTCGTCAGGACGTCGCGGTTGCGCACGGACGGCGACCATGCCCCGGGCCGGTCGGGCAGGGAGCGCGTCGTCGGCCCCACCCGGCCGGACCAGGCTATGCCAGCTGGATCACCCCGTAGTGGAAGCCTCTCCTTCGGTACACGACGCTGGGCCTGCCGGAGTCGGCGTCGGAGAACAGGTAGAAGTCGTGGCCGACGAGCTCCATTTCGTACAGCGCCTGGTCGACGGTCATGGGAGCGGCGGTGTGCTTCTTCCTTCGCACGATGCGGCCCGGCCTGTCGGTGTCGGCCAGCTCGGGGGACTCGCCGCGCTGGGTGGGCACGTCGTAGTCGTATTCGATGTGCGGCTCGCCGACCTGCAGCAGGTCGCTGCCGCCGGGGGAAGGGGCGCCGGCTCCGCTGGCGGCACCTGCCAGCACCGACGCCAGTGGCGCGGTGGCTTCGGCAACGGATGTCGGGCGGTGGCGCCGCCCGTGATGGACCTTGCGGCGGTCCGCGACGCGGCGCAGCCGGTTCTCCAGCTTGCCCACAGCGGTGTCGAGTGCGGCGTAGAAGTCCGGCCCGCATGCCTCGGCGCGCACCACTCCGGTGCGGCATCTGCCGGTGATCTCCACTCGCTGGCAGCTCTTGGACTGCCGCGGATTGCGTTCGTGGAACAGCTCGACGTCGTAGCGAATGGCCTTGTGGTCGTAGCGCTCGACGCGGGTGAGCTTCTCGACGACGTGTACCCGGTAGTGCGCGGGCACCTCGACGTTACGTCCCTTCACGACAATGTCCACCAGGCGACCTCCTCGTGTTGTCCAACAGGACGAGACTTCAGCGGCGCCGGGGATGACGGGTCACTTCGCCACGGTCCGGCCTGCGGCCGGCCGCTGGCGAGAAGATCACACGACCGCCGGCACCAGGAGCATGGCTTTCTCGCCTCCTCCCCTGCCTGCAGCGATCGGGGTTGAACCCAGGACCGTAGTCCGAGGGGGATGCGGTGACCAGAGGGCGGGCCCACCGCTCGTCGGCGTCAACGCTCACGGTCGTACGGACGAGCCGAAAACGACGACCGATGGTCACTATGTGCACTCGCAACTGCCACGATCGACGGTACGACGACACCCGCTTGGCGCAGTGCCGCCACACACGCGGCAGCCGTCGCGCCGGTGGTCACCACGTCGTCGACGAGCACGACGGGCGTGCCGGGGGCGGGCAGCCCGGCCGTGCGCACCAGCACCCGGCCCGCCAGATTCGCCTCCCGCGCCGCCCGGTCCAGCCCGACCGAGTCGGCCACCCCGCGCCCCATCCGCAGCGCGGGGGCCACCGCGGCCCGCGCGCCCGCGCCCGCCAGCGCCGCGGCCGCGCACTCGGCCAGCAGCGCCACGTGTGCTCCGCCGCGCCGGGTCACCGCCGACCACCGCGACGGTGCGGGCACCAGGGTCCACCCGCCGGGCCCGGCGCCGCACGGCTGATCCAGTCGCGGCAACGCGGCGGCCAGCGCCCTGCCCAGCGGGACGGCGAGATCCCGTCGGCCGCGCTCCTTGTAGGCCAGCAGCGCGGTGCGCAGTGCGCCGCGGTACGACCCGAGTGCGTAGACCGCGGCGCCGCAGGCGGCGCACGGCGGGCGCACCCGGACCGGCTGCCCCAGCGACGCCGCGCACCGCGGGCACCACGGCTCACCCGCCACGCCGCAGCCGCCACAGCCCACCGGGAGCACCAGGTCGACCAGCGAGCGCACCACGTCACGCACCCGGCCAGCATGGCCGCCTGCGGGGGTCCACGGTCGGCCCGGTGTGCCAGCGCGGCCCGGTTGTGCACCGACGCCACGCTGTCCCCAGGTCCCGGCCGGGCGGGTTGCGCAGGCGGCGCGGGCGCGCTACCCGGCCGATCAGCCGGGGTAGAGCGGCACCGCGCCGGGGCCGATCCCGCCGAGCAGCGGCTCCCACACCTCCTGGGTGTCGGAGTACGACCACAACCCGGTGGCGTCGGACACGACGACCGCGCGTCCCGGCGCGGCGACGATGTCGGTGAGCGGGCCGGTCAGGTTGGTGCTGGACACCTGGCGGCGGGTCAGCCCGTCCACCGAGACCCAGGACACCTGCGGGGACGGGTCCGCCGAGGCCACCACGAGCAGTTCCGGCCGTGCCCAGTCGACGTCGGCGCTGGGCGGCAGGTCGTCCTCCCGCAACACCTGGGGGTGGCGCAGGCTCACCTCGCCCGCTTCGGTCACCACCCCGGCCACCACCAGCTTCCCGCCGATCACCAGCGCCGCTCGCACCCCGTCCCGGGACAGCCGCAGCTGGGTGATGGGTCCCATGGTGGCCAGCTCCGCGGTGTTGACCTGGTAGGTCGCGGTCGGAGCACCGTTCACGAGCGTCACACCCGCCACCGTGGTGCCGTCGAGCACGGTCCACACCTCCGAGCCGGACGGCCGCCAGGTCGGCCGGGTCATCGAGGCCGCCGACATCGGGACGGCGGACAGGCTGCCGGTGGCCCGGCCCACCCGGAGCTGGGGCCGTCCGTCCGGGCCCCTGACCACGGCGGCCAGCAGTTCCCCGCCCGGACTGGAGCGCGCCGCGCTGAGCACGTCGAACTCACCGGAACCCGCCGGGCCTGCCGCGGCCCTGCCGTCCATCGCCCGCAGGCGTCCGCCGAGCACCACCTGTCCGGGCACGTCGGGCCGCGGGCCGACGGCGGAGGTGTAGGTGGTGATGTCGGCGGCGGTCCACTCCTGCTGGCCGGGCACCAGCGGCACACCGTCGGCGAGCAGCCACAGCGGCGCCGGGACCAGACCGTCCAATGTGCTCACGATCTGTGCCGCGGCCAGCCGCCGCTCCGGCTCGGCGAGCCCGCCGAGCCCGGCGAGGTTGATCACCGTGCGCCCGCCGCTGCTCTCCAGCACGTTGGTGCGCGGCCGCGCACCGGGCGGCAGCGCCGAGGTCACCGCTCCGGTCAGTCCGTCGGCAGGACCGCCGAGCAGCATGTCCAGCACCCGCCCGGCCAGCGTGGACGACGGGTGCGCGGGCACCCACCGCAGATCGGGCACCAGGGTGCCTCTGTTCGGGTCGACGAAGTAGACCCGGACCTGGCGGTAGTTGCGCTGGAATCCGCTGCTCTCCACGAGCACCCCCGGTGGCGGGTCGCTGATCCGCCACTCGCCGTGCTCCTTCACCACGTCGAGATGCACGGAGAAGCGCCCCTGCGACGGGGTGAAGCTGCCGTCGCCGCCGATCGTCCCGAGCCGGGGGCCGGCCACCTGCACGCGGCGGGCCGCGTCGTCGCCCGGCACCGCCTCGGGCGTGGCGCCGGGAGCGTCCTCGATCACCGTGAGGCCCGCGGAGTCGTCCCACCTGGCCGCCGCGCCGCTGGTGAGGAACGCGCGGGCGGCGGCGTGGCCGTTGACCGGGCTTCCGGTGGCCTCGATGAACTCCCGCACCAGCCGGAACGGGTCCACGCCCCGCTCCGGGCCGGCCAGCGAGGGCGTCTGGGAGGTGCCCACCGGGAACGAGCGCACCACCTGGACGTCGGAACTCTGCGGGACGGTCGCGCAGCCGGCCAGTGCGGCGAACGCGGCGAGCGCGAGGACGAGCAGACGCCGTGGGCTGCGACGGCGGTGCGTCATCACTCCACCCCCGGCCCGGTCCACACCGGGCCGTCCGCTGCTTCGCCCGCGGCCTCCGCCCCGTCCAGTTCGGCGCCGTCACCGTCGCCTTCGGTGCCTGCGCCGCCGACGCGCACGGCTGCCGCGGGAACCGCGCCGTCGATGGCGTCGACGGTGTTGACGGAGTTGACGGCGGCGTCGGCGTCGGCGGCGAGCCGGTCGGCGCGGGCCGCGCCGTCACCGCCCTGCGGGTCGAGGCCGCCGGCGAGGAGGACGCCCGGTGGGTGCAGCGGCAGCGGACTGGAGGTGAGCTCGGTGCCCTGGGAACGGGGCAGGGTGAGCCGGAAGACGCTGCCGTAGCCGAGGGCGCCCCAGGCCTGCAGCCAGCCGCCGTGCAACCGGGCGTCCTCCAGGCTGATGGCCAGGCCGAGTCCGGTGCCGCCGGTCCGGCGGGTGCGGGACGGGTCGCCGCGCCAGAACCGCGTGAACACCAACTCCTCCTGCCCGGGCTGCAACCCGAGGCCGTGGTCGCGCACCACCACCGCGACCGCGTCCTCGTCGGCGGCGACCCTCACCTGCACCGGGCGGTGCTCGCCGTGATCCAGCGCGTTGGTGATCAGATTACGGACGATGCGCTCCACCCGGCGCGGGTCGATCTCGGCGAAGACCTCCTCGGCGGGCAGCTCCAGCCGCAGCTCGGTGCTGGCCCGTTCGGCGACCGGCTGCAGTGCGGTGACCACGTCGGTCACGGTGGTGCGGATGTCGAGCGTCTCGCCGAGCAGGTCCGCGACACCCGCGTCCAGCCGGGAGATCTCCAGCAGGTCGGCCAGCAGCAGCTCGAAGCGGTCCAGCTCGTGTACCAACAGCTCGGTGGAGCGGCGCAGATCGGTGCCCAGCTCCTCGCGGGACTCGTAGAGCATGTCCGCGGCCATCCGCACCGTGGTCAGCGGTGTGCGCAGCTCGTGGGACACATCCGAGGTGAATCCCCGCTGCAGCGCACCGAAGTCCTCCAGCTGGCGGATCTGGCGCTGGATGCTGGTCGCCATGAGGTTGAACGAGGTGCCGAGCCGGGCGGTGTCGTCCTCGCCGACCACCGGGATCCGCTCCTCGAGATGGCCGTCGGCGAACCGCTCGGCCACCTCGGCGGCCTGCCGTACCGGGACCACCACCTGATGGGTCACCAGGCTGGCGATCCCCGCGATGAGCACCAGCAGCACCAGCCCGCCGACCACCAGGGTGGACTGCACCAGGTTCAGCGTGCGCTGCTCGGCGGTGAGCGGGAACAGCAGGTAGAGCTGCAGGGTGCGGCCTGCGCTGGCCACCGGCATGCCGACGACCAGCATGGTCACCCCGGCGGGGTCCCGCTGCACGGTGCTGATCTTGTAGGCGAGCACGCCGCGCTCCACCGCGGAACGCAGCGCGGAGGGGACGTCGGCGAGCGGACCGACCTTCTGCCCGGAGCCGGGCACGCCCTGCATCCCGCCGTCCACCAGCACCGGCTCGAACGCGCCCGCGCTCCCCGTGGTGACGCCGTCGTCGGAGGGCTCCGGGTTGGTCAGCCGGTCGATGGCGGTGATGAGCCTGCCGCCCAGCGACGTCGAGGACGGGTCAACCCCGCCGAGCTCGGACTCCACCAGCGCCCGGCTGTTCTCCGCCTGCTGCAGCGCCGCCTGGGTCTTGTTCTCCATCAGCCGGTCGGCGATCTGGGTCTGCAGCACCATGCCCAGCACCAGCACCACGGTGGAGGACAGCGCGACGGTGCTCACCACGACCCGCAGCTGCAGCGAGCGGCGCCAGGCCGCGGTGGCCTCGGTGGTCAGGCGGGCACCGGCGCGGGTGACCCGGTGCAGGGCAGCAGAGGACCGCCCCCGACCGCCTTCGGCACCCGACCTCACCGCGCAGTGACCCGCCCCGGGCTCACGGGGAGGCTCACGGCGGGCCTGCCTTGTAGCCCACGCCCCGCACGGTGAGCACCACCTCGGGATGCTCGGGATCGGCCTCGACCTTGGACCGCAGCCGTTGCACGTGCACGTTCACCAGCCTGGTGTCCGCCGCGTGCCGATACCCCCACACCTGCTCCAGTAGCACCTCGCGGGTGAACACCTGGCGCGGCTTGCGGGCCAGCGCGACGAGCAGGTCGAACTCCAGCGGGGTCAACGAGATCGGCATACCGCCCCTGGTCACCTGATGGCCCGGCACGTCGATGGTGAGGTCGGCGACGGTCAGCAGCTCGGCGGGCTCGGCCTCGGTGCGCCGCAGCCGGGTGCGGACCCTGGCCACCAGCTCCTTCGGCTTGAACGGCTTGACCACGTAGTCGTCCGCGCCGGACTCGAGACCGAGGACCACGTCGACGGTGTCGCTCTTGGCGGTGAGCATCACGATGGGGACACCGGACTCGGCGCGGATCGCCTTGCACACGTCGATGCCGTTGAGGCCGGGCAGCATCAGGTCCAGCAGCACGAGGTCCGGTTTCAGCTCACGCAGCGCGGGCATCGCCTTGGTGCCGTCGGCGACAACGGCGGTGTCGAAGCCCTCTCCGCGGAGCACTATGGTCAACATCTCGGCGAGCGCAGGGTCGTCGTCGACCACGAGCACACGTGCTCTCATGCGCGTCATCGTGGCATTCCGCGCGGCGGTGCCGGCCGCCGGGCTCGCCTGCCTGGTCGGCGCGCTCACTGGTCGGACCGAGGACGGCGCTGCTGGGGCACGAAGAACTGCGGCCAGTCGAGTTGCGCGGGCATGGGTGCGGCGGCGTGCGACGACGCCACCGCGACCGACTCGACGTCCACCCACATCGCGGTGAACGCGGCCGCGGTGGCCTGGAACAACAGCACGCCGAGCACGATCCACCAGCTGTCGCCGCGCACGGCAACGAGGGCGATCATCCCGCCGAGCCCTACCAGCGTGCCGATCCGCACCGGCCGCAGCAGCACCTGCCGGGTGAAGGCCAGCACGGCGAGCCGCGTGTTGTCCCACAGCGGCGACGTGGCGTGCGGCGGCGCCGCGCGCCGCTGATCAGGCCTGCGGCCGAGAAATTCCCTGTTGCGCGGCGCGGGCGCCTGGGCTGGGATGTGGGCTCGGGTCACACCGGGCACATCGCGCAGACCAGCATGAACGTTTCCCGTCCGGCACGTGTGATCACTCAGTCGAGCAGCCATGCCACCAGTTCGGCGGGCGACGTCGCGGGCGCCGACGTTCCGGTGGCCGACTCGCGGTCCGCGCCGCCGTCGAGCACGCGCCACGGCGCGAGCCAGCCCCGGGCGGCGAGGCCGTCGTAGACCGCGGCGCAGCGGGCCTGCAGGCCCGGGTCGCTCTCGAAGGTGTCCTTGGCCCGTGCGGTGTCGGTCTCGGCGCGGCCGTCCGCGCGGGCGGCGGCGGTGGCCACCGGCACGCGCAACAGCAGGTGGGCGTCGGGCACCGGCACGCCGAACCGGTCGATCTCCAGCCCGCGGACCCACTCGGCGAACTCGCCGTCGGCGTCCTGGTGCAGCCGGGCCGCGCCGTAGGCGGCGTTCGAGGCGACATAGCGGTCCAGCAGCACCAGGTCGTGATCGGCGCGCAGGGCCCGCAACTCGTCGGCCGCGTCCCGGCGATCCAGCGCGAACAGCACCGCCATCCCGTGCACCGAGTCGCCCAGGTCGCCCAGCCGCCCGTACAGCGCGTCGCGCACCAGTGCGGCGTGCACGTCGGTGTCGTAGCGGGGGAACGCCCGCCGCGCCACGCTCGCGCCACGCTCGGCCAGCGCACCGGTCAGCCGCTCGGCGAGAGTCCGCTTGCCCGCACCGTCGAGCCCCTCGATGACCACCAGCCGCCCCACGACGCACCACGCTATCCGCCCCGGGTGTGTGGCTCTTCAAGTGCTGCAGACCCGGGGGTGGGGCGCTGTTAACCGCCGCACACCCCCGGGCCGCCTGCCGCCGCCTGCTGCCGGGTGCCGGGTGCCGGGTGGGGGTTAGTAGCGGTAGTGGGGGGGTTTGTAGGGGCCTTCGACGTCGACGCCGATGTAGTCGGCCTGGTCCTTGGTGAGCGT
>DASXOL010000083.1:0-11304 GCA_036494295.1 Pseudonocardiaceae bacterium
GATCCGGCCGCGCGCCTGCGTCGCGGCCTGCGCGGCAGCGGGCACCGGCTTGCCGGCACCACGCTGCTGCTGAAAGACGTCCAGCGCGGCGGGCTGGGCGAGTTCGACGAACACCGTGACCGGTCCGGTGCTGGTGGCCAGCCGGGGGCCGAGCTTGCCCAGCAACGGCGGCAGCGGCAGCGCGTGCGCGGTCGGCAACCCGGGCGCCAGCGGAGGCGGGCCGGACTCGGCCCAGCCCGCGCCCGCGGCGGCCCAGCCACCGGCCGATGCCACCACCGTTATCGCCGCCACCGCGACCGCCGACCGTCTCCACCGACGGCCGCGCAGGCCACCCTCCGGGATGCGACCCACCGCTGACGCCCTCACTCGAGGCGGTTCGCGACCGTGCCGGAGGTCGGGTGCTCACCTCAGGTGAGTCACCCGGCCAAGCCCAACAAGTGGGTCCCCCGGCGTGGCGCCGTACCCTTGATCGGCGCGCAGTCTGAGCCTCGTCGCACGGAACGTACCCAGTCGATCGCGTTTTGTGACTACGCCAATGGAGTATTGCGGCGGCGTGTCGGATCAGCCGAACGTAACCGACCGGATGTTGCGCGCACCCACCGCAGCGGCAATCGCGTCGAGCGTGTCCTTGGCCACCGCACGGTCCACCCGCAGCATCATGATCGCATCGGTGCCCGCGGTGGTCTGACTGATCTGGGCGGCTTCGATGTTGATGTCCGCTTCGCCGAGCAGGGTGCCCACCGTGCCCATCACCCCGGGGCGGTCCGGGTAGGCCATGAGAATCGCCTCGCCCTGCGCCCGCAGGTCGAAGTGCCTGCCGTTGACCTCGACCACCTTCTCGACCTGGGCCGGTCCGGACAGCGCCCCGGAGACCGAGTAGAGGGTGCCGTCGGCGAAACCGCCCTTCACCTGCACCACGCTGCGATGATCGGGGCTCTCGCTGGCCGTGGTCACGCTGACGGCCACGCCGCGCTCCGCGGCGAGGCGGGGCGCGTTGACGAAGGTGACCGGCTCCTCGACCACCCGGGCGAACACCCCGCGCAGCGCCGCCAGCTGCAGCACGGACACGTCCTCGGCGGCCAGCTCGCCGCGCGCCTCGACGGTGACCGAGTCCGGCGGGCGTCCGGCCAGCGCGGCCAGCACGGTGCCCAGCTTCTCGGTGAGCGGCAGCCACGGGCGGACCTCTTCGCCGACCATGCCGCCGCTGATCACGTTCACCGCATCGGGGACGAACTCGCCGCGCAGCGCCAGCAGCACGCTGCGTGCCACGTCGGTGCCCGCCCGGTCCTGCGCCTCGGTGGTGGAGGCGCCCAGGTGCGGGGTGACGACCACCTGGGGAAGCTCGAACAGCGGGCTGCTGGTGCACGGCTCGGTGGCGAACACGTCCAGGCCGACGCCGCCGACCTGGCCGTCCCGGACCGCCTCGGCCAGTGCCTGCTCGTCGATGAGGCCGCCGCGGGCCGCGTTGACGATGAGCACGCCCGGCCTGGTCTTGGCCAGCTGGTCGGCGCCGATCAGCCCGAGCGTCTCCTTGCTCTTGGGCAGGTGCACCGAGATGACGTCCGCGCGGGAGAGCAGCTCGTCCAGGTCGACCAGCTCGATGCCCAGCTGGGCGGCTCGCGCCGGGGACACGTACGGGTCGTAGGCGATCAGCTCGGTGCCGAACGGAGCGAGCCGCTGGGCGACCAGCTGGCCGATCTTGCCCAGGCCGACCACGCCGACGGTCTTGCCGGAGAGCTCGACCCCGGAGAACGCGCTGCGCTTCCACTGCCCGTCGCGCAGGCTGGCATCCGCGGCCGGGATGTGCCGCGCGACCGCGAGCAGCAGCGCGACGGCGTGCTCGGCCGCGGAGACGATGTTCGAGGTGGGGGCGTTGACCACCATGACGCCGCGGTCGGTGGCCGCGGGCACCTCGACGTTGTCCAGCCCGACACCTGCCCTGGCGACGACCTTGAGCCGCGGTGCGTGCCCGAGCGCCTCGGCGTCCACCCGGGTGGCGGACCGGACCAGCAGCGCGTCCGCGTCTGCCAGCGCCTCGAACAGCGCCGTGCGATCGGTGCCGTCGACGTGCTGGACGTCGAACTCGTCGCCGAAGACCTCCAGCACCGACGGTGCGAGCTTCTCGGCGATCAGGACTCGTGCTTTGTTCGAGGGTCGGCTCGTGGTGGTCACCGCGGAGACAGCTCCCTGTCGATCGTGCGGACGGCGAGAGCGCTCCGGCGCCGCCTGCCGACGGCGATCAAAGGAGCGGCTGCTCGCTGGACGGCACCATCGGCTCCCTGCGCCCTGCTCGGACAATCTCGGAGTCTAGGCGAGGTGCTCAGGTGTCAGGGGCAACAGGTGACCCACCGCACCCCCGATCGGCGCAGCCGGGCATGCACCGGGGGCCCGCGCCGGACGGCACGGGCCCCCGGGCTGGGAACCGCCCTCAGGCGGTGTCGTTGAGCGGCTGGTCGACCCAGGACATCAGCCCGCGCAGGCGTCCGCCGACCTGCTCGATGGGGTGCTGCTCGCCCTCGGCGCGCAGCTTGTTGAAGTTCGGGCGCCCGTTGTCGTCCTCGCTGACCCATTCGCGGGCGAACGTGCCGTCCTGGATCTCGGTGAGGATGCGGCGCATCTCCTCCTTGACCGCCGCGTTGATCACCCGCGGACCGCGCGTGAGGTCGCCGTACTCGGCGGTGTCGGAGATGGAGTAGCGCATCCGGGAGATGCCGCCCTCGTACATGAGGTCGACGATGAGCTTGACCTCGTGCAGGCACTCGAAGTACGCGACCTCCGGCGCGTAGCCGGCCTCGGTGAGCGTCTCGAAACCGGCCTGGACCAGCGCGGTCATCCCGCCGCAGAGCACCGTCTGCTCACCGAACAGGTCGGTCTCGGTCTCCTCGGTGAAGGTGGTCTTGATCACCCCGGCGCGGGTGCCGCCGATCGCCTTGGCGTAGGAGAGGGCGAGCGCCTGTGCGCCGCCGGAGGGGTCCTGCTCGACCGCGATCAGGCAGGGCACCCCCTTGCCGTCCACGAACTGCCTGCGCACCAGGTGGCCGGGGCCCTTGGGGGCGACCATCGCGACGTCCACGTCCGACGGCGGCTGGATCAGGTCGTAGCGGATGTTGAAACCGTGGCCGAAGAACAGTGCGTCACCGGACTTCAGGTTCGGCGCGATGTCCTCGGCGTAGATGCTGCGCTGCTTGGTGTCCGGCGCGAGGATCATGATGACGTCGGCCTCGGCCGCGGCCTCGGCGGGCGTCACGACGCGCAGGCCCTCGTCGGATGCCTTCGGACGCGACTTCGATCCCTCGGGGAGGCCGACCCGGACGTCGACCCCGGAGTCGCGCAGGCTCAACGCGTGGGCGTGCCCCTGGCTGCCGTAGCCGATCACGGCAACCTTGCGGCCGGCGATGATCGACAGGTCGGCATCGTCGTCGTAGAAGATTTCTGCACTCATGGGCGGTACCCATCCTCCTGATCTGAACTTGCTCTCGGTTCCGCGTTCTGGATGCAGATCGCGCTTACCAGGGGCCGAACAGCAGCGTTCTGCATCCAGACTGCGGCGGGGTTACGGGGTTTAGCGGGCTGGGTTGGCGGTGATCGCGCGCGGACCGCGGCCGATCGCGACCATGCCGGACTGCACCATCTCACGCACCCCGTACGGCTCCAGCATCCGCAGCAGGGCGTCGAGCTTGTCCGCGGTCCCGGTGGCCTCGACGGTGAGCGCCTCCGGGGACACGTCGATCACCTTGGCCCGGAAGAGCTCGACGGTCTCCAGCACCTGCGAGCGCACCGTGGCGTCGGCCCGCACCTTCACCAGCAGCAGTTCGCGCTGCACCGCCAGCGCCGGGTCGAGCTCCACGATCTTGATGACGTTGACCAGCTTGTTGAGCTGCTTGGTCACCTGCTCCAAGGGCAGCTCGTCGACCGCGACCACGATCGTCATCCGCGAGATGTCCGGGCTCTCGGTCGGCCCCACCGCGAGCGAGTGGATGTTGAACCCGCGCCTGCTGAACAGGCCCGCGACCCTGGCCAGCACGCCTGGCTTGTTCTCCACCAGCACCGAAAGGGTGTGCTTGGACATCAGGACAGTTCCTCCTCGAACAACGGGCGGATGTCCTGCGCCGCCATGATGTGGTCGTTTCCGGTGCCTGCCGCGACCATCGGCCACACCTGGGCGTCCTTGCCCACCACGAAGTCGATCACCACGGGCCGGTCGTTGATCTCCATGGCCCGCTCGATGACCGTGTCCACGTCCTCCTCGGCGGCACAGCGCAGCCCCACGCAGCCCAGCGCCTCGGCGAGCAGCACGAAGTCCGGGATGCGCCGGGTGTGCGTACCGAGGTCGGTCTGCGAGTAGCGCTCCGAATAGAACAGGTTCTGCCACTGCCGGACCATGCCGAGGTTGCCGTTGTTGATGACCGCGACCTTGATCGGGATCTCCTCGATGGCGCAGGTGGCGAGTTCCTGGTTGGTCATCTGGAAGCAGCCGTCACCGTCGATGGCCCACACCGCCTTGTGCGGCATGCCGAGCTTGGCGCCCATCGCCGCGGGCACCGCGTACCCCATCGTGCCGAGCCCTCCGGAGTTGATCCAGGTGCGGGGGTTCTCGTAGCCGATGAACTGCGCCGCCCACATCTGGTGCTGGCCGACCCCGGCGGCGTAGATCGCGTCCGGCCCGACCAGGGCGCCGATCCGTTCGATCGCGTACTGCGGCGAGAGCGCCCCGTCGGTGGGACGGTCGTAGCCGAGCGGGAACGTCGAGCGCCAGGAGTCCACCTGCCGCCACCACGGCGCGAGGTCGGGCCGCCCGGACTCGAACTCCATGCGCACCGCGGTGATCAGTTCGCCGATCACCTCGGCGCAGTCCCCCACGATCGGCACATCGGCCCTGCGGTTCTTCGAGATCTCCGCCGGGTCGATGTCGGCGTGCACGACCTGCGCCTCCGGCGCGAACGTGGAGAGCTGCCCGGTGACCCGGTCGTCGAACCGGGCGCCGAGCGCGATCAGCAGGTCGGAGCGCTGCATCGCGGCGACCGCGGCCACCGTGCCGTGCATCCCCGGCATCCCGAGGTGCTGCGGATGCGAGTCGGGGAAGGCACCGCGGGCCATCAGGGTGGTCACCAGCGGCGCCCCGACGAGTTCGGCGAGCTCGCGCAGCGCCGCGGTGGCCTTCGCCTTGATGACGCCGCCGCCCACGTAGAGCACCGGGCGGCGGGCGCTGGCGATGAGCCGGGCGGCCTCGCGGATCTGCTTGCCGTGCGGGCGGGTGGTGGGCCGGTACCCCGGCAGGTTCAGCTCCGGCGGCCACGAGAAGGACGTCTGTTCCTGCAGCACGTCCTTCGGGATGTCCACCAGCACCGGGCCGGGGCGCCCGGTGGCGGCCAGGTGGAACGCCTCCGCGATCGCCCTCGGGATCTCCACCGGATCCTTGACCAGCATGTTGTGCTTGGTGATCGGCAACGTGATGCCCGTGATGTCGGCCTCCTGGAAGGCATCCGTCCCGATCAGCGCCCTGGTCTGCTGGCCGGTGATCGCCACCACGGGAACCGAGTCCATGTAGGCGTCGGCGAGCGGGGTGACCAGGTTCGTCGCACCGGGACCCGAGGTCGCCATGCACACCCCGACCCGCCCGGTGGCCTGCGCGTAGCCGGTGGCGGCGTGGCCCGCGCCCTGCTCGTGGCGCACCAGGACGTGGCGGACCTTGGTGGAGTCGAGCAGCGGGTCGTATGCGGGCAGGATCGTGCCGCCGGGGATACCGAACACCGCTTCGCACCCCAGCGCTTCCAGGGAGCGCACGAGGGACTGTGCGCCGGTGACGCGCACCGGCGCTCCTGCGGGTGGAGCCGGTTTGGGCGGCGGTGCCGGCATCGGCACGTCTCGCGGTGTCACGGTGGTCATGGTCCTGCCTCAGCTCGTGGCTATCTCGTCCGGGCACGAAAAAACCCTCGCCGCCCAGTGGGCTGGAAGCGAGGGTTGGCGCGTCGACGTCTCAGGTTCCTTGGGCTCCTTCAGGCGACGCGCCTGCGGAGTACGAGTACGTCGAGGATCAACACGTCAGCGACGTTAACCGGCCCGCACAGTGGACGTCAACCACGCGGGAAGCCCTCCCGGATCCTGGGAATCTTCGGACATCCAACGTGCGGACCTGCAAAGACCTGATTCTCCTGCACGCGGGGCCGCGGCGGGTGCGAACGGCCGGCCGGGCTGCCGCAGGGCTTCCCACCATCGGGTGAGGACCGCGGCGAGCGGGCGCGGGGCCGTCCCGGAGCCCGCCGTCGCGGGCGGCAGGTGCGGTCGGCTACTTTTCGTCACTTTCCCGACATTCCGGATCGCGCGCCGCGCCCGGGCGTGCACGGACGGTGATGGACCGATGACCGAATGCGCCGCCGAATCCGGACCCGGACCCCGCACAGCGCGCCCACCTGCCACTATGGGGGCCGTGACCGACTCCCCCGCCGCGATTTTCCGGATGCCGCTCACCGCGCTGATCGGTGTTTTCGTGCTGACCGTGTGCATCACCCCGGTTGCCTTCGGCGCGCCGTGGCTGCAGGTGCTCTACGTCGTACCGGTGGCGATCGCGGTGTGGGTGATCCGGACCCGAACCGTGGTGGACCGGGACAACGTGGCGGTGCACCGGGTGCTGGGCTCCGAACAGATCAGCTGGTCGGAGCTGGAAGGCCTCCGGGTCGACGAGCGGTCGAGGGTGTGGGCCGTGCGCCACGGCGGCAAGGAGCTCATGCTCCCCGCGGTGCGGGTGCAGGACCTCTCCGTGGTCGCCGCGGCCAGCGGCGGGCGGCTGCCCGACCCGCTGCCCGCGGGCGCCACTCCCCCAGCGACCGGGTAGCGGCTCGCCGCGGACCGGGCCGCTCAGCGGCCATCGTTGGACTGCGCTCAGCGGTCGCGGACCAGGTTCTCCGGATCCCGGCCCTTGATGAACTGTTCGATCTGTTCCGCCGCGATGGCGTAGGCGCGGCGGAAGGCGCCGGTGACGCTGCCGCCGACGTGCGGGGTGATCAGCAGTCCCGGCGCGTGCCAGAGCGGATGGTCGGCGGGCAGCGGTTCGGGATCGGTGACGTCGAGCGCGGCGCGCAGCCGGTGGGTGCGCAGTTCGGCGAGCAGCGCATCGGTGTCCACCACCGGACCGCGCGCCACGTTCACCAGCACCGCACCGTCGCGCATCCGGGCCAGGAAGCCGGCATCGGCCAATCCCCGGGTCTGCTCGGTGAGCGGGACGGCGAGCACCACGACGTCCTGCTCGGGCACCAGGTCGGGCAGCTCCGCCATGGCCCGCACGCCGTCCCTGGCGGTGCGGCCCACCATCACGGTGTGCGTCCCGAACGGTTCGAGCCTGCGCACGATCTGCTGCGCCACGTCGCCCGCGCCGATCACGAGTACGCGGGCGCCGATCAGGGTGCCGGTGAGGTGGTAGTCCCACTCGCCGCGGTCCTGTGCCCGGACGAAAGCAGGCAGGTCACGCTGCAGCGCGAGCAGCGTCGCCAGCACCCACTCCGCGGTGGATCCGCCGTGCGCGCCGCGGCCGGTGGACAGCGCGACAGCTTCGGGCACCAGCCCTTCCCACGCCTCGTAGCCGGCGGTGAGCAGCTGCACCAGCCGCAGGTTGGGCAGCGCGGCCAGCAGGTCGGCCCGGTCGCCGCCCTGCAACGGGGGCACCAGCACGTCGACCTGTCGCAGTTCGTCCCCGGGCAGCTGGTCCGCCAACGGCGCTGCCGGGTCGTAGCGCACCGCGCGCACGTCGGCCAGCCTCGCCAGCTCGGCGGCTCCGTACTCGTCGGGCACCAGCACCGTGGTCGTCACAACCGGGGACCCTAACCCGCCGACCGCGGCCCGCCCCTGCTCACCAGCGACTCACGGACCGCCACATAGCCTGGCGCATCGTGCGACCCTCTGCGCCCGCGCGAACCGGTGGGCGCCGTCGTGCTGCTCTCGTCCTGCTGGCCGCGACGGCGCTGCTGGCGGGTTGTGCGCTGACGCCACGGTTTCCGGACACCGGGGCGGGGCCCTACCGGCCCAAGCCGGACCTCGGCTCGGAGGCGGGGCCGCAGCCGGAGACGCCCGGCGATCCGCGCCAGCCCGGGCCCGGCGGGCCGGGCGGAGAGCCGCTGGGCGCGCCGAAGGGCTGCGTCGACCCGGACCCCCATGTGGTCGCGACCTGCCTCGAACCGGTGTCCTCGATCATCGTGCTGGATCCGGAGGCCAAGGTGGGCCTGGCCACCGAGCGCACCACCGGCCGCGTGCAGCGGGTGCAGCAGGACCGGCCGAACCAGCAGGTGGCGGCCCTCGACGTCGATCCGACGGGCGACGGCGGGCTCACCGGGCTCGCGCTGTCCCCGCACTACGCCGAGGACGAGCTGATGTACGCCTACATCACCACCCCGATCGACAACCGGGTGGTCCGGCTCGCGCCGCAGGACGTGCCCAAGCCGGTGCTGACCGGCATCCCGCGGGGCGCCACCGGCAACGCGGGCGCGCTGCAGCTGGACTCCGACGGGATGCTCGTGGTCGCCACCGGCGACGCGGGCGACCCGGCCGCCGCCGACGACCCGAACTCGCTGGCCGGCAAGCTGCTGCGCATCGACCCCTCCGGGCGCCCCGCGGCCGGCAATCCGAGCGGCTCGAAGGTGCTGGCCGGCGGCCTGCACTCACCGGGAGGGCTCTGCACCGACCCGTTCTCCGGCGAGCTGTGGGTCACCGACCGGGCGGCCGACCGGGACGCGCTGTACCGGGTGACGCCCGGGCACCCGATCGGGTCGCCGGCGTGGAGCTGGCCGAACCGGCCGGGCGCGGCGGGGTGCGTGGTGATGCAGGGGCGCATCCAGGTGGCCTTCACCAGCGGTGCGCCGATGTTCGCGCTGGGCATCGGCCCGGAGGGCACCTTCGTCGGGAAGCCGCTGGAGATCCCGCTGGAGCACTACGGCCGGGTCGCGGCGGCCGCGCTGAGCCCGGACGGGCGTTCCATGTGGCTGGGCACGGTGAACAAGACCGGCGGCAAGCCGATCTCCAGCGACGAGCGGGTCTTCATCCTCACCGACCCGGTGGGTTCGGCAGGCGGCCAGGACTGACCGGACCCGGTCACCAGCGCGTCGCGGTGAAGTCCACCGGCCGGGGTTGCAGCGCCCGGGTGCGGGTGGCCAGTTCCGCCAGCCGCCGGGTCATGTCCGGCGCGGGTAGCCGCTTGCGGTCGCCGTGGCCCGGCAGCAGCCATTCGAAGCTGAGCCGCCCCGCCGAGCGGGTCAGGGACGCCGCCAGCTCCGTGATGGAGTACCACGTGACGTTCTCGGCGACCTCGATGTCCCCGGTGGTCCGTGACCAGTAGATGCTGTCGCCGCTGAAGCAGTACTCGTCGTCGGCGACGTAGAGCACGCTGCCCTCGGTGTGTCCCGGCAGCGGGTGCGCGACCACGCCCGGCGCGACCTCGGCGGGGTCGATCCCGCGCAGCACCCGGTCGGCGTCGGGGGCGGCCGCGAGGTCGCCCTCGTGGATCCAGAGCCGGGCCCGGAACCGGTCCGCGTAGCGGCGGCCGTGCGCGGCGTGATCCCGGTGCGTCAGCAGGACATCGGTCACCGCGCCCAGCGCCTCGTACCGCTCGGCAAGCCGCTCGCTCCAGCGTGGCGTGTCGATCATGAGGTTCCCCGCCGGTCTGCGGAGCAGGTACGAGTTGGCGCCCGCGGTGCGCGACGAGTTGTGCCCGCACAGGTACACCTCGCGGTCCAGGCGCAGCGGGAACGGGTCCAGCGCCGGGTCCAGCGGGCGGTCGGCGCGGTGGATGGACCTGGTGTGGCAGGCGTACGCGGCGGCGTGCAGCGTGGCGACCTCCGCCTCGTCGCGTGGCTGACGCAGCACCGCCGAGCTGCCGTTGACCTCACCGATCAGGCCCGGGGCCAGCTGCCGGGCCACATCACAGTTGGTGCACCGGTCGTCCACGTACCACTGCGTGTCGCCCTGCATCGCGCCCCCGCGTCGAGCCACCTATGAGCTGCAGTGCGCCAGGATCAGCTCCCGGACGCGCTTGGCGTCGGCCTGTCCCCCGGTCGCCTTCATCACCGCACCCACGATCGCACCGGCGGCCTGCACCTTGCCACCGCGGATCTTCTCCGCGATGTCCGGCTGGGCGGCGAGCGCCTCCTCGACCGCGGCGGTCAGCGCGGAGTCGTCGGACACCACGGCCAGCCCGCGGCCCGCGACCACCTCGTCCGGCTCGCCCTCGCCGGCGAGCACGCCGTCGACGACCTGACGAGCCAGCTTGTTGGTCAGGGCGCCCTCGGCGACCAGCGCCACCACCCTGGCGACCTGCGGCGCGGTGATCGGCAGCTCGGCGAGCTCGACGCCGCGGGAGTTGGCCTGCTGCGTCAGGTACGACACCCACCAGGAGCGCGCCTCGGCAGGTGGCGCGCCGGCTTCGACGGTGGCCGCCACGAGGTCGAGCGCTCCGGCGTTGACCAGGTCGCGCAGTTCCAGGTCGGAGAGCTCCCACTCGGCCCGCACCCGGGCGCGGCGCTGGGCAGGCGCCTCGGGCAGGGTGGCCCGCAACTGCTCCACCCAGTCCTCGGACGGCGCGATCGGCACCAGGTCGGGCTCGGGGAAGTACCGGTAGTCCTCGGAGGTCTCCTTGCGCCGCCCCGCCCTGGTGCTGCCGGTGGCCTCGTCGTAGTGCCTGGTCTCCTGCACGATCGTGCCGCCAGCCGCGAGAATCGCGGCCTGCCTGCGCATCTCGTAGCGCACCGCGCGCTCGATGGAGCGCAGCGAGTTCAGGTTCTTGGTCTCGGTGCGGGTGCCGAACTCGGTCGAGCCGCGCGGCATGAGCGAGACGTTGGCGTCGCAGCGCAGCGAGCCCTGGTCCATCCGCACGTCGGAGACGCCCAGCGCCCGCAGCAGGTCGCGCAGCGTGCCCACGTAGGCGCGGGCCACCTCGGGGGCGCGGGCCCCGGTGCCGGTGATCGGCTTGGTGACGATCTCGATGAGCGGCACGCCGGCCCGGTTGTAGTCCAGCAGCGAGTGGCTCGCGCCGTGGATCCGGCCGGTCGAGCCACCCACGTGCAGCGACTTGCCGGTGTCCTCCTCCATGTGGGCGCGTTCGATCGCGACGGTGGCCGTCGCGCCGTCGTCCAGCACCTCCAGCGAGCCGTCCAGCGCGACCGGCTCGTCGTACTGGGAGATCTGGAAGTTCTTCGGCATGTCCGGGTAGAAGTAGTTCTTCCTGGCGAACCGGCACCACGGTGCGATCGAGCAGTTCAGCGCCAGCCCGATCCGGATGACCGATTCGACCGCGGAGCCGTTGAGCACCGGCAGCGAGCCGGG
>DASXOL010000084.1:0-15059 GCA_036494295.1 Pseudonocardiaceae bacterium
GTACGGACCGCGATCTCGGTGGCCTCGGGATCGGCCAGCAGTTCCAGCACCGCGGCCTGCGCCTGCCGGGCCGCGGTGTCCGCAGCACGCAGCGCCGCGACCCATTCGGCATCCCGCACCGAAGGCGACGACTCCACGACCGCCCCGCTCATGCCTCCTATTGTCCAGAACGCACCGACAATTCCGGAACCAGCGAAGAACCGAACGCAAAAGAAATCCAGAAGAACGCCGAACGGCCGCCGATAAACGACGAACGGTTAGTTAGTTCCGTGGCGCTCGAATAGAATTCCGATAGAATCCGACGGCGGCGACGACAAGACCGAGAGCGATCAGCGGCCGACGACCAACATTCGCGCAGCCGCGTCGCCGTCCGCGGAAAGTTGCGTGCGGAACCGGTCAGTTCTTGATGAAGGTCAGTAAATCTTTGGTGAACTGTTCCTCGTATGCGCCTACCAGTCCGTGCGGCGCGCCGGGGTAGACCTTCAGCGTCGCCTTCGGGAGCAGCTTGGACGAGCGCAAAGCCGCGGCCTGGATGGGCACGATCTGGGCGTCGTCGCCGTGCGCGACGAACACGGGTACGTCGATTCTGCGGAGGTCGTCGGTGAAGTCGGTTTCGGAGAAGGCCTTGATGCCACCTGCATGCTCATGAGCCAGAACGCGTCGCGGAGGCCTTTCGACACCGTGGATCCGGCCCTGTTGGCGCCGTAGAACTGCGAGCGGTCGGCTGCCACCCCGGCGCGAATGTTGTCGAAGGCGTCGATGGGCAGGCCCTCGGGATTGGCGGCGGTCTTGACCATCAGCGGCGGTCGGCGCCCACCAGGACGGCTTTCGAGACGCGGCTGGTGCCGTGCCGGCCGAGATAGCGGGTCACCTCGCCGCCGCCGGTCGAGTGACCGACCAGGATCGCGTCGGTGAGGTCCAGGCTGGACCGCCCGTGCCCGCGCCGGTCGTGCGCGATCGCGCGGAAGCCGCCGGCCGCCACCAGGTTCAGTTGCTTGTCTCAGGCGTCGGCGTTCAGCGGCCATCCGTGGCTGAATACCACAGGGTTTCCGATTCCCCAGTCCTTGTAGAAGATATGGGTCCCGTCCTTGGTGGTCACGGTCAGCATCGTCGCGCTCTCCCAGCTGTGCTTGTGCTCGGCATTCGCCGCCAGCGTGTTTCGGGGGCGATGCCGCGTGAGTTCGTCCATCTTGGTGAACACTGCCTTTGGTGAGCACTGCCTTTGGTGAACACTGCCTTTGGTGAACACTGCGCGCGATCCCGCGAATGCGGTGAGCCAGAAAGGCGCTAGCTCGGCTGACGGGCGGGCTCAGTCGTCACCCGGGAATTCGCCGCGACCAGTGGCAATGCGGCGAGCACGCCCGCGGCGAGGCCCACGCTCACCGTGATCGCGAGCCGGTCCACCACCGCGGGCAGCGCGACCACCACGGTCGACGAATCGAGCACCGAGCCGTCCCGCACCAGCGTCACCAGCACCAGCCCGACGGCCGTGAGCGCCCCGAGTCCGAGCCCGTCGGCGCGGCCGCGCACCAGCAGCGCCACGGCGAGCGCACCGAGCAGCCAGCAGCCCGCCTGCGGCAGATAGTCGCCGAGCAGCGCCCAGCGCGAGCCCTCCGCGGTCCGGTCCGCGAGGGCCGCCGCGTTGTGCGCGATCGACACCACGACGGCCGCAACCAGCGCCGCGGCGAGCACGCCGGGCCGCCGCAGCACCCATCCGGCGAGCACGACGCCCACCGCCAGGATCCCGGCCCCGACCAGCCACGGCACCGGCGAGGGACCCGCTGTCCAGCGCACCTCACCGAGCACCTGGTGCGTCGCACCACCCACGTCGACGGCCACCCGCCACGGCTGCACCGCCGGGTGCGGCCCCTCGTCGGCGTGGGCGGCGTCCAGGTGCCACTGCACCGAACCGCCGGGAGGCACCCGCAGCGCGGGGTCGCGCACGGTCACCACCGACGGCGACTCGTTGCGCAGCCGCAGCGCCCACCCGTTCTGCAGGACGTCGAGCGTGACGCCGGGCGGAAGGTCCTCGGCGACCACCGCCGAGCGGGCGTCGGAGGCGATCGGCGGGCCGGCGTCCTCGGTGTCGTGCGCCGCGGCGGGAACCGCGGTGGCCAGCAGGAAGAAGACGACCAGCGCCAGCAGCCGCGTCACGATGTCACTCCTAACGGGTTGAAACCGGCGGGCAGCTCCAGCCGGTGTGCGCTCATGAATCCGGGATCGGCCAGGACTTCCCTGGTGGGGCCGTCGGCGACGACCTGGCCGTGGTCGATCACCACCGCCCGCGCACACAGCTCCAGCGCGTACGGCAGATCGTGGGTGACCAGCAGGGTGGTCATCCCGAGTCGTTTCACCAGGTCGGCGAACTCGCGACGGCCCGCCGGATCGAGGTTCGCGGTGGGCTCGTCGAGCACCAGCACCTCGGGGTGCATGGCCAGCACGGTCGCCACCGCGGCCCGGCGCCGCTCACCCAGCGAGAGCCGATGGGGCGGGCGGTCGGCGGCGTCGGCGAGGCCCACATATGACAGCGCCTCGGTGACCCGGTCGGCGAGCTCCGCGCCGGTCAGCCCGAGATGGGCCGGGCCGAACGCCACGTCCCGGCCCACCGTGGGGGTGAACAGCTGGTCGTCGGGATCCTGGAACACCACCCCGACCCGCCTGCGGACCTCGGCGACGGTGCGCCGGTTCAGCTCCGTGCCGCCGACCGTCACCGAGCCCGACGACGGGGTCAGCACCCCGTTGAGCTGGAGCACCAGCGAGGTCTTGCCGGCACCGTTGGGGCCGAGCACCGCGACCCGCTCACCCGCCTCAACGCGCAGCGACACCCCGGAGAGCGCCTGCCTGCCGTCCGGGTAGGTGAAGTCGAGATCGCGCACCTCCACCGCGGGCACGCCGTCGCGCACCGGGTCGCCGGAGCCGAGGAAGCGGCCCCGGCGGATCGGGATCGGCGGGGCGGGCGTGGGCACCCGGGTGGCCCGCCTGGCGCGGCGCGACCCGCGGGCCGGGCCGTCGCCGTGCGGGGTCAACGAGATCGGCGTGCCCACCTTGGACTCGTAGCCGGGCAGCTGGACCCGGTAGGCGCACAGATCGCAGTTCATCCGCACATCGCCCTGGCGGGCCTCCCGGTAGCGCTCCAGCACCAGCTCCGCGACCCGGGAGTCGGGCCCCAGGTGCCCGGCGCCGCGCACCTCGACCTCGGGATGCGTCTGCGCCCAGGCCGCGGCCTCGCGGTAGATCCGGTTCAGCAGCACACCCGGGAACAGGAAGAACGGGGCGACCACGGCGGTGCCCGCGCCGAGCAGCCGAAGCCGGTGCAACGCCTCGGGCACCGACGGCGTGGCCACCGATACGAAGCCCGGCTCCACGTTGCCCAGCCCGCGCCCGTCGGCGAGCAGCCGGCCCACCTTCCACAGGTCCGCGCAGGCGTCCGGGTCGCTCGAGCCGCGCCCGATCAGCGCGACACCCAGCTTCTCCGGGTCGGCCTGCCCGGCCGCGTCCCGGATGCGGTCCGCCGCCACCTCCAGCACCCTCGGCTCGATCCCGAGATCACGGGCCAGGTGGAAGTGCACGCCGGGATGCCGGTCGCGGGCCCGGCCCAGCGCCGCCGGCCCGTCGTTCTTCAGGTGCCCGGCCGAGAGCAGCACCAGCGGCACGCTCACGATCTCGGTGGCGCCGCGGGCGACCAGGTCGTCGATCGCCTCGTCGACCGTGGGGGCGGCAAGTTCGATGAAGCCGAAACCGGTGAGCAGGTCGCCCGCCAGGTGGCGGACCTTCTCGGCCAGCGCCCAGAACTCCTCCACCCCGTCGGCGTCCCGGCTGCCGTGCCCGACCACCAGCATCGCCCTGGTCACGGCGACACCGGCCCGATCGCGGCCAGCGCCGTCGCGGACGCCGCGAGCAGCGGCACCGCCAGCGCGGCCAGCCAGGCGAGCCGGGGCGCCGCGGCACCGGTCAGCGCGGCGGGCAGCGCACCGGTGTAGCCGCGGGAGGCCATCGCCAGGTACACCCGCTCGCCGCGCTCGAACGTCCGCACCACCAGCGCGCCGAGCCCGACGGTCACGTCCCGCAGCTGCCAGAGCCACCGCACGTCGCCGCCCCGGCAGATCCGCGCGGTCCGCATCCGGGCCAGCTCGGCGAGCACCACCTCGGTGTAGCGCACCATGAACGCCGCGACCGCGGTGAACACCCGGGGCACCCGCAGCCGCTCCAGCCCGGCGATGATCTCCGGCAGGGGCGTGGTCGCAGCCAGGATCCCGACGGCGAGCAGCCCGAACGTGGCCTTGAGCGCGATGGTCGCGGCGGCGTGCAATCCGGGCACCGACAGCCCGATCCCCAGCACGGTCAGCTCCGGGGGGCTGCCGAGCACCGGCAGCGCGAGGACGAACAGCAGGAACGGCACCTCGACGGCCAGCCTGCGCAGCAGGGTGAACGGCGGCAGCGCCGCGGTGGCCGCCACCGCGGCGAGCAGCAGCAGGTACCACAGGTAGGGCCAGTAGACGCCGCGTGGCGTGCACGCCACCGCCAGCACGAACAGCACGGTCGCGGCCACCTTGCACTGCGGGGCGAGCCGGTGCACCGGGGTGTCCGCGGCGACCAGCAGCTCGGCGCCGGGGTCGTGCGCGCTGCTCATCGCACCGGTTCCGGGGCGACCCGCACCAGGTCGGCGCGCAGCGCGAGCAGGCCGCGCACCACCAGCGCGGTGACCAGTCCTTCGAACAGTGCCACCACGGCGTACACCCCGATCGTGGACGCCGCGACGGTGCCGAGCGGGAGCCCGGCGGCGCCGCCCACCGCGTACTCGCCGGTGAACAGCACCGAACCGACCACGATGGACACCACCGCCGCCACTCCGGCCGCCAACGAGGTGGCGGTGGCGCCCGCGAGCCGGGTGCGCAGCAGCAGCCGCTGCCCCGCCAGCAGGACCGGGTAGCCCACCGCGGCCGGGACCAGCGCCATGTTCACCACGTTGAGCCCCAGCGTGGTGATCCCGCCGTCGCCCATGAACAGCGCCTGCACCACGGTGACCACGGTGATCACCACCGGGCCGAGCCACGGCCCAAGCAGCGCGACCGCCAGCGTGCCGCCGAGGAGATGCCCGCTGGTGCCCACCGCCACCGGGATGATCGGCGCCTCCAGCACCAGGAAGAACGCCGCCGCCAGGCCGGCCAGCGGCAACTGGCGCTCGGTGGACTCGCGCCCCGCCCGGCGCACGCAGACCGCCAGCCCCGCGGCCGCGACGACCGCACCCGCCGCCGCCACCGGCGGGGAGACGAAACCATCAGGAATGTGCACGGCTGACCTCCTCGTGACCGCCGGACAGATCGAGCGCCGCGACATCGCCGATCACCACGGTGAGCGGCGGGGGCAGCCGCGGGTCGGGCGGGTCGTCCAGGGTTCCTCTCGTGGTGCGCTGCTGCGGGCGGGTCGCGGCGCTGATCGCGGCGACCGGGGTGTCGCCGGGCAGCCCGCCGGCCCGCAACGCGGCGAGGATCCGGCGCAGCGCGGCCCGCCCGGTGAGCAGCACGATGGTGCCGCCGAACCGGGCCAGCGCGCCCCAGTCCACCTCGTGCGGATAGGCCGGGTCGTCGTTCGCGGCGACGACCGTGACGCTGCGGGCCAGCTGGCGGACCGTCACCGGGATCCCGGCCGCCGCGGGTGCGGCCACCGCCGCGGACACGCCGGGCACGATCTCCAGTGCCACCCCGGCCGCGGCCAGCGCGATCGCCTCCTCGCCGCCGCGGGACACCACGAACGGGTCGCCGGCCTTCAGCCGCACCACGCACGTCCCCGTCCTGCCCAGCTCCACCAGCAACGCGTTGATCCGCTCCTGCGGCGGCGCCGGTGTGGACCCGCGCTTGCCCACGCAGTGCCGCGTCGCCTGGGGTGCCAGCGCCAGCAGCTCGGCCATCGAGGCGCGGTCGTAGACCACGTGCTCGGCCCGCGCCAGCAGCGCGGCGCCGCGCCGGGTCAGCAGCTCGGGGTCGCCCGGCCCGGCGCCTACCAGGTGCACCGTCATGCCGGCCACCCCGTCGTCGGTGTCCGCCCGCTGCTCACCCGCTGATCTCCCGTGCGGTCACCAGCCAGTCGCCGAGCCGGGTGGTGCCCGACGAGCCGACGATGACGACGGTGCGCATCCCCGCCGCGGCGGGGTCGACCGTGTCCAGCGTGCTGAGCTCCACCCGCTCGCCGTCGCGGCCCGCGTCGGTGACCAGCCCCACCGGCGTGTCGCCCGGCCGGTGCTCGGCCAGCACCTCCAGCGCCCTGGCCAGCTGCCACGGCCGCCGCGCCGAGCGCGGGTTGTAGAGCGCGAGCACCAGATCGGCCCCGGCGACGGCGCGGACCCGGGCCTCCACCGCGTCCCAGGGCGCGAGCAGGTCGGAGAGGGTGAGGCAGGCGAAGTCCCTGGCCAGCGGGGCGCCGAGCAGCGCGGCCGCCGCGGTCGCCGCGGTCACCCCCGGCACCACCCGCACCGCGGGCCGGCTGTCGGCGGGCAGCGCGGTGGCGGTGCGCAGCGCGAGCGAGGCCATCCCGTAGACGCCCGCGTCTCCGGAGGACACCAGGCTGACCCGGGCGCCGTCGGCGGCGGCGCGGACCGCCTCGGCGGCGCGGTCCGCCTCCGCGCCCATCGCGCTGGGCAGCAGCCTCTGGTGCGGACCGGTCAGGTCCGAACAGGCCGCCAGGTAGCGGCGGTACCCGACGACGACCTGCGCCTCGCGGACCGCGTCCTCGGCGGCCCTGGTGCGGTGGGCGGGCCCGCCCGGACCCAGCCCGACCACGGTGAGCGAGCCGGGTGGCTGCGGGGCGGTCACGCCGGCCTGCGTTTCGCGGCCGGGATCGGCCTGCCCTCGGTGCTGCCCGGCGCCGAGCGGCGTCGGCAGCCGTGCGAGTAGGCCGGGTCGTAGAGCCTGCTCCGGCTGCCCGCGCCGGCCAGCGCCGGCCCGACCAGCACCAGCGCCACGGTGCGGATGCCCGCGGTGCGCAGCGTGCCTGCCAGGTCGCCGACCGTGGTGGCGAGCACCGTCTCGTCCGGCCAGCTGGCCTTGGCGACCACCACCGCGGGCGTGTCAGCCGGGTAGCCGGTCAGCAGCTCGTCGCGCAGCACCTCCGGGCGGCCCGCGGACAGGTAGACGGCCATCGTGGTGCCGTGCCTGGCGAACGCGGCGACGCTCTCGCCCGCGGGCATCGACGCCGCGGTCCGCCCGCCGCCGAGCCGGGTGAGCACCACGCTCTGCGCCACGCCGGGCACGGTGAGCTCGACGCCCGCGGTGGCCGCGGCGGCGGCCAGCGAACCGACTCCCGGCACGATCTCGAACGCCCGCTCGTGTTCGGCGCACCAGGCGAGCTGCTCGGTGAGCGCCGAGTACACCGAGACGTCCCCGGAGTGCAGCCGCACGATCACGGCCTCCGGGTTCGCCTCGTACACCGCGAGCACGTCCTCCAGCGTCATGCCCGCGGAGTCGTGCACCTCGACGTCGTCGCGGCAGTGTCCGAGCACCTCGGCGGGTACCAGCGAGGAAGCCCACACCACCACGTCCGCGGTGCTCAGCCGCTGCGCACCGCGCAGGGTGAGCAGATCCGCCGCGCCGGGCCCGGCACCGACGAAGGAGAGCAGCCCAGTAGCCGACCGCATGAGGCCATCCCATCTCCCGTGGAACGTGTCGCCTTACCGCGTGGCCGGTGTCCTGGCTCCCGGGTCGACGCTCGCCCCTGCCTTCCAGCCCGCGGGCCGTGGCGTCGTAGGGGTCCACTCACCGGTCACAGTGGCGGGACCGCGCCGGAGTCACACCGGCTTCCCGTTTCCACGCTCGAACAGGAGAGTAACCGAGTGCTGCGGCGGCCGACGCCGGCGCTGCTCCGGGTGGGTAGCGCAGCGGTGCCGCGGCGCACCTCAGGTGCCCGGGATTCACGAGTTGGCCGGTGTGCCCTTCGGCAGGGTGAGGCAGGCGATCCGGTCCCCGGCGGTGCCCGCCTTGCCCGGCTCGGTGTTCGTGACCATGTCCTTGTGCACGACGATCGACGCGGGCTCCCGCTTGGTGAAGGTGAACGGCACGGTGGTGGCGGTCTGCGCCGAGCCCTTGGCGTCCGTGGTCAGGTCCAGCCAGATCTCGTTCGTACGGTTGGCGTATGCCGGGTCGCTCGACGGCTTGTCCGGCGTCGCGGCCGGGTCGATCCGGTTCTGGTAGTGCGGTCCGGCGGCCTTGGCGTCGGCGCCGCAGGCCTTGGTGTGCGCGTGCACCGCGTAGCCGCGGTTGGGGGTGAGACCGGACACGGTGAACTTCACCTCGGTCGCGTTGCCGGCAGGCACCATCGACGTGGTCAGCTTGGCGCCCACCGGTGCCAGCGACTCGTCGTAGGTGATGGCCGTGCCGTTCGCGGACGGCGCCGCGAGGGTGCCCTCGCCCTTCAACTGGAGCGCCGGTGCCTTGCTCGCCGAGGAGGGCGGCGACGACGGCGACGAGGGCGACGATGCTGCCGGGCTCTGGTTGGCCGAGCAGGCCAGCGGGGTGAGGGCCGCCAGGGCGGCGACCGCGGCGAGCGCGATGCGCCTGCGCCGGGGACGGCTCGCCGATGGCCCGGATGGCCCAGGGTATGCGCGCTGCGTATTCGTACTGTTGCTCCGCGTGATTGCCATGGGCCAGATGATGCCCGAAGATCAGGATCACTGCGACCTAGCACACACCTTCCGTGCACCTACACGGGGTCGGAGTCCGAGTCGCTCTCCATGGCGAGCACGAAGTTCTCCACGTAGCTGCGGGCCAGCTCACGGCGGGTGGCCGGATACGGTGCCCAGGCCAGCGCGTCACCCGCGCAGCGCAGCAGCTGGTCCTCGCTGAGCCTCGACAAGATCACCTCAGTGAGTGCGCTCGGGTCCAGGTCGGGGCGCTGGCGCCGGGCGAGCACGTACTCGGTGGCCAGGTCGGAGTCATGATCTTCGACGCCCATGTGCGGTCTCCGTTCGGCCTTGCACCTAGTGTGGCAACAAGCCGAGGGCAGGCGCGAGGAGTTGCGTGCAGAGTTCGCAGGGGCAGAGCGGCCGGAGCAGGACACGACACCCGATCGAGGCGGAGTCGTACCGCATCCTCCGGTCCAGGGTGGACACTGCGGGCCTGCCGCCGGCCACCCGGGCGGTGACCGAGCGGGTGATCCACACCAGCGCCGATCTCGCGTACGCGGACGATCTGGCCTGCGACGAGGACGCGCTGCTCGCGGGTGCCCGGGCGCTGGAGTCCGGCGCGCCGCTGGTGGTGGACGTCCGGATGCTCGCGGCGGGCATCACCTCGCGGCAGGCCGTCGTGGCGCTGGACGCTGCCGGACCGCCGATCGAGGGGCTCACCCGCACCGCGGCGGGCATCCGCCGGGTCGCGGAGGAGCACCCGGACGGCGCGGTGTGGGCGGTGGGCAACGCCCCGACCGCGCTGCGTGAGCTGCTGCGGCTCGCCGAGTGCGGGCAGCTGCGGCCGGCCCTGGTGATCGGCCTGCCGGTGGGCTTCGTCGACGCCGCCGCCGCGAAGGAGTCGTTGCGCGACTCGGGGCTGCCCGCGCTCACCAACCGCAGCGCCAAAGGGGGGACAGCGGTGGCCGCCGCCGCCGTCAACGCCCTGCTCTACTTACAGTTCCGCCCATGAACCCCTACCTGGTCGGACTGGACCTCACCGGCCGCAGGGTGGTCGTGGTCGGTGCGGGGACGGTGGCGCAGCGGCGGCTGCCCCGGCTGGTCGCCGCGGGAGCGGACGTGCTGCTGATCGCCCCGCAGGCCACCCCCGCCGTGGAGGCGATCGCGGCGGCCGGCGAGGTGCGCTGGGAGGTCAGGGACTACGCCGACGGCGATCTCGCCGGCGCCTGGTACGCGCTGGCCGCGACGTCCGCGCCGGAGGTGAACGCCGCGGTGGCCGCGGAGGCGACCCGGCGGCGGATCTTCTGCGTCCGCGCCGACGACGCCACCGGCGGCACCGCGGTCACCGCGGCGAGCGCCGAGCACGACGGCCTGCTGATCGGCGTGCTCGCCGGGCGCAGGCCGCGCCGTTCGGCCGCGGTGCGCGACGCGCTCGTGGAGGCGTTGCGCACCGGAGTGGTGGACGACGCACCGGACGCCGCGGACCGGCCCGCCATGCCGGGTGTGGTGCTGATCGGCGCCGGGCCCGGCGACCCCGACCTGATCACCGTGCGGGGCAGGCGGCTGCTGGGGCGTGCCGACGTGGTCGTCGCCGACCGGCTCGCCCCGCGGGAACTGCTCGACGAGCTCGGCGCGCACGTCGAGGTGATCGACGCCGCGAAGGTGCCCTACGGCCGGGCGATGCCGCAGGAGGACATCAACTCGGTGCTGGTGGAGCGCGCCAAGGAGGGCCGGTTCGTGGTCCGGCTCAAGGGCGGCGACCCGTTCGTCTTCGGTCGCGGCTTCGAGGAGGTGCTGGCCTGCACCGAGGCCGGGATCCCGGTGACCGTGGTGCCGGGGATCACCAGCGCGGTGTCGGTGCCCGCGGTCGAAGGCGTCCCGGTGACCCACCGCGGTGTCGCGCACGAGTTCGTCGTGGTGTCCGGGCATGTGCCGCCGGATCACCCGAGCTCGCTGGTGGACTGGGCCGCGCTGGGCCGGCTGCGCGGCACCCTGGTGCTGATGATGGCGCTGGAACGGATCGGCGCCTTCGCGGATGTCCTGATCGAGCACGGCCGGCCCGCGACCACTCCGGTCGCGGTGATCTGCGACGGCACCACGCGCACCCAGCGCGCCGTGCACACCACCCTGGCCGACGTCGCCGCCGAGGTGCGGACCCAGGGCCTGCGCCCACCCGCGATCGTGGTGATCGGAGAGGTCGCCGGACTGCGCCACTGAGAGCGGTATCGTGCGGAGCGCGAAATGGAGGGTCAGGAGAACCACGATGACGGGCACTGAAATGACGACCACTGAAGCGTGGAAGCCCGGGCAGGATTGCCAGGCCGTGGCCACGGCGAACCTGCTGGGCCAGAAGGCGGACGACATTCACGGCCCCACCTGGGCGGTGGTGGGCACGCTCGGCGACAGCATCTGCTACGCGGGTGTGCCCGCGAAGGTGGCCGCCATCCAGGACGAGCTGAGCCGGCGGGTCATCGGCCAGGAACTGCCGCTGCGCCTGATCGCCCCCAATTTCTCCGGCGGCATCTCCGACGGTCAGCGAAACGGCACTCCGCAGATGCGGTACTCCCTGATCGGGCGCGAAACCACCAACGACGGGATGTGCCTGCACCTGGAGGGCAGCGACGTCCGAGCCGTCGTCGCGGTGGTGGCGTGCGACAAACCTCCGGTGGGCACCATGGCAGCGCTCCTCGAACGCAACGTGCCTGCGGTGGTGCTCTCGGACGGCTCGATCCGGCCCGGCGTCGACCCCGTCACCGGCGAGACCATCGACCTGGTCAGCTGTTTCCAGGTGGCCGGGGACCCGGATCTGGCGAAGCGAGAGCGCTACGCCCGCAACGCGTGCCCTGGTTACGGCAGCTGCGGCGGCATCTTCACCTACAACACCATGCAGTCCTTCATCGCCACTCTCGGCATGGAGCCGATCCACATGGTCTCGCCCGCGTCGGAGGACAAGCGGCGGGTGGAGGAGTTTCCCGGGCAACTGATCGACTGCCTGCAGACCATGGCGGAGCGAGGCATCCGGCCGCGCGACATCGTCACGCCGGCGGCGCTCAAGAACGCGACGCTGGTCGCCATCGCGCTCGGGGGCTCGACGAACGTATTGCTGCACGCCCCCGAGATCGCCCGAGCGGCCGGTATCGACTTCTGGTCCGAGGTCATGACGCAACGCGAGTTCAACGACTACTCGCGTTCGACGCCGGTTCTCGTCGACGCGCGTCCGTTCGGCAGGTACTCGATGGTGGACATCGACGCCCACGGCGGACTCCAGGTGATCCTTGCCGAGCTCCTCGGCGCCGGACTGCTGGACGGTGACTGCCTGACCTGTACCGGCGAGACGCTGCGGGAGCAGGTCGAACGACTCGATCCGCCCGCGCCGGACGGCACGGTGATCCGCTCGATGGCGGCTCCCTTCAAGCAGACCGGCGGCCTTCGCCTGCTCGCCGGCAACATCGCCCCGGACGGCGGCGCGGTGATCAAGGTGGCCGGCGTCGAAGGCGGCGTCGAGGACGGCAGGTTCGTGGGCAGAGCCCGGGTCTTCAACAGCGAGACGTCGCTGCTCGAGGCGCTCGAGAACAGTCCCGACGTGTTCGCGGACAAAGACATGGTGGTCATCAGGTACGAAGGTCCGCGAGGGGCTCCCGGGATGCCGGAGATGCTGGACCCGACCTCCCGTATCACGGCGTTGTGCCGGCGGAAGAACATCACCGTCGCGCTGATGACCGACGCCCGGTTCTCCGGTGGTTCGGTCGGACTCGTCATCGGACACGTCGGCCCGGAAGCCGCGGTGGGCGGGCCCATCGCGCTGCTGGAAGACGGCGACACCATCGTCGTCGACCTGAACGACGACAGCCTGCACTGCACCGAACTCGACGACCCCGAGACCTGTTCGTCCCGGCTCGCGGCATGGCAACAAGCCGTGGCGGACGGAAACGGCACGCATCCGCTGGTGCGTGCGGTGGAGAGCCGGTTGCTGCGCCGCATGCGCGCCACCGCATCCTCCGCGTTGCAGGGCGCGGGCATGTCCGAGCCGACGCCATAAGGACTCGCTCGGTCAGGGACGTTTGCGGGCCCGCAGGACGGCGTCGTGAACAGTGATCTCGGGACCGTCGTGTGCGGAGGCGGTTCGCCGTCTGGCGTCGGCGACAACGACCTCCCACTGATCGGGGTCCAACCAGGTCGTGACGTCCTCGGCGGTGAAGTACAGGTCCGGAAACGGTGGGCGGGGCACGGTCTGCAGGTCCGAAGGATGGTGGCCCACGATGAGCAGCGTGCCGCCGGGCGCCACCGATGCCGCCAGACGGCGGAACAACACCTCCCACGGCGCGGCCGATAGGTGCACGAACTGGGCGGAGACCAGATCGAAATGGTCCTGCGCGGGTGTCCAGCTGGTCAGGTCGGCCCGCACCCAGCGGATCCTCCCGGCCACCTCGGCGCCGAGGGCTTCGGCGTGTGCGGTGGCGCGACGCAGCGCGGTGGTGGCGAAGTCCACGGCCGTGACCTGCCAGCCGTGCGAGGCGAGCCAGATCGCGTCGGCGCCTTCGCCGCTGCCTGCGTCGAGTGCGGTTCCGGGGGAGAGGTCCTCGGTCTCGGTGACGAGGGGGAGATTGGGCCGTCGGCTCCAGACCGCGGTGTGGGAGCGGTAACGCTCTTCCCAGAACGCTTCGTCGAAATGATCACACACAACGGCTCCCTTTCCGCGATGACGCTCGATGTCTCGCGCTGTCGGCGTTGAACAGACCCGCCACGACCACCATGCGAGCTCGCTGGCCAAGATGGCAAGGAATGTTGCTGTTATGGCAAACTCGCGAGGTGCCCGACGACCTGGACCACGCGCTGGCCGCGGTAGGACCCCGGCTGCGCGCGCTGCGCGGACGACGCGGCACCACGCTGGCCGACCTGTCCGCTGCGACCGGCATCTCGGTGAGCACCCTGTCGCGGCTGGAGTCCGGCGACCGCCGACCCAACCTCGAACTGCTGCTGCCCCTGGCCAAGGCCCACGCCGTCACGCTCGACGAGCTCGTCGGCGCCCCGCCCACCGGAGACCCGCGCATCCACCTGCGCCCGATCAGCCGCCATGGGATGACCATGGTGCCGCTGACCCGTCGAGCCGGCGGAATCCAGGCATACAAGCTCGTGATCCCGGCCAATGGGCGCAGCGAACCCGATCCGCAGGTACACGAGGGCTACGAATGGCTCTACGTCCTCAACGGGCGACTGCGGCTCGTGCTCGGCGAACAGGACCTGGTGCTCGCACCTGGCGAAGCAGCCGAGTTCGACACCCGCGTACCGCACTGGTTCGGCAGCACCGGCCCCGACCCCGTCGAATTCCTCAGCCTGTTCAGCAGGCAAGGCGAACGGGCGCACCTTCGCGCACGGCCCGCGGCGAAGTAATCCGTGGGCAGTCCCACGGTGACGCTCCGATGAGTTTGCCGTCCAGGTCGGGTCTACAGGTGCATGGCGGAACGACTGGTGACGGTGGCGGGCGTGCGGCTGTGCGTGGAGACGTTCGGCGTCCCGGCGGCCCCGGCGTTGCTGCTGATCGGCGGTGCGGCCGCGTCGATGGACTGGTGGGACGTCGAGTTCTGTGCGCGGCTCGCGGACGAGGGCCGCTTCGTGATCCGGTACGACCACCGGGACACCGGCCGATCCGAGGTCTACCCGGCGGGGGAGCCGGCGTATTCCGGTGCCGACCTGGCGACCGACCCCCTGCGCGTCCTGGATGCTCTCGGCATCGCCCGCGCCCACGTGGTCGGGCTGTCCATGGGCGGCGGAATCGCCCAGCAGCTGGCGGCGCATCACCCGGACCGGCTGCGCACCGCCACCCTCATCGCGACCAGCGCCGCGGGAGAACGCGTCGATCAGACCAGCCTCCCGCCGATGGACGCGCGGCTGGCCGCGAGGTTCGCGGATCCCGATCCCCAGCCGGCCTGGCACGACCGCGCCGCGGTGGTGGACTATCTCGTCGAAGGCCAGCGCGCCTATGCCGGTTCGCTCGGATTCGACGAGGACCGGATGCGGCGCCTGGCGAACATCGTGGTCGACCGCACCCGCGACATCGCGGCGAGCATGACGAACCACTGGATTGTCGCGGGAGGCTCGGCTCAGTTCCGGCTCGCCGAGATCGACGTTCCGACAATGGTTCTGCACGGCACCGCTGATCCGTTCTTTCCGTTCGGCCATGGCGAGGCCCTTGCCGCGGAGATACCGGGCGCCTCGCTCGTGCCATTGGAAGGAATGGGTCACGAGCTGCCCCCGCCCCCGCTGTGGGACCTCGTCGTTGCGGCAATCGTGCGCCACACGTCTTCGCATTACGAAACCCGATGAGCCGGTTGGCGTGTGGTGACGACCGTTCGCCGCATTCTCGCCTTTTCTGTGGAGATTCTCTATGACGACCCCGGAATTGTCGGTGCGTTCTGGACAATAGGGGGCATGAGCGGGGTGGTCG
>DASXOL010000085.1:0-4436 GCA_036494295.1 Pseudonocardiaceae bacterium
TTCGGCGGCGGTTTCGGCGCAGGCGACGGCGGAGCAGGCGACGGCGGAGCAGGCGACGGCGGAGCAGGTGATGCCGGGCCCGACGGTGTCGGGCTAGACGGTGTCGAGGCAGACGGCGTGGGGGTGGGCGGTGTCGGGGCAGGCGGTGTCGGAGCCGCGGACCTGTGCACGGGTGGCGGAGCGGTCTGTCGCCGGACCGTCGGCGATCCGACCGCGGGTCGCCACTGCTCAGCCCGCGGCTTCGACTCAGGAGCGGCCTGCTCGACAGCCGAGGGCTCCGCCGGGCGAGGCACGTCGACCTCCGGCTCGGCCGGGCGGTGCGCCGGTTCGGCCGGGCGGGGCACGGCGATCTCCGGCTCGGCCGGGCGAGGCACCCGGGCGTCCGGCTCGGCGGCACCGGCCGCGGACGTCGGCGACGACGCGAGCCGCTCCCCGGTCCACTCGAGGAACTGTCCGCAGGATCCGCAGAACGCGTCCGCGTCCGCGTTGTGGAACCCGCAGTTGCGACAGACGATCACCGGGTCCTCCACCTCCGCTCGGCACGGCCGGCCTGCCCAGTCCGCATCCGGGCTCCCAGCCTCCAGCCTCGCGGCACGGGGGTGGGCGGCGCAGCCCGTGGTCGGGCGAGAACGGGGGCGTTCGGCGTTGCACTTTGGGGACACCGAAAAGGCCCCAATGGGCGGGCGTCCCGAGCGCTCAGCGGATCGGGCGGCCCGCCCCGGCGTAGTCGTCGCCCGCGTAGCGGACCGAGGCCACCTGGACGGGCATCCCGAACGTCGGCGCGTTGATCATCTCCCCGTCGCCGATGTAGAGCCCGACGTGGTGGATCATGCCCGGCGCGCCGTAGAAGACCAGGTCGCCGGGCTGCAGGTCAGCGGAGTTGACGCGCGCAGTGGCGTCGTACTGGCTCTGCGCGGTGCGGGGCAGCGAGATCCCGGTGGCGGAGTAGGCGGCCGAGGTGAGGCCGGAGCAGTCGAACCCGGCGTCGCCCCGGCCCGGACCGTTGCCGCCCCAGATGTAGGGCAGTCCTATCTGGTCGATGGCGAAGTCGATGGCTGTGCGGATCGGCGGGCTGAGCGGGCGATCCGCGTTCTCGCTGTACGCGTAGGTCGTCGCCGCGGCGAAGACGCGGTGGACGAACGACTCGTCGGAGCCGACCGAGCGGACCGCCGCCATCCACCCCTTGGGCGTCGACGTGTCCCTGCCCCGCTTGCACAGCGTCCTGGCCGCGGAGGTCGCCTGCGCGACGCCCGCCTGCGGCGCCACGTCCGCCGAGCCGACCCTCCCGAGCGCGGCAAGCGTGATCCAGGACAGCCGGCACCCCGGCTCCTGCTGCTGCATCGTCAGGTCCGCCATGCCGTAGCCGACCAGCGCCGGCACCGGGATCTGGAGCAGCGGCGCGGTCCGGTCCGCCCAGCTGACCAGCGGATCCGGTTGCGCGGGCGCTGCCGCAACGGCCCTGGGCTGCACCGCTTGCGGGGTGACCGGGTCGAGGTGCAGCTGCGACACCGGAGGAAGCAACGGGCCGAGATGGGCCACCTTCGCGGGCGCGAGCAGCAGCGGCCCGTCATCGCGGGGAGGACCTGCGACGAACGACACCGCCCACAGGCTGGCGCTGGTCACGACGCACAGCAGCAACGCCAGCAGAGTCCGCCCGAGCATCCCGTTCACCGCGCAAGATGTACCAGGTTGTTGCAACTCTCGGTATATGTGCGGTGCCTCTTCGTGCAAATTCCGTCGCCGCCGACCCCTCTGAGCGACGACCACCCACTCCGGTGCGCGGGCTGCGCCGCCCGCTTCGCGACGACCGCGGGCATCCCCGCGTCACGTCCGGACGAGAGGGGAAACGACGGCAATGCATCACGATGTGCATTCGCAATTCCAGGTGGTATGCCGGTCGTCGACGCCGACTCGGGCCAGCGGTCGCCGCGTTCGTTATATGCACTCATTCAGGTGACATCCGACGTACTCCGGACTCTTGCCGAACCGGAACGTCGGTGCCCCCGCGGTGTGTCCTACCGGGACATTCGATCGCCCGGCGCGGCCGATCCGCTAACCGGTAGGCATGGCCGATGCGACCAAGTGTTCATGGCGTGGCACCATGTCGCGGGTGACCAGCACCCAGCCACACCGCCACGGCCGGCATGCCAAGCCGGACAGCGCGACCGGGATGCCGTCTCTCCCGCTTTCACCTGAGCAAACACCGGGGCCCAAGGACGCGTCGCTGGGTGAGTTGGTCCGCGAGGCCGCCACTCATTTCTCCACCCTGTTCCGTGCCGAGGTGGAACTGGCCAAGTCCGAGGTCACCTCGGAGGTCCGCAAGGGCATCAAGGGCAGCATCTTCTTCATCATCGCGCTGGCGATCCTGACTTTCAGCCTGTTCTTCCTGTTCATCGCGTTGGGCGAAGTCCTCGCCGTCTGGCTGCCCCGGTGGGCCGCGTTCACCACGGTCTTCGTGCTGATGCTCGTCTCGGCGGGGCTGTGCGCGCTGGTGGGCTGGCGACGGGTCCGAAGCATCAAGAAGCCGGAGCGGACGATCACCTCGGTGCGCGAGACGGGCGCGGTGCTGGCGCACCGCACGTCCACCGCAGACGAGGACGGCGGGGCACCTGGCGGCGCGGCCGGGAGCCCGTATCCCCGCGTCGACTACCCGCGGGGGTGATCCGCAGGCCGGATCCCGGTTCGGTCCGGATCCCCGGGCCGTGGACCCACCGTGACATCTCGGCCAACGGGATCCGCCTGCATGTCGTGGAAGCGGGCACCGGGCCGCTGGTGCTGCTGCTGCACGGCTTCCCCGAGTTCTGGTGGTCGTGGCGACATCAGATACCGGCCCTCGCCGAGGCAGGGCTGCATGCCGTCGCGGTCGATCTGCGCGGTTACGGAGACTCCGACAAACCACCACTCGGCTACGACCTGTGGACGCTCTCCGGTGATGTCGCGGGCCTGGTCCGTGCGCTCGGCGAGCGGCATGCCGATCTCGTCGGCCACCACTGGGGCGGCATCCTGGGCTGGTGCACCGCGGCGCTGCACCCCCGCGTGGTGCGCTCGGTCACCGCGCTGGCCGCCCCACATCCGCTCGCGGTACTCCGGGCACTGCTGCGCGACCCGGTACAGCGTCATGCCGCCCGGCACATGGCCGAGTTCCAGACGCCGTGGCTACCCGAGCGCAGGCTCACCAGGGACGGCGGCGCCGAGGTGGAACGGCTGCTGCGCCGCTGGGGCGGGCCGAGATGGTGCTCGTCGGACGAGTTCGCCACGGTGGCCGAGCTCAGCAGGGGGGCCATGCTCATTCCCGGCGCGGCGCACAGCGCGCTGGAGTACTACCGCTGGGTGGGGCGCTCCCGGCTGCGGTTCGACGGCCGCAGGCTCAACCACGCGGTGAACCGGGCGGTGCGCGTGCCGGTGTTGCAGGTGCACGGCGCGCAGGACCGCTGCCTGCTGGAACGTACCGCGCGGCATTCCGTGCAGTGGGCGGCCGACCGCTACCGGTACGAGGTGCTGCCCGGAGTCGGGCACTTCGTGCAGCAGGAGGAGCCCGAGCACACCACCGCGCTGCTCACCGAATTCCTGTCCGCACCGACGCCCTGATTCCTGCCGGCGCAGCTCAGGCGGCGCAGGCCCCGGTGGGCACTCGGGTGTGGTAGCTGCGAGCCGCCGCGACGTCGTCGGCGATCTCCTTGTCGGTGAGGACGAACCCAGTCTACTCGTCGTCCACCGCGGCGCCGAACACCATCCCGAGCACCCGGCCCGACTCGTCGAGCAGCGGGCCGCCGGAGTTGCCGCTGCGCACCACGGCGCGCACCGTGTAGACCTCGCGCAGCACCGTGGTCGAGTTGTAGATGTCCGGGCCGCGCAGCTTGATCTGTTCCCGCACACGCGCCGCCGACGCGGTGTAGGGCCCGTCCAGCGGATAACCGAGCACCAGGGCATTGGCCCCGCTGGAGGCCTCCTGCGGGGCCAGCGAAAGCGGCGGCGCCGCCAGCCCGGGCACGTCGAGCACCGCCGCGTCGACCTCCGGGTCGTACTTGACGACCTTGGCGTCCAGCGATCCGTCCGCGGTTTCCACCGACACCTCGCTGGTGCCCGCGACCACGTGCGCGTTGGTGATCACGCGCTCCGGCGCGATCACGAAGGAGGTGCCCTCCAGTGCCCGCGAGCACGACGGCGCCTTGCCGCGGACCTTGAGCACGCTGGCCTGCGCCTGCCGCACCGTGGGGCTGTTGAGCAGCGTCGGATCGACCGGCCCGACGTCCTGGATCGGCGTCTTCGAGAACGGTGCCAGCACGTCCGGGAAGCCGGAGACGTCGAGCAGCCGGGTCAGATCCGAGGGCAGCTGGCGCAGCGAGTTGGGCATGATCGTGTCCACCACGCCCAGCACCGACGAGTCCCGGACCGCGCCGGTGAGGCCGGTGTAAGCCGACGAGGTGAGCGGCAGC
>DASXOL010000086.1:0-9096 GCA_036494295.1 Pseudonocardiaceae bacterium
CTCGGCGGCGCGCGCCGGGTTGTTGTCCGCGGTCGTCTCGGTGCTGGCGATACCGGTGTCGCTGGTGGTGCCGCCGGTGGCCACCCGGCTGCGCACCCAGCGGCCGCTGGTCGTCGGGCTGCTCGGGGTCAGCGTCACGGGCTATGTGGGGATGCTGATCGCGCCGGTGGCAGGCGGGTTGCTGTGGATGACGCTCATCGGGCTCGGCCTCGGGATGTTCCCACTGAACCTGACGCTGATCGCGTTGCGTGCCCGCACCGCGCAGGCCACCGCGGCGTTGTCGGCGTTCGTCCAGGGCATCGGCTATGTCATCGCGGCGATCGGGTCGCTGCTGGTGGGTGTGTTGCACGATGCCACCGGCGGCTGGCACGCCCCGTTCGCGGTGCTCTTCGCGCTGGCCGCGGTGATGGCGCCGGTGGGCTGGTACGCGGCCGCCGACCGCTACGTCGACGCCCCGGAGCCGCGTTCTGCCGCCAGAACGCGGTGACGGAGGCGGGGGCGGCTAGCCGGTCCTATTGGGGCGCACCCACTCCGGCCGCTGGGCCGAGGTGGGCAGCAGGCCGCCCGGGTTGACCCCCTTGATGAGGTTCCACTCGTCTCCGCAGGTCGGGCAGGTCCACATGTCACCTTCGCCCAACCTGAGCTCGACGATCTCGACCGCGGGCGGCGGCGTGCACGGGTGGACCATGCTCGGCTTGGACGCCATGATCCGAAGCTCCTTCGTGAGAGGTGATCGACTCGAGCGTGGCAGAGGGCGGAGTACAAGGGGCAGTACCTTCCGCCGGAACCCACTCGAAGGTAGGTACATTGCGGCGTATTCACTCCTCGGTGTAGATCATCACATCGTTCGGTATGGGTCAAAGACCCTGTTCAGGCCGCGCACGGCGGCGCGCAGATCAATTCGGGCAACAGACAGTAACCGGGATGCCCGGGACAAGCCGGAGATCACCGGCGTGCGGGGGCGTTGTGCGCAGCGGGAATCGCCGCCACCGCACGTGAATTGTTACCAATCGGTAGAGTTACCGCCGTGGATCTGGCCTATGACCGGTTCGGTTCGGGACCGCCGCTTGTTCTGCTGCACGGCGTCGGTCACCGTCGTCAGGCCTGGACCCCGGTGCTCGACCGGCTGACAGCACATCGCGAAGTCATCTGCGTCGACTTCCCCGGTTTCGGCGAGTCGCCGCCGCTGCCACCCCAGCTGTCCTACGACGTCGAGACCATCATCCCGATGCTGGCCGACTTCTTCGACCGGCTGGGGCTGGATCGCCCGCACGTGGCGGGGAACTCGATGGGCGGATACGTCTCGCTCGTGCTGGCCCAGCAGGGTCTGGTGCGCAGCGCGACGGCGCTCTCGCCCGCTGGGCTGTGGACCCCGATCGTGCGGCGCTGGGCGCTCACCATGGTGCGATCCGTGCACCGCACCGCGCGCCACCTGCCGCCGAAGCTCGCCGCCAAGCTGGCGCAGACCGCTCTCGGGCGGACCCTGATGACGGGGGTGATCTTCGCCCGTCCTTCGCTGCTCGCGCCCCGCCAGGTGCTGGAGGACATGCACGCGCTGATCACCGCGGTCGGATTCCTGCCCGCCGTGGCGGCGGGTGAGGGCCTGCTGTTCACCGGCGGCATTCCGGACATACCGGTCACCGTCGCCTGGGGCGCGCGGGACCTGATCGTGTTCCGGCCGCGGGCGAAGCTGGTGAAGGGCCTGATCCCGCAGGCTCGGCTGCTGCGGCTGCCCGGTTGTGGCCACGTGCCGATGAGCGACGACCCCGCGCTGGTCGCGCACGTCCTGCTCACCGGCAGCGACGGCGGGGACCGAGCCGAGGCGGGCGGGGATCTGCCGCTGCCGGAGCCGCGCAGCGCCTGACGCCTGCTGCCCGCACCCGCTGCGGGTGAACCGCGCCGGGTGGCGACCCGGACATCCTCCTGAGGTCAGCAGGTGCAGCCGGGAGGAGGCCGCATGGTCCGCGTGGCGGCGGTGATCGCGCTGGTGTTCGCGCTGGCCGGCTGCGGGACAAACCGGCAGGCACCGGTCCAGAGCCCGCCCGGCCCGCCCGCCGAGCCGGGTGCGGCGCCACCGCCGGTGGCCACCCCGGCCGGGCAGATGATCGCGCTGCCCGGCGGAGCACCGGAGGGCGTCGCGTCCGATCCCGCCACCGGGCTGGTCGCGGTGGCGCTGCGCGCCCCCGGACGGCTGGCACTGGTGGACCCGCGCAGCGGGGCAGTCCGGACCGTGCCGGTGCCCGGCGCCGCGCGCCACCTGGTGGAGGCCGGACCCGGTGAGGTGCTCGACCTCGCCGAGGACACTGACCTGCTGATCAGCGTGCGGCTGCCGGACGGCACGGTCACGGACACCGTCAAGGTCGGCAAGCAGCCCCACGACGCGGTGTGGCTGGGCCCCACCACGTTCGTGACCAACGAGGGCGGCGGCAGCGTCGGCGTGGTGCAGGGCGACCGGATGGTGGCCGTGTTGCGCGGACCGGTCCAGCCGGGCGGGATCGCCTCGGCCGCGGGCCGGGTCGCCGCCGCCGACGTGCGGGGCAACAAGCTCTACGTCTGGGACGCGGTCACGCTCGAACCGGTGGCACAGGTGCCCGCGGGCGCCGGGCCCAGCCACGTGCGGGCGATCGGCAGGGGCCGGGTCGCGGTGGCGGACACCAGGGGCAACGCCGTGCTGGTGTTCGACCTGCGCGGTACTCCCCGGCAGATCAGCCGCATCGCCCTGCCGGGGCGGGCGTACGGCCTGGCCACCGACCCGGCCCGGGGCCTGGTCTACGTGACCCTGCCCAACGTCAACCAGCTCGTGTCGCTCAAGGTGCTACCGGACGGTTCGTTGCGGCGCATCACCTCGGTGCCCACCGTGCGCCAGCCCAATGACGTGGCGATCGACCCCGGGGACGCCACCGCGTACGTCGCGGGCGCGGCCGCCGCCCAGCTCGAGGTGGTGCCCGCCGACAAGCTCGGCATGCGGTAGCCCTGGCGCGACGAGGGCGACCGTGCCGGTCAGCCGCGCAGCTCGGCATGTGCGAACTCGGCCATGCCCTCGGCGAAGCCGATCCGGGCACGGAAGCCCAGCTCGGCCGCGGCCCGGTCCGGCGCGGCGACGATGTGCCGCACGTCGCCGAGCCGGTAGCGGCCGGTCACCACCGGGTCGGGCCCCGTGCAGTGCTTCGCGAGCAGGCCCGCCATCTCGGCGATCGTGTGCGGTTGCCCGCTGCAGACGTTGAACGCCGCGAAGCCGGTGCCGTCCCAGCGCAGCGCGGCGGCGTTGGCCTCGGCCACGTCGCGGACGTGCACGAAGTCGCGGCGCTGGGCGCCGTCCTCGAAGACCTGCGGCGCCCGGCCGCTGGCCAGTGCCGAGCGGAAGATCGAGGCGACGCCCGCGTACGGGGTGTCGCGGGGCATCCGCGGGCCGTAGACGTTGTGGTAGCGCAACGCCACGGCGCGGCCGCCGGTCTCCCGTGCCCACGAGGCGGCCAGGTGCTCCTGCGCGAGTTTCGTGGCGGCGTAGACGTTGCGCGGATCGGGCCCGGCGTCCTCCGGGACCACGCCGGGTTCCAGCTGCGCACCGCAGCGCGGGCAGCGCGGCTCGAACACCCCCGCCGCGAGGTCCGCCTCGGCGCGGGGCAGCGGGCGCATTACCCCGTGCCCGGCGCAGGTGTAGCGGCCCTCGCCGTAGATCACCATCGAGCTGGCCAGCACCAGCCTGCCCACCCCCGCCCTGGCCATCGCGGCGAGCAGGTGCGCGGTGCCCAGGTCGTTGTGGCCCACGTAGTCCGGCAGGTCGGCGATGTCGACGCCGAGCCCGACCATGGCGGCCTGGTGGCACACCGCGTCCACGCCGGCCAGCGCCCGGTCCAGGGTGTCCGGGTCGCGCACGTCGCCCACGACCAGTTCGTGGTCCGCGAGGTAGCCCGGCGCGGCCGAACCGCGGTGCGCGGCGGGCAGCAGCGCGTCGAGCAGCCGCACCCGGTGGCCCCGCTCGGCCAGCAGGTCGGCGAGGTGCGAGCCGATGAACCCGGCACCGCCGGTGACCAGGACGGTCACCGCGTCTCGAGGAAGTCGGCGATGGCGCGCAGCGTCGGCTCGGGGGACTCCAGGTGCGGAGAGTGCCCGCACGCCAGCACCTCGCGCCGAACCTCGCCCGGCACGGCCCGCTCGATCGCGTCGAGCTGGGCCAGCGAGCCGTACTGGTCGTCCTCGCCCTGCACCAGCAGCATCGGGCAGCGGATGGTGCCCAGCGTGGCCACGATGTTCCAGCTGCGGAACTCGGGGTCGAGCCACACGTCGTTCCAGCCCCAGAAGGTGACGTCCGGGTCGCGGTGGTGGCGGCTCATCCGGCGGCGCAGGTTGCCGTCGCGGTAGGCGTCGCGGGCGGTCTCGATGCCCTGGATCGAGATGTCCTCGACGAAGACGTGCGGCGCCATCGCCACCACGCCGCTCACCGGGTGGGTGGCCGCGTGCAGCAGTGCGATGGAGGCGCCGTCGCTGTGCGACACGAGCACCGGCTTGTGCACCCCCCAGCGCTCCAGCAGCGCGGGCAGCACCGTGGCGGCCTCGTCGTGCATGAACGAGATCTCGCGGGGCTGCGGCGGCGGGTCGGACAGGCCGTGGCCGAGCCGCGAGTACGCGAGGGTCCGGCGCCCGCTGGCGGTCGCCACCTGATGGTGGAACCCGCGCCACAGGCCCACCGAGCCGAGCCCCTCGTGCAGGAACAGCAGCGGCGCCAGCGCCGGGTCGCCGGGGAGGTCCTCGTACTCGAACCGGCAACCGTCGAACTCGACGAAGAGCTGATCGCGGGCGATGGTCACACGGCTCCCGGTGCTCGGCTGGTTTCGCGGACGGGCGGTGCGCCCGCATGCTAACCAGCTTCGGCGGCCGGCTCGCTACGCGTGGTCGATGCGGGCGCCGAGGACGTGTTGGAGGTGGTTGAGCGAGTACTCCTGCACCTGGTCGCCAGGGTGGCCCGGCGCGTCGAAGGTGGCCGTGGCACGGGCCGCCACGGTCACCTGGTAATCCAGGTTGCGCAGGTCGGCGGTGGTGTAGACGACGCAGATGTCGGTGCACACGCCGCAGATGCGCAGCGAGTCGACGCCGTGGCGGTGCAGGTGGCCGAGGAACTCGGTCTCGAACAGCGCCGAGTACCGCCGTTTGCGCACCAGCAGGGTGTCGTCGCGGTCGAGCAGCGGGACGAACTCGTCGACCAGGTCGGCCTCGCTGGTCCCGCGAACGCAGTGCTCGGGGAACACCTCGAACTCGGCGTCCGCCACTTCGTGGGTGTCCGCGGTGAACAGCACGCGGCGACCGTCCGATAAGGCCGCGTCCACCTCGCGCTGCACCTCGGGCAGCACCGCGAGATGGCGGTCGCTGGCCAGGTTGCCCTCGCGCAGGAACCCGTTCTGCATGTCCAGGACGACGAGAAGCTCGGCCATCGCACCCGCCTCCTTCGCACGTCAAGCGTCGTGACCTCACCGTGCCATACGCGGTGCGTCAGCGGGTGTCGAGCACCAGGTAGCCCTCGGCCAGCCTGCCCTCGGGCAGCCCGGCGGCCTTGGCCTGCAGGCCCGACCAGCCGCGCATCCGCTCCTCCAGCGTCGTCATGTGCGCGGTCTGGCTGGCGTGCTCGCGCAGCGCGGCGATCTTGCGCTCGAAGGTGTCGGTGATGTCGACGTAGTGATCGGCCCGGTCGTTCGGGCTCATCACCCAGACCTCGGGCACGGTGTGCGCGTCGAGCCCCTCGTCGGCGAGCAGTTCGGGATACGCGAACGGGTTGCGTGCGTCCGGATAGACGGCGCACATCGCGGCCTCGCCCGCGGCGAGGTGATCGGGATGGCTGCCGTAGAGGTTGCGCAGGTCACGTTCCGGCGAGGAGATGAGCATCCGGTCCGGCCGCACGCGGCGGATCACCCGGGTGATGTCCTTGCGGAGGTCGAAGGTGACGGTGAGCCTGCCGTCGGGGTAGCCGAGGAAGTCGATGTCGGTGACGCCCAGCGCCGCGCCCGCCTTGCGCTGCTCGTCCTGCCGGATTCCGCCGATCTCGGAGCGCGGCACCTCGGGGTCGAAGCCACCCGCGTCGCCGTCGGTCAGCACGCAGTAGCACACCTCGAGCCCCGCCTGCGTCCAGGCGGCGACGGTTCCGCCGCACCCGAAGTCCACGTCGTCCGGATGGGCGGTCACCACCAGCACGCGCTGCATCTGATCGTCTTCCACGGCATCCTCCGTTTCGGCTCGCCACATCATCGGACCAAACAACGCCGGCTCGAGGATGCTTCCGGCCGACGGCCCACGAGGCATCCTGTGATGAGGAGCCGACCGTGTGCATGCGAAGCGTGCGCTCACTATGTTGAGCATTTCCCCCCGGCCCTCGTAGCCCGCCAGGAGGTAGCGATGCGTATCACGCTAGCCCAGGTTGACTCCCGGCCCGGCGATCTCGACGGCAACGTCGAGCGTGCCGAGCGCGTGATCGCGGAGGCGGTCGAACAGGGGACCGATCTGATCGTGTTCCCTGAGCTGTCGCTGAGCGGCTACTCGATCGGCGACCTGGAGGAGGACGTCTCCATCCCGCCGGACGACCCGCGGATGGAGAAGCTCGCGATGCAGGCCAAGGGCGCGGGCCTGCTGCTCGGGTTCGCCGAGGCGCAGGCGCACGGGCTGCACACCTACAACAGCGCGGCGTACTACGAGAGCGGCTGCCTGGTGCACGTGCACCGCAAGCTGTACCTGCCGAACTACGCGACCTTCGAGGAACGCAAGCACTTCCTGCCGGGCCAGTCCTCGCGCGCCTTCCCGGTGCTGGGCGGCCGGTACCGCGCGGCGACGCTGGTCTGCAACGACGCCTGGCAGCCGCAACTGGCGTTCCTGTCCGCTCAGGACGGTGCGCTGATCATGTTGGTGCCCGCGTGCAGCGCGCAGAGCATGTTCCCCGAGCGCTACGACTCGCGGACCTACTGGCGGGGCATCACCCGGTTCTACGGGCGGATGTTCCAGATGTACGTGGTGTTCGTGAACCGGGTGGGCAACGAGGGTGCGCTGCGGTTCTGGGGTGGCTCGCACATCGCCGACCCGTGGGGCGAGGTGGTCGCGGAGGCCGACGAGGGCCGCGAGCACATCGTCACCCACGACGTCGACATCTCCCTGGTGCGCCGTCGCCGCCGCGACATTCCGCTGGTCCGCGAGGGCAGGCTCGGGTTGTTGCGCCGCGAGATCGACCGGCTGCTCGAAGAGGGCGGCGATCTCTAGGACCTCTGGGACGGTGGTCAGCCGGTGATCGCGGTGCGCCCGGTTGTCCGTCGGGTAGGGGTGGTCTGAACCGGTCGCCGATACGGGGACTTCCGCCTTCCCCCGCCGCTGGCAGGCTGGCGGTCCCCGGCAGCTGCGGTCAGTGCGTGAGGAGCGAGTCGATGAGCACCGACGAGCGGCTGGCGCCCGCGGCGCGGCGGTGGCGGGTGCCGATGGTTGCCCGCAGCGCGGACGAACACGCTCGGGCGTCCACTCCGCTGGAGCTGCTGTTCGACCTGACCTTCGTCGTCGCGGTCGCGGCGGTCGCGGCACAGCTCGCGCAGGCCATCGCCGCCGATCACCTCGGTGCGGGCCTGCTCGGGTACCTGATGGTGTTCTTCGCGATCTGGTGGGCGTGGATGAACTTCACCTGGTTCGCCTCGGCCTACGACGCCGACGACACTCCCTACCGGCTGCTCACCCTCCTGCAGATGGGCGGCGTGCTGGTGCTCGCCGCCGGTGTGCCCGCCGCGTTCAGCAGGCAGGACTTCGTCGCGGTGACGATCGGCTACGTGATCATGCGGGTGGCGATGCTGGTGCAGTGGGCACGGGCCGCACGCAGCGACCCGCGGCGGCGGCCGACCGCGGTGCGGTACATCGTCGGCATCGCCGCGGTGCAGGCAGGCTGGTTGTTGCGGCTCGCCCTGCCGCCGACCGCGGGACTGATCGGGTTCTTCGTGCTGGTCGCCGCCGAGTTCGTCGTCCCGATCTGGGCCGAGCGAAGGGCGGGCACCACCTGGCATCCCCACCACATCGCGGAACGGTACGGGCTGTTCACCATCATCGTGCTCGGCGAATGTGTGCTCGCCAGCTCGCGCGCACTCGAACCCGCGGTGAGCGCGGCCGGGCTGCGCGCCGACACTGTCCTGGTCGGCGCCGGCGGCTTGGTGCTGGTTTTCGCGGCCTGGTGGATGTACTTCCTCAAGCCCACGGGCGAGGGGCTGGCCCGGCGCCGCCACCTGGGCTTCTGGTGGGGGTACGGCCACTACGGCATGTTCGCCGCACTCGCCGCGCTGGGTGCGGGGCTCGAAGTCGTCGCGGAAACCCTCAACCACCCGGTGGCGGCGCCCAGCACGGTGGTCGCCTTCGCGGTCGCCGTCCCGGTGATCGTCTTCATGCTGCTGGTGTGGGCGCTGCACGCGCCGCTGGCCGTCGCGTCCCGGCGAGGATTGGTCCTGGTCCTCGCGGCAGGCGCGGCGACGGCGCTGATCGCCGCCTGCACCGGCGTCGGCCTCGCGCTGCCCTGGGCCGTCGCCGCCATGAGCCTGCCGCTGTCGGCGATCGTCGCGGTGCAGGTCGTCGCCGATCATCGACGCGCGCTGGCCGGTGCGGACTGAACTGTCGGGGCGGTGCGGCACAGTGGCGGCATGGACGACGATCCGCTGGCGCGGGTGCGCCGGTTGTGCCTCGCGCTGCCCGAGACCACCGAGCGGCTCAGCCATGGCTCGCCGACATTCTTCGTGCGCGACAAGCGGGTGTTCGTCAGCTACGTCGGCTACCACCACGGCAACGACCTGGCCTTCTGGTGCCACGCGCCGGTAGGTGCTCAGCAGGCGCTGGTGCAGTCCGACCCGCGGCGGTTCTTCGTCCCGCCCTATGTGGGTGGACGCGGCTGGATCGGGGTGTACCTCGATGTCCAGGGAAAGCCCAACGACGAGGCCTTCTGGGACGAGGTCGCCGAACTGGTCGAGGACGCCTACCGCATGGTGGCGCCACGCGCCCTGCTCGCCCAGCTCGACGCCGCCCGCTGAGTTGTTGGCTGCTGGTTGGGGGCTCTTCAAGGACCACAAACCCCCGGAACGCCTGCTCTCAACGACAGCA
>DASXOL010000087.1:0-17566 GCA_036494295.1 Pseudonocardiaceae bacterium
GCCCAAACACCTCGACGAGAAAGTCGCCCGCATCCACGTCGAAGCCCTCGGTGGCGAGCTGACCACGCTCACCAAGGACCAGGCCGACTACATCGGCGTCGACGTCGAAGGCCCCTACAAACCCCCCCACTACCGCTACTAACCCCCACCCGGCACCCGGCCGGCAGCACGCCGGCAGGCGGCGGCAGGCGGCGGCAGGCGGCCCGGGGGTGTGCGGCGGTTAACAGCGCCCCACCCCCGGGTCTGCAGCACTTGAAGAGCCACACACCCCGGTCAGGTGACGGGGACGCGGAGGCGGATCACGGTGCCGCGGCCGGGGGCGCTCTCCGCGGTGAGCTGTCCGCCCAGCAGTTCCGCCCGTTGCTGCATACCGGGCAGGCCGTAACCGCCGGGGCCTGCGCGTTCGGCGGCGGTGGCCGGGTCGAACCCGGTGCCGTCGTCGGAGACCTCCAGCAGGACCGCGCCGGCGTTGACCGCGAGGCGCAGGTGGACCCGCTCCGCGTCGGCATGCTTCATCACGTTCTGCAGAGCTTCCTGCGCGATCCGGTACACCGCGGTCTCGACATGCTCCGGGAGCGGTGTCGACGTGGTGTCCACCTGCACCTTGGGCAGCGGCGACGACCTCGCGAGGCTTTCCAGGCTGGCGGCCAGGCCGAGGTCGTCCAGCACCGGCGGGCGCAGCCCGGCGATCGCGTGCCGCGTCTCGTCCAGCGCCGCGGAGGCGAGCTCCTGCGCGCGGGCGATCTGGTGGGCCGCGCCGGACGGGTCGGAGGCCACCGCGTCCGCGGCCGCCGACAGGTGGAACGACAGGCTCACGATGCGCTGCGAGATCCCGTCGTGTATCTCGCCTGCCAGCCTGCGCCGTTCGGTCTCCTGCAGCAGCACGATCCGCTCGGCGAACCGCTCCATCGCCTCCTCGCGCTCGGCGAGGCGGGTGTGCAGGCTGGCGTTCTCGATGGCGCCCGCCATGAGGCCCGCCACGGTGCGCAGCAGCTCCACGTCCGCGGCGGTGAACTCGCGCCGGTCCCTGGTGTGCACGTTGAGCACCCCGACGAGATGGCCGGGCCTGGTCACGATCGGCACCGACGCCATCGACGTGAACTCCTCCCCGCGCAGCTCGGGGATGTAGAGATAACGCGGGTCGGCGCGCTTGTTGTCGGTGATCACCGCGGGTTCACAGTGCTGGGCCACCCACCCGGACACGCCCTGGCCGACCACGAGCTCGATCCGCCCCGCAAGCTTGTCGAACGGGGGTGTGGCACCGCGCAGCCGCAGTTTCCCGCCCGGCTCGTCCAGCAGGTGTACGAAGCAGACGTCGGTCGACGTGGTCTCGGTGATCAGGTCGGCCACCCGCTGCACGACCGCGTCCAGGTCGAGACCCGCCGACAGGATCTCGATCACCCTGGCCAGCAGCTGGGCGTCGGAGTCGGCGTCCTCCAGCCCCAGGCAGGAATGGATCACTGGAACACCCCCTCGCGCAGTGCCGCGGCGACCGCGCTGGAGCGGTCCGGGACGTCGAGCTTGCGGTAGATCCCGCGGGCGTGCGTCTTCACCGTCTCCTCGCTCACGGTGAGCCTGCCCGCGATCGCCCGGTTCGACAGCCCGGCCACCATCAGCGCGAGCACCTCGCTCTCCCGCTGGGTCAGCCCGAGGTGCGCGCCCGGCCAGAACTCGTCGCCGCGCAGGTTGGCGACCGACATCGCGACCTTGGCGGCCAGACTCGGGTCGATCATGACCTCGCCCTGCTGGATGCGGTGCAGGTGGTCCACCAGCTCGGCGCCCCGCACCCGCTTGAGCAGGAAGCCGGCCGCACCCAGGCGCAGTGCCTGGTAGAGGTACTGCTCGTCGTCGTAGACGGTGAGGAACACGACCTTGCACTCACGCTGGCGCCTGCGGATGTCGGCGCACAGGTCGAGTCCGCTGGAACCGCGCAACCGGACGTCCAGCAGCGCGATGTCGGGCTCGTGCTCGGCGACGAGCTTGATCGCCTGGTCCGGCTCGGTCGCCTCGCCCACGATGCTGATCTGGTCGGAGTACGCGTCGAGCATGGCGCGCAGTCCGTCGAGCACCATCTGGTGATCGTCGACGACGACGATGCGTAGCGGCCCCGACCTGCCCATGGACAGAGCGTACGCACCGTCGCCAGGCTTCCGGCCGCCGTGGGCGGCTACATGTCCAGCTTGTAGATCGAGAACCGCAGGCCGAGGTGGGCGAAGTCCGCGTGGTGCACGAACCCGACGTCCTCGTACAGCCGACGCGCCGCCGCCATCATCTCGGCGGTGTGCAGCCCGACGGCCGGTGCGCCGTCCTCCCGTGCGCGACCCAGGCAGTGCTCGGTCAGCGCGCGGGCCACGCCGTGACCGCGCAGCGCGGGGTCGACCCCGAGGACCCGGATGACGGCCCAGTCCGGCGGCACCCGGCGATAGTCCTTGGGGCCGGGCGCCAGGTAGGTGACCGTCCCGGCGAGGCGCTCGCCGATGAGCGCCACCAGCAGTTCGCCCCCCGCCCCCGGCTCGAGCACCTTCGCGATGTTGCTGGTCATCGTCGTCCAGTTCGGTGCGGTCAGGTAGGGCTCGAACTCCACGTACGCCTCGGTGACCAGCCTGCGCACGTCGGGTAGCTCCGCCGGGAGGGCGAGGCGGACCGACACCTGCTGTCGCTGCGGGCGCCCCGTGGTCAAGTCGGTACCTCCTTGGGGTGACGGCGCGCAGCCGGCGCCACCGGGCCCGCGACACCCGGTGCGCGATCGACACGCTGGTATCATCGGCTGGATGATCTGTTTCCGAGGTTGGTAGTGGTGTCGGAGAACGTTGACCGGGTTCCCCCCAACGGCGGAGATGTCCCCAGTGGCCGCGAACGGGTGGTGCGAGCGGCCTATGACCTGTTCAGCCGCCAGGGCACGCGTGCGGTCGGCGTCGACGCGGTGATCGGCGAGGCGGGCGTCGCGAAGATGACGCTCTACCGCAACTTCGCCTCCAAGGACGACCTCATCCTCGCCTTCCTCGAACGTCGCGAGAACCTGTGGACGCGCGGCTGGCTGCAGAACGAGTCCCGGAGAAGGGGCGACACCCCCGCCGCGCGGCTCCTGGCGATCTTCGACCTGTTCGGCGAATGGTTCGCCCGCCCGGATTTCGAGGGCTGCGCCTTCGTCACCACCCTGCTCGAGGTGACCGACCACGACAGCCCGGTCCGGCAGGCGAGCATCCAGCACCTGGCCAATATCCGCAGTTACCTGCGCGACCTCGCGGCAGCCGCCGGAGTCGAGGACGCCGAGTCCTTCGCCCGTCAATGGCACATCCTCATGAAGGGGTCGATCATCGCCGCGGCCGAGGGCGACACCCTGGCGGCCGGCCGGGCCCGGGAACTCGGCGAACTCCTGCTCAGCAAGCACGGCATCGCGGTGCCCGCCCGGTAGTTCCGGCCGCTGCACGGTCTCCCGCTCACCGTCGTTCTCCCGGGGATCCTTCCCGAACTCCTGATGGTCGTCCTGCTGTCGTGGACAGACCTGTCTATCTAGGATTGGGTGGACCGACGTTACGTGAGTCACACCTGGCGGTCAACGCACGGTGACCACCGGCGCCGGCCCGGCCGGAGCTGGTCGCACCGCACTGCCGGGCCGGGAGGATCGGATCGGGAGGCGATGCGGTGAACGGACGCGACCCGGACGGCCTCCGGACTCTGCTCGACGACCTCCGCGCAGGTCAGGTCGTGGTCTGCGACGGAGCGATGGGCACGATGCTGCACGCCGCCGGGGTGTCGCTGGACCGTTGCCTGCCCGAGCTGAACCTGTCGCGGCCCGGCCTGGTCCGCGACCTGCACACGGCCTACGTCAACGCGGGCGCCCGCATGCTGCAGACCAACACCTTCGGCGCGAACCGGTTGCGCCTGGCGGGCACGCGCGTGGACAGCGGTGTCTCCGAGATCAACATCGCGGGTGCCCGGCTGGCCAGGGAGGCCATCACGGCCGCCCACAGTCCCGTGCTGCTCGCCGGTTCGGTCGGGCCTGCCGCCAGCGCACCTGCGTTGCGCCGGGTGCCGCCGGGGGCGCGGGCAGGCATCCTGGCCGAGCAGATCACGGCGCTGTGCGACTGGGTGGACCTGCTGATCCTGGAGACCTTCGGTGACCTGGAGTCGCTGGTCCACGCGGTCGAGGTGGCCACCGCGGAAAGCGACCTGCCGGTGGTGGCGCAGCTGACCTTCGGCGACGACGGCAGGACGCTGCGCGGCGAGGACCCGGCCGCGGCCGCGGCCGCGCTCTCCGGCCTCGGCGTGACGGCGATCGGGGCCAACTGCACGGTCGGGCCCGCCGTGCTCGTCGATGTCGTCGCCGAGCTCGCGGGTGCCACGGATCTGCCGGTGTCGGTGCAGCCCAACGCGGGCGCGCCGCGCAGGCTGGGCAACCAGCTCCGCTACGCCCGCAACGCGGAGTACTTCGCCGAGGCGGCACCGCGATTCGTGGGGTCGGGCGCGACGCTGCTCGGCGGATGCTGCGGCACCACTCCCGCGCACGTGCGGGCGATCGCGCGCATGGTCGCCGCGTTGCCCGCGCCGCGGCGGATACGGGCCGCGACACCGGAAGGGGCCACCGACAGGGCGCCGGGCGCTGCCGGGATCACGGTAGTGGGCCGGGCCGCGCCGGCTGAGCCGCAGCAGGCGCCGAGCTGGCTGGGCCGCCAGGAGCTGATGGTGGCCGCCGCGCTGGAGGCGCCGCAGGGCACGGACGTGGCGACGTTCGTCGGCCGGGCGGACTCGCTGCGCGTCGCGGGGGCGGGGCTGGTGGTCATCACCGAGCCCGAACCGCCCGCGACCAGGGTGAACCCGGTGGGGATCGCGGTGGTCCTGCGCGAGCGGGTGGGCTGTGAGGTGCTGCTTCCGGTGGAGGCCGCGGACCGCAACCTCGCCGCCCTGCAGGCCGATCTGCTCGGCGCGCACGCGCTCGGGCTGCGGATGGTGTTGTGCCGCACCGGAAGTCCGCGGGTGGCCGGCGACTATCCCAGCGCCGGCTCGTCCTGGGACATCGACGCGGTCGGGCTGGTCACCATGCTCGAGGCGCTCAACGACGGCATCGACTGGCGTGGTGTCGCCACCGCCCAGCGGACCCGTTTCGTGATCGGCGCCTCCTTCAGCATCGCGGCCAGGGATCTGGCCCGTGAGCTCGACCGGGCCGAGGCCAAGGCGCGTGCGGGCGCGCACTTCCTGATGACCGACGTCATCTACGACGTCGAGGAGGCGGCCAGGGTGCTCGGCCTGCTGCGGGCCCGCGGGGTGATGCTGCCGGTTCTCGCCGGGCTGGCCCCGTTCACCGACCTGCGCACGCTGCAGCGGCTCTCGCACGAGATGCCGGAGGTGTCCATCCCGCTGTCCGCGCTGGCGGCGGCCCGGCGCAACCGCGAGGAGCCGGAACGCGTCGTCGAGGTCTCGGTCGGTGCGGTGGAGAAGCTGCGCCATCTCGTCTCCGGTGTGGTGGTGCACGTGCCCGCCGGGGTCGAGGAGCCCGCGGGCCGGCTGGTGACCGCGCTCGGCGCGCTGGGGACCTACCCATGAACGGCTCCGAGAGCCGCACCGACGCGGGCGGTGACCTGGAGGGCAGCACCGCCGCGGGCGGGCGCGGCGCCGGACCGGAGGCGGCCGGGAGCCCGGCGGACGTGCTCAGTGGCATCTCCCGGCAGAACTGGCTCTACCGGCGGACCATGGAGGTGTGTGACGGGCTGGCCGACGCGGCGCTCGGCGGCGCCGACCCGGGCCGGCTCACCGAGGTGTTCGCGACGCTGCTGGGCAAGCGGATCGTGCTGCTGGACACCGCGTTCCGGCTCCGGGCGCAGGCAGGCGGCCCCGGCCCGGCGCGGGGACTGCGGTGGAACCGCACCGACCCCAGTGTCGACCGGCTGCTGCGCGCGCTGGAGGCCACCCGCCGTCCCATGCGGATCCCGGCGATCCCCGGTTCGCTGCTCGACCGGGCCTGCCTGGTCGCGCCGGTGGTGGTGCGCGAGACCAGCCTGGGCTACCTGCTGGTGCTCGACGAGGCGGGCGAACCCACCGGGTACGAGGCGCAGCCCGACGACGCCGAGTTCCTCACCGTCACCTACGCGGCCACGCTGTTCGCGCTCACCCTCGCCCACGAGCAGACCAGCGCCGAGCTGGACCTGCGCTACCGCAGCAGCGTGGTCGACGCGCTGGTCTCCGGGCATTTCCTGGACGCACAGGACGCCCGGCAGAAGGCCCGGCTACTCGGGCTGGGCGACGACACGATGCTGCGCGTCGCGATGCTGCGCCCCGCGCCGCCGGAGGCCTCCGTGCGGGCCGTGGTGACCGGAGTGGACGGCTGGACCCAGCGGATCGCGGCGCTGCTGCCCGGTGCGGCGGCAGCGGTGCGCGACGGTGCGATCGTGGTGATCGTGCCGGGGGAGCCGGGCTGCGCGGCGCTCGAGGCACTGTGCCGGCTGGATTCGGCGAACCCGCGGGCCACCTGCGGGCTGAGCGAGCAACTCGACTCCGCCGAACTGGTGCCGAGGGGGGTCCACCAGGCGGGCAGGGCCATCGACCTGGGCATCCGGCTCGGCCGGGCCGGCCAGCCGGTGCGCTACGAGGAACTGGGCATCTACCGGCTGCTGTTCACGATCGGCGACATGCGCCAGCTCATGACGTTCGCCCGCGACGTGCTGGGGCCGCTGGTGGACTACGACACCGAGCATCGCACCGATCTGGTCCGCACGCTGTCGGTCTACCTGCGCCACCACGGCAGCCACAAGCAGGCCGCGCGCATGCTGCACCTGCACACCAACACCGTCGCCTACCGCGCCCAGCGCATCGAGGCGATCACCCGGCTCGACCTCAACGACCCGGACGACCGGCTGGTCGCGCACGTCGCCGTCAAGATCATCGAATCGCAGGGTGTGACCGGGCCCGGGCCGCCCGGCTGAGCAGGCACGGGTCACCGGCGGGGCAGGAAGGAGCCGACCACCAGCACCAGGCTGAGCAGCAGCGCGGCGGCCACCAGAACCCAGCGCACGCTGATCTCGGGGAGCCAGGTGACACCGCCGAACAACGCGACGCCCGAGGCACCGAGCGCGCCCACGCCGGTCGCCATGGTGAACAGGTCCGGCGTCCGCCGCCGGTTCCGCCCGGTCTCCAGGTCTGTCATGGTCTGCTCCGGTCCTTTCGCCGCCGACTCATCACTCATCGCTGCCACGCACCGCTCATCGCTGACGCACTTCTGGTCGCTGACGCACTTCTGGTCACTGACGCACCGCCTGCACGTCGCCGATGCCCGAGCGCATCTCCAGCACGAGCTTGCCGCCGCCCGGTCCGTCGCTGCCGACGTCGGCCGCGTCCGCGTGGGCGGGCAGGCCCGAGTCCGTCACGCCCAGGCAGTCCACCGATCCGATCGGCGACTCGCAGGTCACCTGGGCGTCGAGGCCGGCAGGCAGCATCACGCGGGCCTGGCCGATCCCGACGACGACGCTGGTGTGCAGGGTCTGCCCCGGAGCGGCGCGCAGCCCGGTGAGATCGAGTGCGGCGTTGCCGACGCCGAGCTCGTAGCGGGGCTGCAGCTGGGCCGCGGTGGCCGGGTGCCACTGCCGGTCACCGACCGTGGGGCTCGCGACGGGCGCGGCGTGCAGCACCCAGGTGACCAGGACCAGCGCCACGGCCACCCCGATCAGCCCCCGCCCTCCGCGCACCAGCGAGCCCACCACCAGGCCGATCCCCACCACGCCGAGCGCCAGCGCGCAGATCTGGGCCGCGGTCAGGTCGGTCCGCAACGCCGCCGCGGAGCCTGCGACCAGCAGCGCCAGCCCGAGGGTGACCGGGGTGACCTTGGATCGGGGAGCCCGGCGCGGCTGCGGCGCGGGCGGCGGCACCGGGCCCGGTTCGGGCAGATCCCAGGCGAACGGCGCCGCGCCGAGCGGATCCCACGCGGGCGGGACGGGCTTGCCCGGCGCGGGTTCCGGCCCCGCACCCGGCGTGGCGGGCGTCCCCATCGCCTGGGTGGCGTGGTTCGCCTGCGCGGGGAGCTGGCCGAGCTCCGCGCGGGACCGGTGCAGCAGGACCAGTCCGCCTGCCACGACGACCAGCCCGGCCAGGCCGGACAGCCGGTTGCCGAATGCGATCCCTGCCGCCGGGATGAGCGCGATGCCCAGCGCCACGGCCAGCGCCGGGGACATCGAGCTGGTGCCCCGGCCGAGCAGGCTCTCGCCGCCCGAGGTCTGGTCGCCCTCGGCGGGCAGCAGCAGCCAGCCGAGCAGGTAGAGCAACACTCCGACGCCGCTGAACACGGTGGCGACCACGAAGGCCACCCGCACCAGCACCGGATCGATGGCGTAGCGGCGCCCGATCGCCGCCGCGACACCGCCGATCTTGCCTTCGCCCGCAGGACGGTGCGGTCTGGTCGCCCAGATCTCGCGTGCCGTCTGCTCGATGTTGACTCTGCTGTCGCTCTTGGTCACGGCACGAAGCCTGGCCGCACGCGGTGCCCTGCACCATCGGGGACCACCCTGATCCGTCCCTGGGGCGGCGAATCCAGGGTCGACCCTGATACCCCTGGACGACCCCGCATGTGACCATGACGGACGTGAGCGGACCCGGCGAGAAGGCTGCGGACACGCCCCCGCCTGCCGGGCCGCCGGAGGCTCCTCCCGCGGTGGCCGCCGACGCCGGGCACGACCCTCCCTGCGCACCCGAAGGCGCCGCCGACGACGACGGACTGACGCCGCTGCTGCGGCAGCGCTCCGGCCGGGTCGTGGCCGGGGTCGCCGCGGGGATCGCCGACCACCTCGGCGTGCCGGTGCTGTGGGTGCGGGTGACCTTCGCGCTGCTCGCCGGCCTCGGCGGCGCCGGGTTGCTGGCCTACGTGCTGCTGTGGGCGTTCGTGCCCGCCACCGAGAGCGAGCCGGCCCGCCCCGGCTCCGCCCGGGAACAGCAGCAGGCGATCGCGCTGATCGCGCTCGGCATGGCGCTGGCGTTGGCGGGGGCGGCGCTGGGCGCGCCGTGGGGCGGGTGGATGACGGGCCCGCTGGGATTCGCCGTGGTGGGCGCGGCCGTGGTGTGGCGGGAGGCCGACGCCGGCCAGCGCACCAGGTGGCGTACCGGCGCGGGCGCGGTGTTCGGCGGCGCGGGCAAGCTGGGCCTGCTGCGGGTGCTGGCCGGGATCGCCCTGGTGGCCAGCGGGCTCGCGGCGTTCCTGTTCAACCAGGGTGATCTGGGGCAGCTGAACCTGGCGCTGCTCGCCGTGCTGGCCACCCTGGTGGGCGTCGCGGTGCTGACCGTGCCGTGGTGGCTGCGCCTGCTGCGGGAACTGGGGGAGGAGCGCAGGGCGCGGATCCGCACCGAGGAGCGGGCCGAGATCGCCGCGCACCTGCATGACTCGGTGCTGCAGACCCTGGCGCTGATCCAGCAGCAGGCCGACTCGGGCCGCGAGGTCCGCAGGCTGGCCCGCGGCCAGGAACGGGAACTGCGCTCCTGGCTCTACGGCCCGCAGGGCTACGGCAGGCCGTCGGAGGCCGCCGTGGAGGGCGACCCGGTCACCGCGGACTTCGCCGCCGCCCTGCACGCCGCGGCGGGCGAGGTGGAGGACACCTACGCGGTGGGCGTGCAGGTGGTCGTGGTGGGGGACTGCGACGTCGACGAGCCGATCTCCGCGCTGGTGATGGCCAGTCGGGAGGCGATGGTCAACGCGGCCAAGCATGCCGGGGTCAGCGAGGTGAGCGTGTACGCCGAGGTCGAGCACGGTCAGGTGCACGTCTTCGTCCGGGACCGGGGCGCCGGTTTCGACCCGGACGCCGTGCCCGGCCACCGGTACGGCCTGGCGAACTCGATCCGCGGCCGGATGGAACGTCACGGTGGCAAGCTGACCTTGCGCACCGCGCCCGGCGACGGCACCGAGGTTCAGCTGGCCATGCCGCGGCGCACCGGCGGCCAGGAAGCATGACGAAGGCAGGACACCATGTCGCAGACCCCGCCCGACGACCCCGTGTCCGATGACACCGTGCCGGACGACACCGTGCCGGACGACACCGCAGGCGCCATCACGGTCTTCCTGGTGGACGACCACGCGCTGTTCCGTACCGGGGTGAAGGCCGAGCTGGCCAGGGCCGGTTCCGCGGATCCGGACGCGCCGCCGGTGCTCGTGGTCGGCGAGGGCGGCTCGGTGGAGGAGGCCGTCGCCGGGATCGGGCATCTGCGGCCGGATGTGGTGCTGCTCGACGTGCACATGCCCGACGGCGGCGGCGCCGAGGTGCTGCGCCGGGTCCGCCCCGACTTCCCCGACGTGGTCTTCCTCGCGTTGTCGGTGTCCGACGCCGCCGAGGACGTCATCGCGGTGATCCGGGCCGGCGCGCGCGGCTACGTGACCAAGACGATCTCCGGCCGCGAGCTGGTGGACGCGGTCCGCCGGGTGCGGGCGGGGGATCCGGTGTTCTCGCCACGGCTGGCCGGTTTCGTGCTCGACGCGTTCGCGCAGCGTCCCGGCGCCGCTCCGGTGGGCGACCCGGAGCTGGACCTGCTGACCCCGCGCGAGCGCGACGTGCTGCGCCTGCTCGCCAGGGGCTACGCCTACAAGGAGATCGCCGCCGAGCTGTTCATCTCCATCAAGACGGTGGAGACCCACGTCTCGTCGGTGCTGCGCAAGACCCAGCTGTCCAACCGCTACGAGCTCTCCCGCTGGGCGTCGGACCGCCGCCTGGTCTAGCGCCCGGCGCGGGTTCAGGCCTCGCCGTCGTGTCCGCCGTGGCCCTTCTTGCCCTTGCCACCGTGGGCGCCCGGGCCGTCGGTGCGCGTGACGTTGCTGCTCGGCTGGAAGGTGCCGAGCCGGGTGGCGTGGTCGATCAGGATGCGCCCGTCCGGCGTGGTGGCCATGACCAGCTGGTACCGCTCGAAGGTCTGTCCGCCGTCTTTCGGATCGAACTGCAGGTTCGCGAGCACGATGTCGCCCTGAACCGTCACCGGTCCGCGGATCTGCACCTGGTCGATGCCGTTCCAGAACCCGGCGTAGCCGGAGAACCCCTTCGCCTTGGCACGCTCGGTGTCGCCGAGGAACTTCCAGGCCGCGGTGGGATTGCCGGGCAGCAGGCCGTAGTAGGTCCGGACGGTCTGCTCGAAGGCGGCGGGCCCCGGCTGGGTGGGCGCCGGGGGCGGAGCTGCCGTTGTCGGGCTGGGCGTGGTGGTGACGGTGGGTCCGGGTGCGGCGGAGTGGGCCACGGGCGGCCGCGTCTGGGCCGCCTGCCCACCCCTGTCCGCACCGTTGCTGAGCGCGAAGGCCGCCACTGCGATCAGCGCGAGCAGACCGGCGCCGGCCGCACCGACCAATGCCCTGCGCCGCCACGGAGGTCGATCCTGATCCGTGCCCCGGTGCGGCGGCGGCGGGACGGCGCGCTGGGGTGTGCGCCGGGCCGCGGGCTGGACCGCGGTGGGCTGAGGTGGCGTTTCCTGAGGTTCCGGCGGGATGGCGGGCAACCCCACCGCGGTCGCCGCGGGTGCGCGCCTCGGTGGCGGCGCCGGGTGTGCCGTCGGCGAGTCGCCGCTGGCCACCGCGCCGAGTGCCAGCACCGCCTCGGCCATCGACGGCCGCGCTGCGGGGTCCTCACGGAGCATCTGCATCAGCAGTGCCGACAGCGGGCCCGCCTGCTGCGGTGGCCGGATCCGGCCCTCGGCGACCGCTCGCAACAGCGCGAGGGTGTTGTCGTCCAGTCCGAACGGCGGCACGCCCTCGACCGCGGCGTAGAGCGTCGAGCCCAGCGAGAACACGTCCGCGGCCGGGTCGGGCGGCTCGCCGCGGGCCACCTCGGGGGCGAAGTAGGCGGGTGTGCCGGCGACGACGCCGGTGCGCGTCACGGTCGCGTCCCACGATGCCCGCGATATCCCGAAGTCGGTGATCTTCACGGTGCCGTCGGCGCCGAGCAGCACGTTGGCCGGTTTGACGTCCCGGTGCACGATCCCGGCGCTGTGCGCGGCGGCGAGCGCGGTGGCCACCTGGCGGCCGATCCTGGCGACCTCGCGCGGCGGCAGTGTCCCGTCCGTGCTGATGACCGCGGCCAGGCTGCGAGAAGGGACGTACTCCATGATCAGCCACGGGACGGCTCGGCCCGCGGCCTCGCCGCCCTCGATGTCGTCGAGAGCCACGTCGTAGACGCTCACCGCGTTCGGGTGCTGCAGCCGCGCCGCGATCCTGCCCTCCCGCATCGCGCGCGCCCTGGCGGCCTCCGCCTCGCCCTCGGGGAGTCCGGGCTGCATGAGCAGTTGCTTGACCGCGACGGTGCGATCCAGCCGCTCGTCATGCGCCCGCCAGACCACCCCCATCGCGCCCGCACCGATCTGCTCTTGCAGGCGGTATCGGTTGGCCACGAGCCACGCGCCCGAACTCACGTCGTATTCCCCTCGCTCACCTGCCCAGCGTAGGTGCTAGCGCATCGGTATCCAGCCGCCGACCGCTCGTCAGCTCCGTGACGCCGACAGCACCCGTGCGTCGACGATGTGGGGCTGCGCACCCGGCGCCACCCGTACCGACTGCAGGCTACGCAGCCTCCCGCCGTCGGACCGCACGAGACTCACGATCACCGCGGCGGTGTCCGGCCCGTCGCGGGTGATGCGGTCGACGCTGACCTGCCTGATATCGGCCCAGGAATGCCGGAACTGCGCGTATCCGGAACTGCGCATCGCAGGAGCGAGCAGGGCGAAGGCGTGTTCTGGCGAGACCGTGACCGACCGGTAGAAGTCCAGCACGGTGTCCAGCACCGGATCGCCACCTGGCGTGGGGCGCCGGCCGACGGGCTGCTCCTGCGCCGGTGCCGCCGCGGCCGGGCCCGATCGCGGTGCCGGGACGCCGGTGCGGCCAGGAACCGTGGCGGCGGCGCTCTGCGCGGGATCCGCGGGTGGGCGGAGGCCGGCCAGGGTTTCCGGGCCGAACGACGATTCGAGCACGTCCGGGCGCAGCGCGTCCGCGCCGACGAGCGCGGTCGCGGTGGCCGGGGCCGCGGCGGTGACGGTGGTCGGCGCCGCGCGCTCGACACGGGGGCTGGACAGCATCACCGCGCCGGTCACGACGCCGCACACCAGCACGAATCCGGTGGTGGCGGCGAAGACCGGGTAACTGCCGGTGGACCGATCGGCCCGCGCCCGGTCGTCGCCGCGTCCTTCCCTGCGCAGCAGGTCGGTGACGCACATCCGGCGTCGGTCGGCGCCACGCCCCGACCGTGCCGACGGGATCGGTCCGAACTGGCGCGGGTTCTCGCCCGCAGCAGGCGAAGCGCTGTCCTGCCCGGACTCGGGCGCGGCGGCGCAGAGCGCGCCTCGCCTGCCACCGCGCCGCGTGGTGTCGTCATTCGACACGCGCGTGCCCTTCTGCTGCGAATTATCGACGGCCGCCAGCGTTACCCAACCCGTTGTCCGGAATCCAGTGCGAAACGCCTCTCGCCGCCGACGTTGCGGTGTCCGGTACGTCCGCCGGGACGGGCGGCGCCTCATGCGATGTGCTCGGCAGGTCAGCCACCGTGGATTCGCTCGCCTCGGTGAACACACCGGTACTCAGCGGAACCGCGCGCTCCGCGGTTCCGGCCAGCCCGACGACGAGCTCGCTGCCACCCGGGACGATCCCGGACCCGTTCGTGCCCGGCTGACCTGGGTCGGCCTCGCCGGCCGGCGGGGCGGCCGCACCGGCCGCACCGGCCGCGCCATGGGGACCGCCCGCCACGAAACCGGTCTCCCGGACGACCGCCATCCCGCCGTCACCAGCGGCCGCGGGCGCCGTGCTGGTCTCGGCGGAGGGCGCAGCAGCCCACACCGCCCCCGCCCCGCCGTCGAGACGCCTCGCGGTGCGCACGGTCCAGGCTCCGGTCGTGTCCCGGCTCCGCGCCCAGGCCTCGACCGGCTCGTGCGCGCCGGCGCGTCCGGCGCTCGCGGCCCGCCGAGCCTGGTGCGCGGCGCGCGAGCCGGATCCGGCCGGATCACCTGCGCGGCCGGGCGGGGATGCGACGACGACCATGGTGTCGCCCCGCGCGCCGGGCAACCGAGACGTCAGCCGGTGCGGGCACACGACCAGCAGCGCCACGAGAAGCAGACCCAGCAGTACCCCACCCGATGCGGCCATGGTGAACGCGGCGGCCCGCCGCCAGGTGCGCGGCGGCGTCACCGACGCGGGAGCCGCGTCGAGGTCCAACCCGCCCAGCATGGTGCGCGCCGGCGGCACGCGCCGACGTTGCGGCGCCGGGGGAGCCACCCAGACCAGCCGGTCGCGGCCCGTGCCCGGTTGCGCACTCGCGGTGCCGGGCACGCCATCGGGAGCGGTCTCGGCTTTCATCGGGCGCAACATTAGAAGTGCCCGTGCCGCGAGCCGCAGCTACCCCCGCGATCACTCGTGGTCTGCCCCAGCGCCGTCAGCCGCCGCTGCGGTACCGCGCCCGAGTGGCCTGTAATGCCTGATAGGAGAGCATTCCGCTGCCGCCGCCCGCCACGATGGCGAGCACGTCGGCCACCGCGCCGCCGGTGGAGAGCAGCACCGCGAGCAGCGCGATACCGAGCGCCGTCGCGGCCACCGGCACGCGGCTGCGGACGTACTGCACGACCGGGTCACCGCCCGCCCGTTTGTTCGCCGCCGACCCCAGCATGGCGAGATATCCGCCGTGGGCGAGGGCGGCCAGCAGGCCGGCCAGCGCGGCGACGACGGCAAGCACGTTGAGCACCATGTCACCAGTGTGCCCGCGCTCGGCCCTGTGATCGACGGTGTCCGGCCGATGGCCCGCCGGACGCCGCGGTCATCGCCCCAGCCTGCCGCGTCCCAGCCGCAGCAGCAGCATCGCCAGCTCGTGACCCTCGGGGCCCAGTTCGCGGTAGCGGTCCAGCACGGCCATCTCGCGACCGTGCACCACCCGCGGACCACCCGCGGCCCGGCGGGCCTTGCCGATCGCCTTGGAGACCGCGGTGCGGCGCTGGACCAGCCGCAGGATCTCGGCGTCGAGGTAGTCGATCTCGGTGCGCAGTTCGGCCAGGTCGACCGGCGGGGTGTCGTCGCCTGCCGCGTCGGCAGGCTCCGTCTCGTCCGCCACGGACGCTGCTTCGGTGGTCGCGTGTTCGGGCATCTCGGTGATCTCTCCCGGTTCTGGCCCGGGGTCTCACGGTGCCCCGGCAGCAACAACGCCCCGGGTCCGTGGACTCCGGGGCGCGTAGTGGTCTGCGTGGTGTGTCAGGCCATCACGGGCACCGGGATCCGGTACCCGTAGAAAAAGCGGTGGCTGAGCACGGCTGCGAGTCTGCCACGTTGTGTGCATCCTCGTCCACCTGCTCGCCGGGCAACGGGTCCGCTTCGTCCGCCATCCGGCGCACCGCTCTGGCCAGCACGGTGAAGCCGAGGATGGCCACCGTGACCGACACGGTCAGCAGCGCCACGATCTGACCGGTGGACTGGCCGGTGGCCTCGCCGGTCTCGCCGGCCAGCGCGCCGAGCGACACGTAGAAGGTGGCGTACGCGACCGCGCCGACGGCGGTGAGCTGCACGAACCGTTTCATGGGCACGTGCAGGGTGCCGGCCAGCAACGGGATCAGGTAGTTGAGCCCCGGCATGAACTGGACCAGTGCCAGCGTGCGTCCCGCCGGGCCGCGCAGCAGCCGCTCCGCCTGTTCCCAGCGGCGCGCACCGACCCGCCTGCCGAGCCAGCTGTGCCGGATGGCGCGCCCGGTCCGGCGCCCGACGAGGTAACTGACCGAATACCCCATCACGGTCCCGGCGACCGCGCCGACGATGATGAAGAGCGACCCGGACGGCCCGACCGCGGCGGCGGGCACCAGCAGCAGAATGTCGCCCGGCAGCACCGCACCGATCACCGCGAGGCTGTCCACGAAGAACGCGAGCATGATGACGAGCATCAGGACGACAGGAGAGCCCTTCGCCACGTGCTCGAGCCAGCTGACCGTATTCATGCGCCCCTCCTGCGGCGGCAGTCCCCGCCGCCCCTCAATGCACTGTGCTCTTTTCGCAGCTCATTTGCCATACCGTTTGGATCACTGCTGAGCGCGCGCTCAGCAAGAGGCGATCGACCGGTGGTCGGTCAGGGCACCCCGGTACCGTTGTCGCCACGATGTGTGCCTCCACCGCCGCCCCCCGACACGAGAGTCCGCCGCAGCGCACGGCGCCGGAAGACCTGCTCACGGGGCTGAACCCGCAGCAACAGGCGGCGGTGCAGCACGCGGGGTCGCCGCTGCTGATCGTGGCGGGCGCCGGGTCCGGCAAGACCCGGGTGCTCGCCCACCGGATCGCGTACCTGCTCGGCGCGCGGGGCGTGCAGCCCGGCCAGGTGCTGGCGATCACGTTCACCAACAAGGCGGCCGCGGAGATGCGGGAACGGGTCACCGGTCTGGTCGGCCGACGCGCCGCGGTGATGTGGGTGTCGACGTTCCACTCGATGTGCGTGCGGATCCTGCGCAGAGAAGCGGCGCACCTGTCCGGGCTGAACTCGAACTTCTCCGTCTACGACGCCGACGACACCCGCAGGCTGGTCGGGATGGTGGCCCGTGACCTGGACCTGGACCCCAAGCGCTACCCGGCACGCACGCTGGCCGCCCAGATATCGAACCTGAAGAACGAGCTGGTCGACCCGGCCACCGCGGCCGCGACCGCCGCGGACGACCTGCAGCGCCGGGTGGCCGAGGTGTACGCCGCCTACCAGCAGCGTCTCGGCGCGTCGAACGCGGTGGACTTCGACGACCTCATCATGCGCACCGTCGACCTGCTGCAGAACTTCCCCGATGTGGCCGAGCACTACCGGCGCCGGTTCCGCCACATCCTGGTCGACGAGTACCAGGACACCAACCACGCGCAGTACGTGCTGGTCCGCGAGCTGGCAGGCAGTCACGGCGGTGAAGGCGCACCGGAGCCCGCCGAGCTGTGCGTGGTGGGCGACGCGGACCAGTCCATCTATGCGTTCCGCGGGGCCACGATCCGCAACATCGAGGAGTTCGAGCGGGACTTCCCCCAGGCGCGGACCATCTTGCTGGAGCAGAACTACCGCTCCACGCAGACCATCCTGTCCGCCGCCAACGCGGTGATCGCGCGCAACCCGCACCGCAGGGACAAGCGGCTGTGGTCGGCCGCCGGGCAGGGCGAGCCGATCATCGGCTACGTCGCGGACAACGAGCGCGACGAGGCCGCGTTCGTCGCAGGCGAGATCGACCGGCTGGTCGACGCGGGCGAGGCGCGGTTCGGCGACGTCGCGGTGTTCTACCGGACCAACAACTCCTCGCGGGTGTTCGAGGAGGTGTTCATCCGCCTCGGCATGCCGTACAAGGTGGTCGGCGGGGTGCGCTTCTACGAGCGCAGAGAGGTCCGCGACGCGCTCGCCTACCTGCGGGTACTGGACAACCCGGAGGACACCGTCTCGCTGCGGCGCGTCATCAACACCCCGCGGCGCGGAATCGGGGACCGGGCGCAGGCCGTGCTCGCGGCACACGCCGAGCGCGAGCGGATCTCCTTCGCCGCCGCCATGCGGGCCGCTGCGGCGGGCGAGGACATCCCGCTGCTCAACCCGAGGTCCCGCAACGCGATCGGGACGTTCGTGACCATGCTGGACGAGGTGCGCGAGAAGGT
>DASXOL010000088.1:0-16284 GCA_036494295.1 Pseudonocardiaceae bacterium
CTTCCGGCGGGTCCGGAGATCTTTCCGACGCCGAACTGGTGCATCGCCTCGAGGACGCCGACCGGGAGGCTCTCGGCACGCTCTACCACCGGCACGGACGGCCCTGCTATGCGCTGGCGCGCCGGGTCTGCTCGGACGACGGCGTCGCCGAGCAGGTCGTGCTGGAGGTGTTCCTGACGCTCTGGCGGGAACCTCGCCGCTTCGACCCCGGCCGTGGCAGCGTCGCCACCTGGTTGCTGACCCTCACCCACCGCAGAGCGGTGGACACGGTGCGCAGGCTGGGCATTCAGCGGCCGCCGACCGAAGCCCCCGCGGCGGGTGCGACGAGCGGAGCGGGGCTGCTGACCACCGAACAGCGGGAGGTGCTTGCCCTTGCCTACTTCGGCGGGTGCACGCAGCGCGAGATCGCCGCGCTCACCGGCATCCCGCTGGAAACGGTAAAATCCCGGCTGTTCGCCGGTATCCAGCGACTTCGTGTGCTCCTCAAAGATGAGGAGGGGCGGGACGCCATAGCCGCCGAGGGCCGGGCGATAGGCGAGGTGAATCGGTGACCGATCAACACAGCGCCGCCGCGTGCCCACACGGCGAGTTGGCGGTCGCATGGGCGTTTCGCGCCTTGGAGCCCGCCGAGGAGACCGTCGTCGCCGCGCACCTTCCCGACTGCGCGGAGTGCACCCGGATCGTCGAGGAAACCGAGGAGATCGGCGCCATCCTCGGCGCCTCGGTCCCGGATGCGGAACCGAGCGCGGAACTCGAGCAGCGGGTGCTGGCCCTGGTCAACTCCGCTCAGACCACCCGCGCCGTCCCGGCGAGCCCGCCCGCGGCGTCGAGGGAGGACCCGGCGCCCGCGGGTCCACCGGAGCCCTTCGGTCGACCGGAGCCCGCCGGACCACCGGAGCCCGCCGGTCCGCCGGTGCCCGCGGTGGCCGCATGGCAACGGAAGCCACCGCGGCGCCGGCGCCGCCGACGGGATCCGATCTGCCTGCCGGAGGCGATGGTGACGGCGCTCGTCGTGCTCGTGGTGTGCGCCATCGCCGTCGCGGTCGTGTTCTACCTGGTCTGACCCCCTAAGCCCGGCCCGCATCTGCGGTGATGGCCCAGGCGCCCGTGCTGTGCGCTCGCCAAGACCACCCGATCGTGGGTTCCGCCGTTCATCTTGCGTTCAGCCTGCCGTAGCACTCTTGTCAGGTGCTGCCGGAGCGAGCCGATGACGTCGATGCGGTCGGGCACGAGGCAGCCGAGTTCGCCACCATCGCCGGGCATGCGGGCTACGTCGCGGGTCGCCACACCGACGGAAGCCTCACCGAGAGTGACACCGATGTGCGGCTGCCGACCGACGGGCGGTACACCGCGTACGTTCCACGCTGCGAATGCGGCTGGACAGGGCCGCCGTTCAGCACCTCGCATACTGGTTACGCTGCGTGTGCGCGGCTCTGGCGCACCAAGCATCTGCAGCTGTTCCTGCAGGCCCGCGAGCCGCGCGGCGGACGGTGGACGCCCACCGTGATCCAGGGGCGCTTCCTGCCCTGACACCCGGTCGTGCAAGGCTGTGCGCGGTCTGTGCCAGCCGTAGCGTCACCGAGGACGCGTCCCGGCGAACTTTTCGGGATCAGGATGGCGACAGTGACCACGGTTAGTGATACCTTCTCACCCGACTGTTGCCAGCGATGTCACTGTCTGTTCACTCACTTGCGCTGGAGATCACTGCCAGCGTTTGGGTAGAACTTCCCGGGAAGAACCATCCGAACAGGGGACGCGCTGGTGGTTGACATTACTGCGGGACTCGCCGAGTCGGGCGCTCCCGCGCGTGAGCTGCTCACGGTGGCCGAGCTCACCAGCAGGCTCAGCGCCGACAAGCGCGCCAGGCGGACCGCCACGTCGCGCGCTGCGCGGGGATCCGACGGTCCGGTGACGGTCGAGGACCTGCTGCGCCGCGAGGGCCGTCCCGACCGCACCGCAGGCCGGGCAGCCACGTCGGCCGCGCAGGCCGGTCCGGCATCGCCGGTCGCGCCGCGCGCGCGACGGGGCGGCGCACCGGTCGCCGCGCCGCCGCCGATCTTCCGCAACGTGCAACCCGTTCGTGACGTCCCGTTCCCCGTTCCCATGCCGGAGAGCCCGCAGCCTGATCCGTGCGCGATGCCGTTGGCGCAGACCGCTGCCGTGCGCGGCATCGGCCCTGCCGGGATGCCGGGTCCCGGCCAGCCGCCGACCGCGCCGCTGATGCTCCCCTCGGTCGGCCCGCGAGCGGCCCGGTCGCGTCCCTCGATGCGCAGGCCGCTGGTGTTCGGCGTGGCCGTCGCCGGTGCCGCGTTGTTCGTCGGCGGCGTCGCCACCAGCGCCCCGCTGGACCGGCCGCTCGGCCCCAGCGACATGGTGCCCTTCGCCGATCCGACACTGCCTGCCGCGGCCGCGAGCGGCGACACGGTCGGCAGTGCCGCGGCGCCCGCCGCCCCCGAGATCACGCCGCTCGGCGAGGCGTTGCCGCTGAGTCCTCCCCCGATCGGGCAGCGGGCGCTGCCGCTGAGCCCGGGTGTCGGCTCCGCGCAGACGATCAGCCGTCCCGAGGTCGCCGCGCGATCGATCCCCTCGGCACCGGCCAGCACCGGGAGCGCTCCGGCGCAGACCGCGGTGGCGGGCGGCAGGACCGCACCCGCGGACCCTGGTGCCGGACAGGCACAGAACAGTTCGCAGAGCGGCAGTTCGACCGGCAGCGGCTCCACCGGTGGCGGCACCCGCAGCGGTTCCACGGACGGCGGTTCCACGGGTACCGGCTCGACGGCTGGCGGCGCCACGAACGACAGGTCCGGCACGGGCGGCCACCACGACAGTGCGGACAGCTCGCCGTCCGGTTCCGGCGGCCACGCGCGCACCTACTCGGCCAGCCCCAGGACCGCCAAGACGGACCGGTCCGGCAAGTCCGATGGTGCGGCCAGCACGTCCGCCGACAAGCACGCCGGCGGCAGCGGCGGGCGCCACCACCGCTGATCTCTCCCGCGCCGCGGCCTGCGCGGAATGGGGGAGATGCCTGATCGGCCAGGAGTAGCACGATCGTGCCGGGGTTACGATCGACCACATGGCTGCGTGTGAAGGAACCGTCGCGGCCGGCGTGGTGCTGGCGGGTGGCCGCTCCGCACGGATGGGCACCCCGAAGGCCGCACTGCAGTGGCACGGATCCACCCTGCTGCGCCGCACGGTGGGCGTGCTCCGGCGCGCGGTCGATGGCCCACTGGTCGTGGTCCGGGCTCCCGGCCAGCCGCTTCCCGACCTTCCCTCGCAGGTAGACGTCGTTGACGATCCGGAGGAGGGGCTCGGCCCCCTGCAGGGCATCGCGGCCGCACTGGCCGCACTGGACGGTCGCGCCGAGAGCGCGTTCGTCAGCTCCACCGACCTTCCGTTCCTGCATCCGGTGTTCGTCCGCCGAGTGCTTGCGGCGCTGACCGCCGATCCAGCCGGCCACCCCGACGTCGTACTCCCGATCGCTCGCGGTTACCCACAGCCACTGGCCGCCGCCTACCGGGTCGCGCTCGCCGGACTGGTCGCCGACCTCGTCGCCGCGGGCGACCTGCGTCCGGCGTTCCTCTTCCGGCGCTGCGCCACGCTGCGGCTGGACGATGCCGCGCTGCTCGCCGACCCGGCGCTCGCCGCGGCCGACCCGACGCTGGAGTCGGTGGTCAACGTCAACTCGCCGGAGGACTACAGCGCCGCGCTGCGCCGACCCGCCCCCGAGGTGACCGTGCAGCGCTACGGCGCGCTCGCGGCCAACGGGCACCGGGGACCGCACACGGTCCGCGCCGCCACGCTCGCCGCGGCGGCCGCCGCGGTCGACCTCGCCCTGGACCGCCACGTCGTCGCCGCGCTCAACGGCGACCACATCAGCCACGACGCCGACCTGCCGCTGACCGGCGGGGACACCGTCGCCTTCCTCTCCGCGGACGCGGGCGGATGAGCGCGACCCAGGCGGGCGGCTACGCGGGCCGCGCCCTCGTCGTCGACGTCAGTGTCGACGTCAGGGGCCCGGCGGCGCACCCCGAGGCGACCGTCCTCGCGCTGGACGATCAGGTGCTGCGGTCCTACCTGGGCGGCGCCGGGCTGGGCACCTGGCTGATGCACCGGCTCGCCCCGCCCATGGCCGACCCGCTCGGGCCGCAGGCCCCGCTGGCGTTCGTGTTCTCCCCGCTGGTCGGCACGCCGCTGACCACCAGCGCCAAGTTCGCCGTGGTCGCCAAGTCCCCGCTCACCGGGATGCTCAACGACGCGCTGGCCTCCAGCCAGTTCGCCATCTCCGGCAAGCTTACCGGCAACGACGCCATCGTGCTGACCGGACGGGCCGCGGTGCCTTCGGTGTTGCTGGTGGACGGATCGGGCGCGCGCCTGGTCGAGGCGGGCCGGACGTGGGGGCGCTCCGCCGCCGAGGCCGAACAGTTGCTGCGGGAGCGGCTCGGCCGGGGCTGGCGGATCGCGTCGATCGGACCGGCGGGCGAGCGCGGGGTGCGCTACGCGACGATCTCGCACGACGGGCGCCACGCCGGCCGCGGCGGGCTCGGCGCGGTGCTCGGCGCGAAGAACATCAAGGCGGTCGCGGTCCGGGCCGCCACCAAGATCGCCCCCGCGGACCCGGAGGGAGTCCTGGCCGCGGCCCGCGACCTGCGCGAACGGTCCTTCGGGCCGGCCACCGCGAAGTACCGCGAGCTGGGCACGCTGGGCAACCTGCTGGCGTTCAACGCGATCTCCACGCTGCCCACCCGCAACTTCCGCGGCGCCACCTTCGACGGGGCGCCCCGGCTCGCCGCCGAGGAGTTGCACGACCTGCGCAGCACCACCCGCAGCGGCTGCGCGTCCTGCAGCATCGGCTGCGAGCACATCTACCAGCGGCGCGGCGGAGCCGGTGTGCGGGTGGAGTACGAGAACGTGTTCGCGCTCGGACCGATGTGCGGGGTGTCCGATGCGGACGACGTGCTGGCCGCCTCGGCCCGCTGCGACGAGCTGGGCCTGGACACCATCTCGGCTGGCGGCACGATCGCCTGGGCGATGGAATGCGCGGAGCGCGGGCTGATCGACGCGCCCTGGCTGCGCTTCGGCGACGGTGCCGCGCTGCTGCGGGCGCTCGACGAGATCGGCAGCGGCGAGGGGCTCGGGGCGCTGCTCGCGGAGGGGTCGAAACGGGCCGCGGACATCGTCGGCGGCGGCTCCGCGGCCTACGCCCCGCACGTCAAGGGGATGGAGCTGCCCGGCTACGAGCCGCGCACCCTGCAGGGCATGGCGCTGGGGCTGGCGGTCAACGCCCGCGGCGCGGACCACAACCGTTCCGGCGCGTACGAGGCCGACCTCTCCGGCGCCTACGACCGCCTCGCGGGAGGCGACGCCCAGGTCGCCGCCTCGGTGGAGACCGAGGACCGGGCCGCGGTGATGGACTCGATGATCCTGTGCAAGTTCCTGCGCGGGGTGTTCGAGGAACCGTACGAGGAATGGGCCGCGCTGCTGCGGGTAGTGACCGGCTGGGACGTCGACGCCGTCGAGCTGCGCGCGACCGCCCGGCGGATCGTGCTGGCCAAGCGGATGTTCAACCTCAGGGAGGGCTGGACCTCGGCCGACGACTGGCTGCCCGCGCGGCTGCTGCACGAACCCGTCCGGCTCGCCTCCGGTCGCGAGGCCGCGCTCACCGAGGACCGGCTCCGTCAGATGATCGATGCCTACTACACCGTTCGTGGGCTGGATCGCGACGGTCGTCCCGACCTGGCGACCGCTGCCGACCTGCGCCTGGACACCCCGCTGCCCGCTGTGAGAGGAACGTAGCCGTGACCGTCACGTCCTCCGCCTCTGCCGAGACGACGCCCACCACCAGGACCGTCACCGTCACCGTCGACGGGCGCGAGATCACCGTGCCGGAGGGCACCACGATCTACGACGCGGCCAGGCGGGTCGGCGTGGACATCCCGGTGCTCTGCCACGACGAGCGCTACGACCCGGTCGGGGTGTGCCGCATGTGCGTGGTGGACACCGGCGGCCGGGTCTTCGCCGCCGCCTGCGTGCGGCCCTGCGAGGACGGCATGGAGGTCGCCACCACGAGCGACGAGCTGGAGCGCAGCCGCGCCGTCCTCACCGAACTGCTCATCGCCGACCAGCCGCCACGCGAGTCCGATCCCAAGCAGACCACCACGGGCGACAACATGCTGCTCGACCTGGCCGACCGCTACGAGGTCTCGCGGGAAACCACCGACCTGCCCTGCGGATCCGGACGTGGTGTCGACATGTCCAATCCGGTCATCGCGGTGGACCACGACGCCTGCATCCTCTGCGACCGCTGTACCCGGGCCTGCGACGACATCCAGAACAACGACGTGATCGGCCGCTCCGGCAAGGGCTACACCACGCGGATCGCCTTCGACCTCAACGATCCGATGGGTGCCTCGTCCTGCGTGACCTGCGGCGAGTGCGTCGCCGCGTGCCCCACCGGTGCGCTCACCAACAAGCCGATCAACGGGATCCCGATCCGTCCCCGCGAGGAGCTCGACGCGGTCGACTCGGTCTGCCCGTACTGCGGCGTGGGGTGTGCGCTGACCTACCGGGTGTACCGGGAACGCGGCGCGATCGCCTACGCCGACGGCCGCGACCAGCCCGGCTCGCAGGGCAGGTTGTGCGTGAAGGGCCGGTACGGCTGGGACTACGCGGCCTCGCCGCAACGGCTCACCGTGCCGCTGATCCGCAGGGACGACTCGTACCCCAAGGGGCCGCTCTCCCGCGATGTCACCGGTGCGGGCGCACACGACGCGGGCGGGCGCAAGGCGGGCAAGCGCAAGCCCGGCGGGCTCGTCGACTACGGCCAGGTGCTGCCGCACTTCCGCGAGGCCACCTGGGACGAGGCGCTGGACCTGGTCGCACGGCGGCTCACCGAGATCCACGCCGAGGGCGGGCCGGCCGCGATCGCCGGCTTCGGCTCCGCGAAGTGTTCCAACGAGGAGGCATACCTCTTCCAGAAGCTGCTGCGCACCGGCTTCCGCACGAACAACGTCGACCACTGCACCCGGCTCTGCCACGCCTCCTCGGTGGCCGCGCTGTTCGAGGGCATCGGCTCCGGCGCGGTGTCCACCACCTACGGCGACGCGCTCAACTCCGACGTCGTGATCATCACCGGCAGCAACGCCACGGCCAACCACCCGGTCGCGTCGTCGTTCTTCAAGCAGGCCAGGCGGCGCGGCACCAAGATCGTCTACATCGACCCGCGGGCGGACCGGGTCGCCGACCACGCCGACATCTTCTGCCAGCTCAAGCCGGGCACCGATGTGGCGTTCTACAACGGCGTGATGCACGAGATCATCCGGCTCGGCCTGATCGACCGGGACTACGTCGCGAACCGGACGTCCAACTACGACGAGCTGGCCCGCACCGTCGCGGACTACCCGCCGGAACGGGCCGCGCAGATCTCCGGGTGCGACGCCGAGACCATTCGCGAGGTGGCCCGGGTCTGGGGCAACGCGAAGGCCGGGATCATCTTCTGGGGAATGGGGATCTCGCAGCACACCACGGGAACCGACAATGCGCGGTGCCTCATCGCGCTCTGCGCCATCACCGGCAACGTCGGGAAACCGGGCGCCGGGCTGCATCCGCTGCGCGGGCAGAACAACGTCCAGGGAGCCAGTGACGTCGGGCTGATCCCGATGTTCTACCCGGACTACCAGAAGGCCGACTCCGCCGAGGTGCGCGTCAAGTTCGAGAAGGCGTGGGGCGTCTCCGATCTCGACCCGGAGAAAGGCCTCACCGTCACCGAGATCATCAAGTCGGTCCTCCACGGCGGCGTGCGCGGCATGTACATGCTGGGCGAGAACCCGTTCCTGTCCGACCCGAACATCAACAAGGTGCGCAAGGCGCTCTCCGCGCTGGAGTTCCTCGTGGTGCAGGACATCTTCCTCACCGAGACCGCCGAGTTCGCCGACGTGGTGCTGCCCGCGTCGTCCTACCTGGAGAAGGACGGCACCTACACCAACACCGACCGGCGGGTGCAGCTCGGGCGCAAGACCCTCGAACCGCCGGGGCAGGCCAGAGTGGACTGGGAGATCGTGCAGGACATCGCCCAGCGGATCGGCCTGGACTGGCACTACTCCGCGCCGCGGGAGGTCTTCGACGAGCTGGTCTCGCTGATGCCGAACTACGCGAACCTCTCCTACGACAACCTCGGCCTGCCGGGCAAGCTCTACCCGAACCCCGATCCGGAGCACTCCGACGGGACCGTGGTGCTCTTCGACGAGCGGTTCAACACCGACGACGGGCTCGCGCACCTGGTGCCCGCGCAGTGGCTGCCCGCCAGGGAGCTGCCGAGCGCGGACTACCCGCTGGTGCTCAACACCGGGCGGCTGCTGCAGCACTGGCACACCGGGTCGATGACGCGGCGCTCCTACGCGCTGGACACCATCGCCCCGGAGGCCGAGGTGTACGTGCACCCCAAGGACGCCGCCGACCGCGGCCTCACCCACGGGGAGCTGGTGCGGGTGCGCTCCCGGCGCGGCGAGATCGAGCTGCGGCTCAAGGTCTCGCACCGGGAGGCGATCGGTAACTGCTTCATCCCGTTCCATTTCCGGGAGGCGGCCGCGAACATCCTGACCATCGACGAGATCGACCCCTACGGGAAGATCCCCGAGTTCAAGTTCTGCGCCGTCGAGATCGAGCCGCTGGGGGTCGGCCGGTGACCACAGCACGTGCCGGCGGTCCCCGGTCCGCCGTCCCCGGTGTCGAGGCGCGGGCAGGCAAGTTCCCGGGGCCGAGCCTGATCCCCGAGCTGAACACCATCCAGTCCCGGCTGGGCTGGCTGCCCCGCGAGGAACTGGTGGCACTGGCCCGCGAGACCCGCAGGCCGCTCTACGAGATCGAGGGCCTGATCTCGTTCTACCCGCACTTCCGCACCGAGCCACCCGCCAAGGTGGAGCTGCACGCCTGCCACGACCTGTCCTGCTGGCTGGCCGGCTCCGAGCAGAAGCTGGCCGAGCTGCGCGAGCGGTACGGGTCCGACGTCGAGTTCCGCGAGGTGTCCTGCCTGGGCCGCTGTGACGTCGCCCCCGCCGTCGCGGTCGACGAGCACCCGGCGCCGATCACCCGCACCGGCGAGCTGGTCGCCGCGGCCCGGGAAGGCGGGGTGCCGCTCGCGTCGCCGACGCCGTCGGGCCGCGCCGGGCCGTGGCCCAACGATCCGTACGTGCCCGGCGAGCGGCGCTACCGGGTGCTGCGGGCGCTGCTGGCCGGTTCGCTGCAGCCCGACCGGGTGATCGCCACGCTGCAGGACTCCGGGCTGCGCGGGATGGGCGGCGCGGGCTTCCCCACCGGGAAGAAGTGGGAGCTGGTCGCGGCGCAACCCGCCGGGCTGAAGTACGCGATCTGCAACGCCGACGAGTCCGAGCCCGGCACCTTCAAGGACCGCCAGATCCTCGCCGACCAGCCGCACCTGGTGCTGGAGGGTCTGCTCGTCGGCATGCTCTGCGTGGGCGCCGAGCAGGGCTGGGTGTTCATCCGGCACGAGTACGGCCCCGAGGAGCAGGTACTGCACGCGGAGATCGAGTCGCTGCGCGCCGAGGGCCTGCTCGGGTCCGACGTGCTGGGCACCGGGCGGACCCTCTCGCTCGACGTCTTCACCTCGCCGGGCGGCTACATCCTCGGCGAGGAGTCGGCGCTGATCGAGTGCATGGAAGGCCACCGCGGCGAGCCGAGGAACAAGCCGCCGTTCCCCGGCGTGTACGGGCTGCACGGCAGGCCCACGCTGATGAACTCGGTGGAGACCTTCGCGGACGTCCCGGTGATCGTCGAACGCGGTGCGCAGTGGTGGGCCGACGCGGGCATCGGCGACTCGGTGGGGTGGAAGTTCTTCGCGGTGTCCGGGCACGTGGCACACCCCGGCGTGTACTGCGTGCCGATGGGCACCACCGCGCGGGCGCTGCTCGACGCGGCGGGCGGCATGGCCGACGGCGCTGCGCTGCAGGCGATCCAGCCGGGCGGGGCGTCGTCGAACTTCCTCGGCCCCGACCAGCTCGACGTGCCGCTGGACTTCGGCACCCTGGCCGAGGCGGGCTCGATGCTCGGCTCCGGTGCGCTCGTCGCCATCGCCGAGGGCACCGACCTGCTCGCCGCGTCGACCAACGTGCTGCGCTTCTTCCGCGACGAGTCCTGCGGCAAGTGCGTGCCGTGCCGGGTCGGCTCCACCAAGGCGCACATCCTGTTGACCGAGGCGATGAGCTCGCCCGGGTACGACGGCACCGGGCTCGCCGACGCCGACTCCGACCGCATCGCCGAGCTGGAACTCGCCATGCGCAAGACCTCGATCTGCGGGCTCGGCCAGGTGGCGCTCGGGCCCGTGGTGAGCGTGCTGGGCATGCAGCGCGGCGGTGCCACGGTGCGCGAGCAGCCCAAGGACGACGCCCCGGAGTTCGACGACCCGGGGTTCGACGACCCGGGGTTCGACGCGAGCCCGGACGCCGAGACGGCGCCCGATCACCCCGGCGCCGGGCCGAAGCCTTCGTGACCGGCCGGGAGTTCTTCGCCACCCGCACGGTCGCCGAGGCACTCGGCGGCTTCAGCCCGACGCTGCGCACCGCGACGGAGACGGTGCCGCTGGCCACCGCGCTGCACCGGGTTCCCGCCGCCGACATCACCTCGCCGGGCCCGCTGCCCGGCTTCGCCCGTTCCACGGTGGACGGATACGCGGTGCGGGCGGCGGACACCTACGGTGCGTCGGAGGGGTTGCCGTCCTATCTGGACGTCACCGGCACGGTGCTGATGGGCACCGAGCCGGACGTCACGGTGGCGGCGGGCGCCGCGGCGGAGATGCCCACCGGCGGCGTGCTGCCGCCGGGCGCCGATGCCGTGGTGATGGTCGAGCACACCGCGGAGACGATGCCTGGCACGGTGGAGGTGCTGCGCCCGGTGGCGCCCGGCGCGGGCACCGTCCGTGCGGACGAGGACGTCGCTCCGGGCGCGGTCCTGGCGCCCGCCGGGCGGCCGTTGCGCGCCCCGGACCTGGGCATGCTCGCCGCGGCGGGGGTCACCGAGGTGGTCGTGCACGCGCGCCCGCGGGTGGCGCTCGTGGCGACCGGCGACGAGGTGGTGGCGCCGTCGACCGAGGCGTTGCGGCCCGGTCAGGTGCGCGACGCCATCACCGCCGCGCTCGCCGGACTGGTGCTCGACGCGGGCGGCGAGCCGATGCCCTGCGGCATCGTGCCCGACGATCCGGCGGCGCTGGACAGCACGCTGCGCGCGGCGCTGGGCCAGGCCGATCTGGTGGTGGTCTCGGCGGGCTCCTCGGTGGGTGCGCGCGACGCGACCGCCGAGGTCGTGGGCGGCCTGGGCGAGCCGGGCGTGTTCTGTCACGGCGTGGCGCTCAAGCCGGGCAAGCCCACGCTGCTGGCCGAATGCGACGGCGTGCCGGTGATCGGGCTGCCGGGCAACCCGCTGTCCGCGCTCGTGGTGTTCCGGCTGCTCGGGGTGCCCCTGGTGTGGCGCCTCGCGGGCTGCCCCACGCCGCCTCCCGAGCCGTCGATCACCGCGGTGCTCTCCCGCAACGTGCCGTCCGAAGCGGGCCGGTTCGACGTCGTCCAGGTGCGGCTGGCGGACGGGCAGGCCCAGCCGCTGTTCGGGGCTTCCGCGCTGCTGTCGGTGCTCACCAGGGCGGACGGCTACCTCGTGGTGCCGGAACCGGCCACCGGTCTGGACGAGGGCGCCGAGGTCGAGGTCAAGCTGTACGGGTGACGACGTTCTTGAATGACCGTTCTTGAATGACATCGTCGTCAGTAGGGGTGCGGGCCGGTGATGACGGATTTGCGGGTGCTGCTGAGGCCATGCCCAGGAACCGTCTGCTGATCGTCAGCTACTTCCCTCCGGTCGGGACGCCCGGTCGGCGTTGTAGCCATCTTGATCAAGTCTGGATATTCTGCTCAGGCGCTGACTGCGAGCCAGGCGGTGTCGTCGGGGTGTCGATTCGTGGCAATGCTGCCGATCCAACCGACTGCACATCGAGGAATGCGGATGCGACGGAAGACGAATCAGAATACCCAGCAGAGCAGTTGGACTCACCGGGATGACGTATTGCTGTATACCTGCCACTTGGCAGGGCTGATGAGTTCAGGTGCCGACCTCTCGGGGGTGCACCAGGTGCTGGCGCCGTTTCCGCCGGCCGCCGAGGAACGATTGTTTGGCGGCCGGGTCGTTCACGCTGTCGGATTGGCGAGCGCTGGGGGACGGAAGCTGGGAGGTATCCACACCTTTCGTGTTCGGTACCGGCGCCCTCGGTGTCGGGCTGGTCGCAGGCTCGCTGGTCGGCGGTGCGGTGGCGCGCAGCCGAGCTCGCCGCGAGGCAGCGGCCGCTGCGGTGCCGCGATGGGTGCCGATCGAGCACGGCATGCTGTACGTCAGCCGTCACAGTTTTTACCTGCACACGCCGAGGGTGCTCAGGTGGCAATGGGCTCATATCAACGGCGCCAACGTGGTCGGATCGGGAGCGATTCATTTCAGTGGGGACAGTAAGAATGGACCGATCTCGTGGTTGCTGACTTCCGATTGGGCTGAGTTGGTTTTCGTGACCTGGGCGCTGCAGCAGCATCCCCGGCATCCCCAACTGCTGACGGGTGGATGGTTGCCGCCCGGATGGGTCGAGCATGCCCGTGCCTGGCATCAGCCGATGCCGGCCAATCTTCTGCCGCTTCCGGCCGCTGATCCGGGCACATCCACCACCTGAGACAGGAAGTGTCAGCGGCAGACCACGGACCGACGTGTACTGACTCCCTCGGCCGGTGCGGGGACCGGCGCCTACGAAGCGCCGCCGCGGACCATCTCCACGGCCCCGATCGTGACGATGGGCAAGCCGACAACGTCGACCGAACCCACCACCGGTCGACCGCCCGTTCCGGGCAGGTGGCTCCGCGTGCCAGACGGAGATCGGCGGACGGTCACGGCGTAGCGTCGCTGCCGTGCCGCGAAGTCCGTTCATCCATGACGTCCCCGCAGCGCAGGCCATCGAGGCCTGGCGGAAGGCGTGCGCCGCCGCGGGGTGCCCGGAGCGGATCGGCACCGAGAAGCTGGGGCTCGCCGAGGCGATCGGCCGGGTGACCGCGGAGCCGGTGTGGGCGCAGCGCTCGTCGCCTGCGTTCGACTCGGCGGGCATGGACGGGATCGCGGTGCGAGCCGCGGACACCGTCGGAGCCAGCGAGACAGCGCCCGTCATCCTCACCGATTTCGACGTGGTCGACACCGGCGACCCGCTGCCCGACCGCCGCGACGCGGTGGTGATGCGCGAGCACGTCCACCGCGTCGGCGACGGCGGGAAAGGCGCCGAACTCGCCGCCGCCGCGCCGCCCTACCAGCACGTTCGTTCCATCGGCGAGGACGTGGCCGCCGGCGAGCTGCTGCTGCCGCAGGGGCACCGGCTGCGTGCGGTCGACGTGGCCGCGGTCGCCGCGGCCGGCCTCACCGAGGTGCTGGTACGCCGCCGCCCGGTCGTCGCGGTGCTCCCCACCGGCGACGAGATCCGTCCGCTGGACACCCCGCCGGGACCGGGCGAGATCCCCGACACGAACTCGCTGATGCTCGGGGGCCAGGCCGGTGAGCACGGTTGCGAGGTGCTCACCCTGCCGATCGAGCCGGACGACCCGGAGCGGATCGCGGCGGCGGTGCGGAACGCGGCCGCGTGCGCCGACCTCGTCGTGCTCATCGCCGGGTCGAGCGCCGGGCGCGGCGACCACACCGCTGACGTGGTGTCCCAGGTGGGCACGCTGGCCGTGCACGGTGTCGCGGTGCGGCCCGGGCACCCCGTGGTGCTCGGCACCTGTGGCAGCACCCCGGTGCTCGGCGCGCCGGGATACCCGGTGTCGGCCGCGCTGACCTTCGAGATCTTCGCGGCGCCGATGCTGGCCGCGCTGCAGGGCGGCACGCCCTCGGCCCGTCCGCTGGCGCACGCCCGGCTGGCCCGCAAACTCGCCTCCCCGCTCGGGATGGACGACTGGGTGCGGGTGCGGCTCGGCCGGGTCGGCGGGCGGATCGTGGCCACTCCGCAGCCGCGCGGCGCCGGGGTGCTCACCTCCCTGGTGCGCGCCGACGGGCTGCTCGTCGTGCCCGCCGGTCTGGAAGGCCACCACGCCGGCACCGACGTGGAGGTGCAGCTCCTTCGCGGGCTTGCCGAGATCGACCGCACGATCGTCGCGGTCGGCTCGCACGACCTGGTGCTCGACCTGGCGGCCTCGGCGCTGCGCGCGACCGATCCCGGCGTCACCCTGGCCTCGTCCAACGTCGGCTCGCTGGGCGGGCTGGTCGCACTGCGCGACGGGCTGTGCCACCTGGCCGGCTCGCATCTGCTCGACCCGGCGACCGGCGAGTACACCCTGCCCTACCTGCCCCGGGTGCTCGGCCCGGCCGCCGATGCCGTCGTTGTGCGGCTGGTGCACCGTGACCAGGGGCTGATCGTCGCGCCGGGCAACCCGCTGGGACTTTCCGGCCTCGACGACCTGGCCCGCCCCGGCCTGCGCTACGTCAACCGGCAGCGCGGCGCGGGCACCCGGGTCCTGCTCGACCACGAATTGCGCCGACGTGGCACGGAGCCCGCCGACATCGCGGGCTACGAGCGCGAGGAGCACACCCATCTCGCGGTGGCGGCGGCGGTGGCCGCGGGCCGGGTGGACACCGGGCTGGGCATCATGGCGGCCGCCCGCGCCTTCGGCCTGGACTTCGTGCCGGTGGCGCAGGAGCCCTACGACCTGGTGCTGACCAGGGAGGCCTACGAGTCGGACGTGCTGGCTCCGCTGTGGACGCTGCTGGCCGACCACGCCTTCCAGGACTCTGTCACCGCCCTGGGCGGCTACTCCTGTGCCGAGACCGGCACCCGGATCCGCTGACCCTTTCCGCGTTCTGGATGCAAAATGCGGAGCCGGGCGTGTGACCTGCGGGTATTGACCTCACCCTACGCCTGACCAGTGTCTTTGTGTCTCAGCGGCGGTCATGAGGTTGCACACGCGGTCACCGCTGAGCACGCTAGGGGGTCCGATTCCCCACGGTTTCCCCACGCCTGAGGCGTCGGCCGGGAGCCGATGACCAGGCCGTGACACGTAGCCTGGCAGTACCTCCTCACCGAGGGTGTGCACCGCCCCGGGGTCGCTCCCCGGGGCCTCGGTGGGGTACCTGAACCCTCGGTGAAGTGAGCTGGTGCTCCGGTGGCGGATGACAACGCGCGCACGATCGGCTGGCGGCTGCGGCAACTGCGGAACGCACGGCGCAAGTCGCTGCGGGTCGTGGCCGGACTCGCCGGGATGAGTTCCACGCACCTCTGGCGGATCGAGCACGGAGAACGCGCACTGGACCTCTCGGAACTGGTCGCGCTGGCCGAGGCGCTGGACGTGACTCCCTCCGAACTGGTCCGGCTGCCGGTGCCCGCACCGGCCAACGGACAGACCGACTCCGGCATCAGGGCAGTGCGTACCGCCCTGATGGCGGCAAGCCGTAACCGGCCCGGCGGCCAGGTCCAGCCGGTGGAGGTGCTGAGGGGCCGGGTCGCGGCGACGTTGGAGGCGCACTCCCGCTGCGACCGCAGCGGCGAGGTCGGCGCCGCGCTGCCCGCGTTGATCCGCGACCTCCACACGTCGATCGCCGCTGGTCGCGACGTCGCCGAGTTGCTCGATCTGGCCGTGCTGCTGCACTCCCACGCCACCGTGGGGTGGCTGCGGGTGGCGGGCGCGCCGATCGAATTACGCGAGCAGGGCGCGCAACTCGCGTCGCGGGCCGCCGACGACCGGGATACTCCGGAGGCTCGGGGTCTCGCTGCGTGGGGTGGCCTGTACGTGCTGGTGATGGCGGGAGCGGTTGACCTCGCCCGGGACGAGCTGGACTCGGTGACAGTGCCGACCGCCACTCCGCAGGGGATGCAGCTAGAGGGTGTGCTGGCGCTGTGCCGGTCATTCCTGGCCGCAGCGGACTCCCGACCCGGCGACGCCGACGCCCCGATGGAGTACGCCGCTGAACTCGCCGAGCGCACAGGTGAGGTCAACGCGTTCGGGCTCGGATTCGGCCCGCAGGAAGTCGGGCAGTGGCGAGCACGGGCCGTGCTGGAGGCCGGTGACCATGAACTGACCGCGCATATCGCCGAGGGCCTGCGCCCCGAGACGCACCCGCTTAAATCGCGCCAGGCCGATTACTGGGTCACCTACGGCCGGGCGCTGGCCCCGCAGCGAGGGCGCCGAGAAGACGCAATCCGGGCCTTTCGCCGCGCCGAGCAGATCCTGCCGCATTACGTGCTGCGGGACCCGTTTGCCCGCGACGTGATCTCAT
>DASXOL010000089.1:0-3533 GCA_036494295.1 Pseudonocardiaceae bacterium
CGGGACGGATGCCCGCCCCCGAACGCCGCACCCGGTCGGACCTGGCCGTGGCGGCCACGCTGGCCATGGCGGTGCTCGTCGTCGCAGGCACGCTGTGGTGGGTCAGCGACGCGCGCAACACCACTCTGATGACCGCCCGCGGCCCGGCCCCGGCCGCCGCACCGGTCCGGGAGGCCCAGGTACCGCGGGCGCTCACCGAGGCATGGCGAGCGGCCAGCCCGGCGACGCCCGCTCCGGTGGTGCAGGGCTCGACGGTGGTCACCGGGGTGGGCGGCGAGGTGGCCGGACGCAACCCGGACACCGGGGCGATCCGGTGGAGCTACACGCGCGACCTCGGGCTGTGCACGGTCGGACCGGGCGGGGGCCGGGTGGTCGCGATCTACCAGCGGGGCGACACCTGCAGCGAGGTGAGCACGCTGGACTGGGCCGACGGGGAGCGCGGACCGCAGCGCACCGGGCCGGTGGCCGCGCCGACCAGGCTGACCTCCAACGGCAGCCAGGTAGCCGTCACCGGTCCCCACTACCTGGAGGTGTGGCGTTCGGACCTGGTGCGCGCGCTCGCCTACGGACGGCTTCCGACCCCGGCCCAGCCCAACACCGAGCCCCGGCCGGACTGCGGCCAGGGCTCAGTGGCGCTGGACACCGGACGCCTCGCGGTGATCGAGCACTGTCCCGGCGAAGGCTCCGCACGCCTCACCGTGCAGCGTGCGCACCCCAAGGAGCCCGACCAGCCCGAGGTGGACTTCAGCGTGCTGCTGCCCGGCACGCAGGCCCGCGTCGTGGCGATGAACGCACTGCGGGTGGCGGTGGCGGTGTCCGATCCGGCCCGTCTGGTGGTGATCGACGACGAGGGCAGGACCGTCGCGCAGCAGCCGCTCGACGTGCCCGATGCCGCGCTGCGCGGCGATCCGCCCGGCGGCATCACCCCGGTCACCAAGACGCCCATGGGCAGCTACTGGTTCACCGGATCGAGCACCCTGGCGCTGGACGCCGACTCGCTGACACCGCGCTGGACCCGTCCCGGCACCCTCGGGCCCGGCTCGGCGACCGGACGGCAGCTGGTCGTGCCGGTGCCCGGGGCGCTCGTGGCGCTCGACATCACGACCGGGAAGCAGCTGAGCTCGGTGCGGGTGGACCGTGGCGGCTACCGCGGCCCGGTCGGTACCGGGTTCGCCGGTGACCTGGTGTTCGAGCAGCGCGGCCCGGTCCTGGTCGCCCTGCGGGGAAGCTGACCGGGGGTGTCGATGGGGCGCAATTCGATATGGACTGATGCGACCTTGGGTGGGTCGCGATATCCGGCGGACTCGTAGGCTCCGCCCGTGACCTCATCGCAGATCACGCCGCACCGCGCGGCCAAGACCCAGGTGAGCCTGCCCGGTGCGGTACTGGCCGCGCTGCGTGCGGAGCCGGCCGATCCGATCGGCGCGGCAGTGCTGCTGGTGCCCGGGTACACCGGCTCCAAGGAGGACTTCGCCCCGCTGATCGACCCGCTCACCAGCGCGGGCCTGGCCGTGCTCGCCATCGATCTGCCCGGGCAGTACGAGTCGCCGGGCCCGCAGGAGGAGCAGGACTACCTGCCGCGTTCGGTGGGACGCACGATCGCCGCGCTGGTCGCCCAGCTCGCCGCGAACGGGGACCGGGTGCTGCTGCTCGGGCACTCCTACGGCGGGCTGGTGTGCCGCGGCGCGGTGCTCGGCGGTGCCCCGGTGGCCGGGCTGACGCTGCTCGGGTCCGGTCCGGCCGCCCTGCCGGACGGCGAGCGCCGGGCCCGGATCGACGCGGCCGAGCCGATCATGCGCGCCCAGGGCATCGAAGTGGTCCAGCAGCTGCGCGAGGCGGTCGACGGGATCGCGGAGCCGCCCGAGCTGGCCGAACTGCTCCGGACCCGTTTCCTGAAGTCCACCCCGTCCGGGCTGCTCGGCATGGCGACGGCGCTGCGCACCGAACCCGACCTGGTCGACGAGCTGGCCGCCGCGCTGAGCGCGCGCGACATCCCCTGTCTGGTGGCGTTCGGGGAGGACGACGACGCCTGGCCGGTGTCCGTGCAGCGCGAGATGGCGAACCGGCTGGGCGCGGAGGTCGCCGTGGTACCCGACTCGGCGCACTCGCCGAACACCGAGAATCCCGGCTCGCTGCTCGACGTGCTGCTGACCACGTGGAAGGGCTGGCTGGCGGGCTGAGTCGTGCGGTACCGCCGCGCCCGATGCAGAGTGGAGCGGTGCAGAGCAAAGCCGCGGCTGACGATCTCGGTTACTTCGGTCCGGACAGCATGACCTGGCGCGTCCTCGGTGACCCGGCGGCCGGTGTCGGCGGGATACGGGCGCTGTTCCTGCAGGCCCTGCATCCCCTGGCGATGGCGGGGGTGCACGAGCACTCGAACTTCCGCAGCGACTTCTGGCCGCGGTTGCAGCGCACCGCGCAGTACGTCACGACGGTCGCGTTCGGCACCACGGCGCAGGTCGACGCCGCGGCGGCCCGGGTACGCGCGATCCACCGGACCGTACGCGGGATCGACCCGGTGACCGGGGGGCGCTACGACGCCACCGATCCGGACCTGCTGCGCTGGGTGCACGTCACCGAGGTGGCCTCGTTCCTCGACGCGACCCGCCGCGGCGGGCTGCGGCTCAGCGGCGCGCAGGCCGACGCGTTCCTCGCCGAGCAGGTCCGCTCCGCGCAGTTGGTGGGCCTCACCGACGTGCCCACCGACCGGGCCGAGCTCAGCGACTACTTCGCGCAGATGCGCCCGGAGCTGCGTGCCTCACCGGTGGCGCGCAGGGCGGTGCTGCGCCTGGCGTTGCCGCCGCTGTCCTGGCGCACCGAGCTGACCACCCCGGCCCGGCCGTTCTGGACGCTGGTGGCGGGCGTGGCGTTCGGCCTGCTGCCGGGCTGGGCGCGGCGGCTCTACAGCCTGCCCGGGCTGCCCACCACGGACCTGGCCGCCACGGTCGTGCTGCGCGGCCTGCGGACCACGGCATTGCGCGTGCCCGAACGCTGGCGGCACGGACCGATCGTCCAGGAGGCGCTGGCCAGGGCGCGGGCCCGCTAGGCCCACCAGCCGAACCAGAGCGTCGCGGCGACGATCACCAGCACCGTGGTCGACGCCAGCCACGCCCGCGAGCCGCCGGAGCGATCGGCCACCGCCTGCACGACCACCGCGGCGACCGCGGCCACCGCGTGACCGATCACCACCGCGAGACCGGGCCCTGGTCTGCCCGACGAGGTGACCAGCCACTGGGCCACGCCCAGCGCCGCGGCGAGCACGACCAGCCCGCCGGCCAGCACACCGGTCAGCCCGCGCAGCGCCCGCAGCCCGAGCCTGGGCCGGGCCGCGGCGACCTGCGCCCTCGGTTCGCCGCCCTCCGGCGCGGACGTGGCCATGGCCTCGGTGTCTCCAGTCATCCAGCGTCTCCGGTCATCGAGGGTCTCCTCTCATCGGGCGTCCGGGCTGCGGGTCAGGGCGCGAGCAGCGCCCATGGTTCGAGGGCGGGCGCGCCGGCCCGGCCCTCGGGGCAGTGCCGCCGGAAGTCGCACCA
>DASXOL010000090.1:0-21226 GCA_036494295.1 Pseudonocardiaceae bacterium
ACTGCTGTTATTCGGGCCTCGATAACAGCAGTCTGCATCCAGAACGCGGAAAAACGACCAAAGACCAGAGAGCGGGAAAGGGTTCAGGCGAGGGAGGCGGCCCAGGCGGTGTGCAGGGCGGCGAAGGAGCCCTGGGCGCTGATCAGCTCGTCGGGCGGGCCGTCCTCGACGACCATGCCGTCGGCCATCACCAGCACCCGGTCGGCCACCAGCACGGTGGAGAGCCGGTGCGCGATGATCAGCGCGGTGCGTCCGGCCAGCACGGTGTGCAGGGCGGACTGCACGGCCCGCTCGGACGGGATGTCCAACGAGGCGGTGGCCTCGTCGAGCACCAGCACCGCGGGATCCGCGAGCAGCGCCCGCGCGAACGAGACCAGCTGACGCTGGCCCGCCGACAGCCGACCGCCGCGTTTGCGCACGTCGGTGTCGTACCCGTCGGGCAGCGCGGTGATGAACTCGTCCGCTCCCACCGTGCGGGCCGCCGCCACCACCTCGGCACGGGACGCCGACGGCGACCCGAGTGCGATGTTGTCCGCCACCGAGCCGGAGAACAGGAACGACTCCTGGGTCACCATCACCACCGCCCGGCGCAGGTCCGCGTCGCGCAGCGAGCGCAGGTCGATCCCGTCCAGCCGCACCGCACCGTCGCCCGGGTCGTAGAACCGGGTCAGCAGCCGGGCCAGCGTCGACTTGCCCGCGCCGGTCGCGCCGACCAGCGCGACGGTCTGCCCCGCGGGCACCACCAGGTCCAGCGTGGGCAGCACGACAGGCCCGGAGCCGTAGCCGAAACGGACGCCGTCGAAGACCACCTCGCCGCGCACCGGGTGGGGCAGCGCCACCGGCGACGCCGGTTCGGACACCACGGGCCGCTCCTCGAGCACGCCGGAGATCTTCTCCAGCGCGGCGGCCGCCGAGGAGTACGAGTTGGCGAACATGGCCAGTTCGTCCAGCGGGTCGTAGAACCGGCGCAGGTAGAGCACGAAGGCGGTGAGCACACCCAGCTCCAGCGACCCGTCGAGTACCCGCAGCGCGCCGAGCAGCAGCACGGCCACCACCGAGACGTTGCCGACCAGCCGCAGGGTGGCGGTGAACCGGGCGATCAGCGACAGCGCCTCGGCGTTCGTGCGGGCGAAGCCGACGCCCAGCTGGTCCATGATCGCGCTGTTGCGCGACTCGCGGCGAAACGCCTGCACCGCGCGGATCCCGTTCATGGTCTCGACGAACTGCACGATCACCCGCGCCACCCAGGTGCGGGTGCCGCGGTAGGCGCGCTGCGAGTGCCGCAGATACCAGCGGGTGAGCAGCGCGAGCGGAACGAAACCGGCCAGCGCCACCATGCCCAGCGGCACGTCGAGCACCATCAGCATCGCGCCGATCCCGACGATCGAGAGCAGCGAGATGAAGAACCCGTCGAGGCCGTTGTCCAGCATGTCCTGCAGCGAGTCGAGGTCGCTGGTCAGACGCGAGATCACCCGTCCCGACGTGTAGCGCTCGTGGAACGACAGCGACAGCCGCTGCAGGTGCGCGAACACCCGTTCCCGCAGGTCCAGCAGCACGTCCTGGCCGATCCGCCCGGACAGCCGCACGAACGCGCCGACGGTCAGCGCGTCGGCCAGCCCGGTCATCGCGTAGCCGGCCATGCACCAGGCCAGCACGCCGGGTCGCCCGTGCGTCGCCGCCGGGATACCCCGGTCGATCGCCGCCGCGACGAGCAGCGGTCCGATCAGCAACGCGGCCTGGTCGGCGACCAGCAGCGCGAGCGCGGCACTCACCGCGCGCAGGTGCGGGCGCAGCAGCGAGCCGAGCAGCCGCCGCGACCGGGCGGCCAGCCGCAGCCCGGTCGCGACGTCGACCTCGTCGCGGTCCTCCGCGGCGACGCCCCGCCACGCCTCCTCGGCGGACGGCTGGGCGGGTATCGAGTTCGGCGGAGCGCACTCGGCCATCACGCCACCTCCACCGATTCCATAGTGGACAGCAAGCTGCGGTACTCCGGCACCTCGGCCAGCAGCTGCGAGTGCGTCCCCACCGCGGCGATCCGGCCGTCGGCGAGCAGCGCCACCCGGTCGGCGAGCTGGACCGTCGACGGGCGGTGCGCCACCACCAGCGCGGTCACCGAGCCCAGCACGCGGCGCAGCGCCGCCTCGACCTCGGCCTCGGTGTGCACGTCCAGTGCGGAGAGCGGGTCGTCGAGCACCAGCACCGCGGGGTCGCCCACCACCGCGCGGGCCAGCGCGAGGCGCTGCCGCTGCCCGCCGGACAGGGTGAGGCCCTGCTCGCCGATCCGGGTGTCCAGGCCCCAGGGCAGCGCGTCGACGAACTCCGCCGCCCGCGCCACGCGCAGCGCACGGCGGACGTCCTCGTCGGTGGCGCCAGCGGCGCCCAGCGTCACGTTCTCCCGTACGGACGCGGAGAACAGCACGGGCTCCTCGAACGCCGTCGCCACCAGCGAGCGCAGCTCGGCCAGCGCCAGCTCCCGCACGTCCACGCCGTCGACGGTGACCCGCCCGTGCGTCACGTCGAGCAGCCGGGGCACCAGCGCGGTCAGCGTGGTCTTGCCGCTGCCGGTGGCGCCGACCAGGGCCAGCGTCTCGCCGGGGCGGATCTCCAGGTCCACGCCGCGCAGCAGGTCCGCGGCCGCACCGGGGTGCCGGTAGTGCACCCCCTCGATGCGCAGCGCACCGCGTACCGGGACGGCCGGGGCGCGCGGCACGGCCGGGTCGGCCACCAGCCGCACCGCGTCGCGCACCTCCCAGTACCGGGTACTCGCCATGGCGGCGTTGCCGGTCTCGGCCAGCAACCAGCCCAGCGAGTCCAACGGCCAGCGCAGGTAGGTGAGGACGGTGACGGCCGCGACGACGGTGCCCAGGCTGAGCGTCCCGGCCGCGACGCCGTAACCGCCGATGCCGAGCATGGCGGCCAGCGTGAGCTCCGGCAGCGCGATGATCAGCGACCACAGCAGTGCCAGCACCCGCACCTTGGTGAGCTCGGTGGTGCGCAGCTCGCTGGCCTGCGCCAGGAACCCCCTGGTGGCCCTCGGTCCGCGCCCGAAGGACTTCAGCACCCGGATGCCCAGGGTGGCCTCTTCCACCGTGGTGGCCAGGTCGCCCACCTGGTCCTGCGCCCGCCGCGCGGCCACCTCGTACTGCTTCTCGTACCGCAGGCACAGCGCCACCAGCGGCACCGCCATCAGCGTGGCGAGCAGCCCCAGCAGCGGGTCCAGCACCACCAGGACGACCAGCCCCACCAGCACGGTCACCAGGTTCACCACCAGGTAGATGCCCGCGAAGGCGATGTACCTGCGGATCGTGGTCAGGTCGCTCACCGCGCGGGACAGCAGCTGACCCGACGGCCACCGGTCGTGGAAGTTCAGCGGAAGGTGCTGCAGGTGGTGGTACAGGTCGTCGCGCATGCGCTTCTCGACGGTGGTGACCGGACGGATGACGAGCCGGCGGCGCAGGAAGATCAGGCCGGCCTCGGCGGCTCCGAGGGCGAGCATCACCAGGGCCGGCACCGGCAGCGCGGCGCGGTCCCCGGTGGCGATCGGCCCGTCCACGACGTGCTGGATGACCAGCGGAATCGCCAACCCGGCCAGCGTCGAACCCAGCGCCGCCGCACCCGCGCCGAGGATGCGGCCGCGAACCGGCCGGATGTAGGGCGCAAGGCGTGCGAGGGCGCGCAGCGTGGACCGCCGAGAGGAAGGGATTGCGCTCATGGCGCACTGGACGCTAGCTCGCCCGGTGAGGCGCGGCATGCGATTTTCCGGAGCACCACGGGCTGCCGCAACGTGTCAGGTCACGGCGCGGCCCGGGCGCAAGGTCACCTCACTCGCGTGGCGAGCGCACGCCGAGCAGCACGTCCTCCCAGGACGGCACGATCGGACGGTCCTTGCGGCCCCGCTTCGGCGCCGGTGCCGCGGCGGCCGGGGCCTCCGGTTCCTGCTGCGCGGGACGCGCCGGCGGCGCCGGGGGCTCCGGCGCGGGACGCTCGACCGCGGGACGCTCGGGCGCGGGATGCTCGACGGCGGGACGCTCGGGCGTGGGGGAACGCTCCGCCGGACGGGACGGCACCGGCCGGGACTGACGGTAGGCCGGTCCGTCGTCGGGCACCGCCCGTGCGCTGGGCCGCTCCGCGACGAGCGGATCCTCCGCCGGCGCCTGCGCAGGCGGCTGGGTGGCGGGACCGGGCGCCGGTGTGGTCGGCGCGTGGCTCGGCTCCACCGTCCAGGGCTGCTCGCTCCCGGCAGGCTCGGCCAGGTCCATCCGCGCCACCGGCGGCACGGTGCGCAGCTGTGCGGCGGTCTGCGGATCGATGAGGTCGGTGGCGTGGTCGTCCAGCGCGGTCACCGTGCCGCCGTGCGCGCCGGGGTGGAACGTCCAGTGCGCCTTGTTGTCGGACCGCCCGGCCCGCCAGCGCAGCTGCACGATCCACTTGCCGGTCTCGCCGCGCCAGGAGTCCCAGCTGGCCGTCGCGTAGTCGTGCCCGCGGGTGCTGAAGGTCTCCGTGACCACCTGCTCCAGGGTGCGCACGTCGGGCCCGTCGGAACGCACCGGGTGGGCCAGCTGCGCCAGCTGCGCGGTCCGCGACCGTTCCAGCAGCACGGGATAGGCGAAACGTTCGATCCGCTGAGTCGGGACGCCTGCGGCCGTGGCCACCTGCTCGACGGAGGCTCCGGCCCTGATCCGGGCCTGGATTTCACGGGGTCGCATCTGGCTCTCCAGCTCGATCTCGATCTGGCCGAGGCGAGGAAGATCACCCCGTACCGCTGCGTGCAAACCTTCGTCCGCGGGCAGGGTGAACCGCTCCCGCCGCTCGCCGGACCGCTGGGCCACGGTCTCCAGGATCACCGTGCGGCCGTCGATCCCCAGACCGACCACCCGCAACGCGCGCATCCAAGGACCTCCGAATCAAGCCGTGCCCGTCTCCATACCGTAAGCCGGGCGGCGAAGACACCGAGGGAGGCGCGCCGCCGCCGCAGGCCACGATAGGGGCGCGGCCTGCCAGGATAAGGGCGGACCCGCGGCGAGCGGAATCCGGCTCACCCGAGTCGGTCGACAACCCAGTCGATGCAGCTGGTCAGCGCGGTCACGTCGGCGGGCTCCACGGCGGGGAACATGCCGATCCGCAGCTGGTTGCGGCCCAGCTTCCGGTACGGCTCGGTGTCCACGATGCCGTTGCTGCGCAGCACCTTGGCCACCGCCGCGGCGTCGACCGAGTCGGCGAGGTCCACCGTGCCCACGACCTGGGAACGCTTGGCCGGGTCGGTCACGTACGGGGTGGCGAACTCCGACGCCTCGGCCCACGAGTACAGCCGCGACGAGGAGTCGCGGGTGCGCCCGGTGCACCAGTCCAGCCCGCCGCCGGCCAGCATCCAGTCGATCTGGTCGGCCATCATCAGCAGCGTGGCCACGGCCGGGGTGTTGTAGGTCTGGTCCTTGCGGCTGTTGTCCAGCGCGGTGGTGAGCGAGAGGAACTCCGGCACCCAGCGGTCCGACGCGCCGATCTCGGCGACCCGCTCCAGCGCCGCCGGGCTCATCAGCGCGATCCACAGCCCGCCGTCGGAGGCGAAGCACTTCTGCGGCGCGAAGTAGTAGACGTCGAGATCGGTGGCCCGGACCGGCAGGCCACCCGCGCCGCTGGTCGCGTCGATGGCCACCAGCGCGTCGCCCGCGCCCGCCGGGCGGGTCACCGGGACCATCACCCCGGTCGAAGTCTCGTTGTGTGCCCAGCCGATCAGGTCGCAGGACGGGTCGGCCACCGGCTCGGGCGCGTCGCCCGGATCGGCCTTCACCACCACCGGGTCGGCCAGGAACGGCGCCGCCTTGGTGGCGGCGGCGAACTTGCTGGAGAACTCGCCGTAGCTCAGGTGCAGGGCCCGCTCGCGCACCAGGCCCAGCGTCGCCGCGTCCCAGAACGCGGTGGTGCCGCCGACGCCGAGCACCACCTCGTAGCCCTCCGGCAGCGAGAACAGCTCACGCAGCCCTTCGCGGACCCGGCCGACCACGGACTTCACCGGCTTCTGCCGGTGCGAGGTGCCCATCACCGCGGCCCCGGCGCCGGTGAGCGCGGCCAGCTGCTCGGGCCGGACCTTGGACGGCCCGCAGCCGAAACGCCCGTCGGCGGGCTTGAGGTCGGCGGGGATGGTCAACTCGGCGGTCTGCGTCATTTGCGGAGCTCTCCAGGGTCGCCACGGGTCACGACCAGTGCACGGTCGTCGCTGGGCCCCAGTTTCCCAGCTCCGCAACGGCCCGGCCGCCACCCCGGCGGTTAGATTGGCCACTCGGCTCGATGTGTCACTCAGCTCGATGTGTCACTCAGCTCGATTTGTCACTGGGGCGCCAGGCCGTGCCGGTGATGCGCTCGTACGCGTCGACGTACCTTCTGTGCGCTTCCGCGACGATCTCGTCGGGAATGACCGGTCCCGGCGGTTCCCGGTCCCAGCCGGTACCCACCGACCAGTCCCGGACGAACTGCTTGTCCAGCGAGTACTGCGCCGCGCCGGGCTCCCATTTGTCGGCGAGCCAGAAACGCGAGGAGTCCGAGGTGACCGCCTCGTCGCCGAGGGTCAGCTCACCGGAGGGGTCCCAGCCGAACTCGAACTTCGTGTCCGCCACGATGACGCCGTTGCCCAGCGCGTGGCCGGCGGCCCGCTGGTAGAGCCGGAGGGTGAGGCTGCGCAGCCGCTCCGCGGTGTCCCCGCCGGTCGCGCGGACCACGTCGTCGAAGGTGATGAACTCGTCGTGGCCGGTGTCGGAGAACTTGGTGGTCGGCGTGAAGATCGGCTCGGGCAGCCTGCTCCCGGACACCAGTCCCGGCGGCAGCCGCACCCCTGAGACGGTGCCGTACTTCTCGTACTCGCGGAGCCCGAGCCCGGCGAGATAGCCGCGTGCGATGCACTCCACCGGGATCATCGTCAGCGGCGTGCACCGGATCGCCCGGCCGGCGAACTCCGCGGGCACGTCGGTGCTGGAGATCATGTGGTGCGCGACCACGTCGCGGAGCTGGTGGAACCACCACACGGAGAGCTGGGTGAGCAGCGCGCCCTTCTCCGGGATCGGCGTCGGCAGCGCCACGTCGTACACCGAGACCCGATCCGAGGCGACCAGCAGCAGGTCGTCGTCGATCGAATACAGGTCGCGCACCTTGCCCGCGTGAATGTGCTTCACCCTCGCCGTCTCCTGCCGTGTCGCGTCCGCACCCGGTCACGGTACCCAGGGCAGGTAGGTTCACCGGGGTGGACGCCACCACCGCCCGTGCCGCCTTCCACGACCTGGTCGGTGAGCTCGACCCCCCGATGTTCATCGTCACCGCCGACGCGGGCGGGCGGCGCTCCGGGTGCCTCGTCGGGTTCGGCTCGCAGACCAGCATCGAGCCGCCGCGCTTCCTGGTCTGCCTGTCGCGGGAGAACCTCACCTACCGGGTGGCGCTGGACTGCGCGCTGCTCGCGGTGCATCTCGTGCCGGGCGAGCACGACGACCTCGCCCGGCTGTTCGGCGGGCAGACCGGGGACGACACCGACAAGTTCGCGCAGTGCGACTGGTACCCCGGCCCCGGCGGACTGCCGATCCTGCGGGCGTGCCACGACTGGTTCGCGGGCCGGGTGGTCGAGCGGCTCGACCTCGGCGACCACGTCGGCTTCCTGCTCGAACCGGTCCACGTGCACCGCGAGGGCGGCGCTGAGCACATCGAGTTCCAGCAGGCCAAGGACATCGAGCCGGGGCACCCGGCGTGAGCGCGGCCCCGGTGCCGCTGCGCAGGCTGCTGCCCGACCCGGGGACGGTCACCGCCATCGACCTGATCGACGAGCTCGCCCTGGCCGAGTGCGCTCCGGCGCAGCGGCCCTACCTGGTGCTCAACATGGTGACCACCGCGGACGGTGCCGCCGCGGTCGGCGGGCGCACCGCCCCGATCAGCAACCAGGCGGACCGGCAGCTGTTCCACGAGCTGCGCGCCGGGGTCGACGCGGTGCTGGTCGGCGCGGGCACCGCGCGCACTGAGCGTTACGGGCGGATGGTGCCCGACGCCGGGCGCAGGCGGCGACGGGTCGCGCGGGGCCTCGCCCCGGACCCGCTCGCCGTCCTGGTCAGCAGGCGCCTCACGCTGCCCGCGGACCTGCCGCTGCTGGCCGACCCGAACTCCCGGGTGCTCGTGGTCACCGACAACGACGGCGAGCTCGACGGCTGCGCCGCGCAGGTCAGCTACCTGCGGCCGCCGCAGGGCGAGCGGCTGGACCTGGCCGCCGTGCTGGCCCGGCTGCGCACCGAGTTCGGGGTGCGCGCGCTGCTCTGCGAGGGCGGGCCGACGCTCAACGCGTCGCTGCTGCCCGCCGGGCTGGTGGACGAGCTGTTCCTGGCGATCGCGCCGGCACTGGCGGGCAGCGCGGGCGCGTTCACCATCTCCGGCGGCGCACCGCTGGCCGAGCCGATCACGCTCGACCTGCGCTGGCTGCTGGAGTCGGAGAACCAGATCTTCGCCAGGTACCGGCTGGTCAGGGGTGGCTGATCAGGTCCCAGCCGGCGACCTCGTGCGGCGAGCGCGGCCGCGGTCCGACGTACTGCGCCGCGGGCCGGACCAGCCGCCCGGTGCGCTTCTGCTCCATGATGTGCGCGCACCAGCCCGCGGTCCGCGCGCAGGTGAACATGGCGGGCATCATGTGCGGCGGTACCTGGGCGAAGTCGAGGATCACCGCGGCCCAGAACTCCACGTTGGTCTCGATGACCCGGTCCGGTCGCCGCTCACGCAGGGTGTCCAGCGCGGCCTGTTCCAGCGCCACCGCGACCTCGTAACGCGGTGCGCCGAGCTTCTTGCAGGTACGGCGCAGCACCCGCGCCCTCGGGTCCTCGGCCCGGTACACCCGATGGCCGAAGCCCATCAGCCGCTCGCCGCGGTCGAGCACGTCGCGCACCACCGCGGTGGCGTCCCCGCTGCGCTCGGCCTCCTGGAGCATCGGCAGCACCCGGGCGGGCGCTCCGCCGTGCAGCGGACCGGACATCGCGCCGATCGCACCGGACAGGCAGGCGGCCACGTCGGCGCCGGTCGAGGCGATCACCCTGGCGGTGAACGTCGACGCGTTCATGCCGTGCTCCGCGGCCGAGACCCAGTAGGCGTCCACCGCCTTGACGTGCGCCGGGTCCGGCTCGCCGCGCCAGCGGGTCATGAACCGCTCGGTGATCGTGGCGCACTGGTCGACCCGGTGCTGCGGTACCGCGGGCTGGTGGATGCCGCGGGCGGACTGCGCCACGTAGGACAGCGCCATCACCGACGCCCTGGCCAGTTCGGACCTGGCCGCGTCGTCGGTGATGTCCAGCAGCGGGCGGTAGCCCCAGATCGGGGCGAGCATGGCCAGCGCGGCCTGGACGTCCACCCGGACGTCTCCGGTGTGCACCGGCAGCGGGAACGGCTCCGCGGGCGGCAGGCCGTGGCCGAACCGGCCGTCGGTCAGCAGCGCCCACACGTCGCCGAATGTCACGTGGCCTGCGAGGTCCTCGATGTCCACGCCCCGGTAGCGCAGCGCTCCGCCGTCCCGGTCGGGTTCGGCGATCTCGGTGTGGAAGGCGATCACGCCTTCCAGGCCCGGTTTGAAACCCTCGGCGTTGTTCGCCGTCAGCATCGTCGACGTGGCGAGTGTGCTCGTCGACGCGGGTGTGCTGAACACGGTCACGCTGTCCTCCTCGCGCGCTCTGGCCCCCGACTGAGGCACGCGCGGTGGGCCGCTTCTACGGCGTCAGCTGGGCGCGCCACTCTGCGGCGCCGCGCGGCTGGGTGAACACTGCACCCCCTCGTTACATGTAGGCAACGTTTGGGCTGGTGGCTTCTGTCACCGATGGTCCCGTGGGGGATGTGCTGAACTGGGCTAACCCGTAAGTTCGACCGGATCGGGACTCGCGAAATCGGGGAGCGTGCGCGGTGACGGCTGGGCGGGTCGAACGGGACGGCGTCATTGAACTGCCGCGGATGCGGGTCGCCTACAGCGTCGGTGAGCTCGACACCGAGGACCTGGCCGACAGCTGGTACGGCCAGCTCGCCCGCTGGCTGGACGACGCGGTGGCCGCCGATCTCGTCGAGCCGAACGCCATGGTGCTGGCCACCGCGGACGCCGACGGGTTACCCAGCTCCCGCACCGTGCTCGCGAAGGGCCTCGACGCGCGTGGCGTGGTGTTCTACACGAACTTCACCTCGCACAAGATGCACGACCTCAACGTCACCCGGTTCGCCGCCGCGACCTTCCCGTGGCTCGGCCAGCAGCGCCAGGTGAACCTGCGCGGGCCGATCGAGGTGGTGGCGCCCGAGGAGAGCAGGGCGTACTGGGCGACCCGCCCCCGCGGCGCCCAGCTGGGCGCGTGGGCCTCCGCGCAGTCGAGCGTGGTGGCGGACCGGCGCGCGGTGGACGTCGCCATGGAGCAGGCCGCCCGGCGGTTCGCCGACGCGGACGAGGTGCCGCTGCCGCCGCACTGGGGCGGCGTCCGGATCCGGCCGGTGAGCGTGGAGTTCTGGCAGGGCAGGCAGAACCGGCTGCACGACAGGCTGCGCTACCGCACCACCGACGACGGCGAGTGGACGGTCCAGCGCCTCGCTCCCTGACCGCCTGAGCGCGTCCCCGGCTTTCCGCGTTCTGGATGCAGACTGCTGTTATTCAGGGCGCTATTTCCGCGTTCTGCATCCAGAACGCGGGAAAGGGGTGGCACGACGACGTGTGGTGAGAGTCACGGACGCGTGCCGGGTTGCGGCAGTGGGGTTGCGGGTACGTCGCGGCGGTTGCGTGGCGCGTGTTCGTCGGGGTATTGGCTGGTCGGAAGGGGATCGGAGGGCTCGGGCGGCGGCCGGGAGCGGGGCCGGCCGGGGGCCGCGCAGGGTACGGGCGGGCCGCCGTGGTGAGTCACCAGATGGTGCGACGGTGCCACGGTCCGGACTAGTTTGAAGCTGTCGTCGCCCCCCGACGGCGCACCGCTGCGCTAGGCCGGACCGGCCCAGAAGTGCGCCGTCCGAGTAGTGAGAGAGACCCCCATGGCCGACGCCGCCGCGTCCACGTATTCCGCCCAGGCCAGCAACACCGGGCCCAACGGCCAGGCCAAGGAATCGGTGAGCCTGCACTATCCCGGCGGCGAGCATGAGATGTCGATCACGAAACCCACCGAGGGCGCGCCCGGGATCGGCCTGGGCAACCTGCTGCAGAAGACCGGGATGGTCACCCTCGACGCCGGCTTCGTGAACACCGCGTCGTGCAGCTCGGAGATCACCTACATCGACGGCGACGCGGGCATCCTGCGCTACCGCGGATACCCGATCGACCAGCTCGCCGAGCGCTCCACCTTCCTGGAGACCAGCTACCTGCTGATCTACGGCGAGCTGCCGACCCGCGACCAGCTGGACGACTTCACCGACCGGATCCGCAGGCACACCCTGCTGCACGAGGACCTGAAGCGCTTCTTCGACGGCTTCCCGCGTGACGCGCACCCGATGCCGGTGCTCTCCAGCGCGGTATCCGCGCTGTCCACCTTCTACCAGGACAGCCTCAACCCCTTCGACCACGACCAGGTCGAGATGTCCACCGTCCGGTTGCTGGCCAAGTTGCCCACCATCGCCGCCTACGCCTACAAGAAGTCGGTGGGCCAGCCGTTCCTGTACCCGGACAACTCGCTGGGCCTGGTGCAGAACTTCCTCCGGATGACCTTCGGCCTGCCCGCCGAGCCCTACGAGGCCGAGCCCGCGGTGGCCGACGCACTGGACCAGCTGTTCATCCTGCACGCCGACCACGAGCAGAACTGCTCCACCTCCACGGTGCGGATGGTGGGCTCCTCGCAGGCCAACCTGTGGGCGTCCATCTCGGCGGGGATCAACGCGCTGTTCGGGCCGCTGCACGGCGGGGCGAACCAGTCCGTGCTGGAGATGCTCGAGCGGATCCGCCAGAACGAGGGCGACGTGGAGACCTTCGTCAAGAAGGTCAAGAACCGCGAGGACGGTGCCCGGCTCATGGGCTTCGGGCACCGCGTCTACAAGAACTACGACCCGCGCGCCAAGATCGTCAAGAAGACCGCCGACGACATCCTGCACAAGCTCGGTGTCGAGGACCCGCTCCTGGAGATCGCGCTCGCCCTGGAAGAGAAGGCGCTGGCCGACGACTACTTCATCGAGCGCAAGCTCTACCCGAACGTCGACTTCTACACCGGGCTGATCTACCGGGCGATGGGCTTCCCGACCAAGATGTTCACCGTCCTGTTCGCCCTGGGCCGGCTGCCCGGGTGGATCGCGCACTGGCGCGAGATGATCAACGACCCGGACACCAAGATCGGCCGCCCCCGGCAGGTCTACACCGGACACGCCGAGCGCGAGTTCACCTCGATCTCGTCGCGCTGAGCCGCGCCCCGGCTACCGACGGTGCCGGTGCGCTGCCCCGTTGGGTGGTGCATCCGGCTGCGGCGCGCGCGTACGGTTCGGCAGGGGGAGTCCGGGAGCCGCGATGCGCACCATCGAGTGGGTCGATGACCACGTCGAGGTGATCGACCAGACCGCGCTGCCGTCGTGGCGGCAGGTCTCGCTGTACAGCGCGGCCGAGGTGGTGGACGCCATCCGGCGGATGGTGGTGCGCGGCGCACCCGCGCTCGGCGCCCTCGGCGCCTTGGGTGTGGCGCTGGCTGCCGCGCGGTCGGCCGAGCAGGGCTACCACCCGGACACGGTCCGCGCCGAGGCGGCGCAGATCGCCGCGGCCCGGCCCACCGCGGCACACCTGAGCTGGGCCGTGCAGCGGGTGGTTCCCGCGGTGGCCGAAGGGCCGCAGGCGGTGCTGGCGACGGCCAGCGCACTGGTGGAGGCCGACGTCCGTGCCTGCGCGACGCTGGCCCGGCTCGGGGCCGCCCTGGTGCGCAGCTACGTCGGCGACCGGCCGATGGCGCTGCACACGCACTGCAACGCGGGCGCGTTGGCCTGCGTGGAATGGGGCACCGCGCTGGGCGTGGTGCGGATCCTGCACGCCGACAGGCTGGTGCGCACGGTATTCGTCGACGAGACCCGCCCGCTGCTGCAGGGTGCCCGGATCACCGCCTTCGAGCTCGCCGAGATGGGCGTGCCGCACCAGGTGATCGTCGACTCGGCGGGCCCCGGGCTCATCGCCCGCGGGATGGTGGACGCGGTGATCGTCGGGGCGGACCGCATCGCCGCCAACAACGACGTGGTGAACAAGGTCGGCACCTACCCGCTGGCACTGGCCGCGGCGCGGGCCGGGGTGCCCTTCGTGGTGGCGGCGCCGATCGCGACGATCGACCCGGACACCCCGGACGGTTCCGCGGTGGTGATCGAGCAGCGCGACCCCGACGAGATCCTCGTCGTCTGCGACCGGCGGATCGCGCCCGCCCGGTCCGCCGCTTACAACCCGGCCTTCGACGTGACCCCCGCCGATCTCGTCACCGCCATCGTGACCGAGGCCGGGGTCATCGAACCGTCGAGCACTCCACGCCCGCGCGCGCCCTCCGGGCGCCAGGTCTCCGGCGCCGAGCCGTTCGGCCCCACCCGCTCCGCGGGCACCCGCTGACCCGCTCGTCCCCGTGCCCCACCCGGCCGGGTGACCAGGGACTTCTCGCCCAACCGGCCCACCTGTCTGGCGGCTGCAACCCGTCGGTGCGTGAAACGTCCTCACGCTGAGCGGCGATTGTGGTGCAAGGGGTATCCATACTGCGCCCAGATCACTCGTATTCGCGACGTGCGTTCACTCCAAGTGATGCGGGTAGAGAGGCGGGGAGCTATGGGCCGCAAGGTGTGGGGCGTCGCGGTGGCGCTTCTGGCGGCTGCGGGTGTCGTGGTGGCGGTCAACGTGCCCGGCTCCGAGCCGGCGGCCCAGGCGGCGCCCACCGGGCTGCCCGCGGGGTTCGCGGTGACCAGTCAGCCCAGCGCCCAGGCAGCGGGTGATCTGACGAACTTCAGCTATCTGCCGGACGGCAGCATGATCACCATCGGCAAGGGCGGGAAGGTCGCCTGGGTCTCCGCCGACGGCACGCGCAGCAACACCCTGGCCACCCTGCCGGTCACCACGGTGCAGGACCTCGGCCTGGTGGGGCTGGCGGTGGCGCCGGACTACAGCACCAGCAAGACGATCTACCTCTCCCGTGCCCTGCCCGGCGCACAGAACAACTGGCCGCTGCGGCTGTCCAAGTTCACCGTGACCGGGTCCCCCGAGCCGACCGGCCTCGCCAACGAGGTGACCCTGCTGGAGACCACGGGCACCAGCGATGTCCACGCCATCACCGGGATCGTGGCAGCGGCCGACGGCACGTTGTGGGTGTCCGCGGGAGACGCGGCCGACTTCCGTTTCGTCGACCCCAACGCGCTGCGCGCACTGGACGTCAACGACCCGAGGGGCAAGGTGCTGCACATCAAGGCCAGCGACGGCTCCGGCGTCCCTGGCAACCCGTTCTACAACGCGGGCGCCCCCGGCTCGACCGCCAGCAAGGTCTACGCGATGGGCTTCCGCAGCCCGTTCCGGCTCAGCATCGACCCGGCCACCGGCGCGCCGATCCTCGGCGACGTCGGCTGGAACACCTACGAGGAAATCGACCTGGTCCGACCGGGCGCGAGCTACGGCTGGCCGTGCTGGGAGGGGAACGCGCCCACCTCCGGGTACCGGGACCTGGCCGCCTGCGCGGGCACGACCACCACCCAGCCGCTGTACTTCTACGGACGGCCCAGCGGCAACGGCTCGGCCGCGGTCGGCGGCGTGACCTACACCGGCACCCTCTACCCCGCCGCCTACCAGGGGGCCTACTTCTTCGGGGACTACACCTCGGGCCGGCTGTTCACCATGCAGCTCGCGCCGGACGGAAGTGTCACCCGCGGTCCCGAACCAACCGGTTTCGGGCAGGGGCTGGGCGCGCCGGTGAGCATCCAGGCCGGACCCAACGGCGACATCGTCTACGCCGACATCAGTGACGGCACCATCAAGCGGCTCAGCTACACGACGGGTGACCGGGCGCCGGTCGCAGTGGCCACCAGCACCACGGACCCGGCCACCCGGACCGTCACGTTCGACGGTTCAGGCTCCTACGACCTCGACGCCGATCCGCTGACGTACAGCTGGACCTTCGGCGACGGCGCCACCGCGACCGGTGTGCACGTCAGTCACACCTACGGCCCCGGAGTCGCTTCGGCGACGGCCACCCTCACGGTCACCGACCCGCTGGGCAAGACCGGCACCACCAACGTCACCGTGGCACCGAGCGACAACCCGCCGAAGCTCACCCTCACGGCTCCCGCACCCGGCACCGTGTTCAAGGTCGGCGACGTGGTGCACGCCACCGCCACGGCAAGCGACGTGGAGGACGGCGGGTCGCTGCCGGTGCACTGGACCACCGTGGCGGTGCACTGCCGGGGCGACGGCGCCAGCAAGGTGTGCCACGACCACCCCGGTGAGCAGTTCACCGGCAACGACTACGCGCGCACCTTCGAAGACCACGGCGACGACACCGAGCAGCACGTCACCGCGAGCGTCACCGACTCCGCGGGTGTGACCACCAGCCAGAGCTTCGTGGCCAAGCCCGACCTGCGCACGCTGAACCTCGCGGGCCCGGTGCCCTACATCGGTTCGATCAACGGTTTCGACCGCAACACCGCTCTGGTCACGGTCGGCGCGCGGGTGTCGCTGTCGGCGCCGGCCACCGCCACGGACGGCGCGTCGACCTTCACCTCCTGGTCCGACGGCCAGCCGCGGGCACACGACATCACCGTCGGAACCAGTGACATCACGCTGACCGCCACCTACACCACGCCGATCGACCAGCGCTACAACTCCGACGCCGCGCTGCGGGCCGCGGTCGGGACGCCCACCGCCCCGGAGACCGGTGACGCGGGCGTGCGCTGGCGGGACTACACCAACGGCCGCGTCTACTGGTCGCCCGCGACCGGGGTGCACGCGGTCACCGGAGCGATCTGGGGCAAGTTCATCGCCCTCGGCGCGCACACCGGGGTGGGCCTGCCGCTCACCGACGAGCTGACCGCACCCGACGGCGTCGGCAGGTTCAACAACTTCACCAACGGCAAGTCGATCTACTGGACGCCGGCGACCGGCGCCCACCAGGTGGGCGGACAGATCATGGTCCGCTGGGGAGCGCTGGGCTACGAGCGCGGCTTCCTGGGCTACCCCACCACCGACGAGGTCGGCACACCGAACGGGGTCGGCCGCTACAACGTCTTCCAGGGTGGCTCGATCTACTGGTCACCGGCCACCGACGCCTGGGAGGTCCACGGTGGCATCCGGGATCGCTGGGGCCAGGTCGGCTGGGAGGCGGGTCCGCTGGGCTTCCCGACCACGAATGAGACCGGCACCCCCGACGGTGTCGGCCGGTTCAACCACTTCCAGGGTGGCTCGATCTACTTCAGCCCGCGGACCGGTGCGCAGCCGGTGCAGGGCGCGATCAGGGCTCGCTGGGCCGCGCTCGGCTGGGAACGCTCCTACCTGGGATACCCGACCGGTGCGGAGTTCGCGATTCCCGGTGGCCGCCGTTCCAACTTCGAACACGGCTACATCACCTGGAACGCCACCACCGGCCAGGTGATCGACCGCCGCTACTAGCCCTCCCTTTACCGCGTTCTGGATGCAGAACGCGGTAAAGGAACCCCCGATAACCGCGTTCTGCATCCAGAACGCGGTTATCGGGGTTCTGGGGGGCAGAGGGTGATCTCGGGGGTCAGGGTGGGGTCGGGGGTCGGCACGGTGGTGCTGGTCCGGATGCGGCCTGCGGCTCGGACGTCGCGCTCGACCTGGGCGAACAGCGTCAGCGCGGCGGGCGCGCCGCGGACCGTGAGGTTCGCGACCTCGGCGCGCATCGAGAGCCTGGCCTCCGACTTGGCTCGCCGCACGGCCCGCATGATCTCGCCCGCGGTGGCCAGCGCACCGGTGTCCGTGCCGGTGGCGGTGCCCAACTCGGTTACGGCAGGCCAACTGGCGCGATGCACGGAACCGGTCCGCCACCAGGACCAGACCTCCTCGGTGGTGAACGGCAGGAACGGGGCGAACAGCCGCAGCAGGATGGACAGCGCCGTCGCCAGCGCGGCACGGGCCGAACCGGCGGCGGCCGCGCCGAACTCGCCGTACGCGCGGATCTTGACCAGCTCGACGTAGTCGTCGCAGAAGGTCCAGAAGAACCGCTCGCTCACCTCCAGGGCGCGCGCGTGGTCGTGGTCCTCGAAGGCGCGGGTCGCGGCGGACACCACGTCCGCGAGCTCGGCGAGCATCGACCGGTCCAGCGGCTCGGTCACCGCCGTGGCGTCCGTCGCTGTGCCGAGCCCGAGCACGAACCGGCTGGCGTTGAGCACCTTGGTGGCCAGCCGGCGCCCGACCTTCATCTGGCCGTCGTCAGCGGCGGTGTCGGTGCCGGGGCGGCCGCTGGCCGCCCAGTAGCGCACCGCGTCGGAGCCGTGCCGTGCCAGCAGGTCCGCAGGCGTCACCACATTGCCCTTGGACTTCGACATCTTCTTGCGGTCCGGATCGAGCACCCACCCCGAGATCGCGACGTTCCGCCAGGGCAGTGTGTCGTGCTCGAAATGCGCGCGGACCACGGTGGAGAACAGCCAGGTCCGGATGATCTCGTGCGCCTGGGGGCGCAGGTCCATCGGGAACACCCGGCCGAACAGGTCGTCGTCGACGCTCCACCGGCCCGCGATCTGCGGGGTGAGCGACGAGGTGGCCCAGGTGTCCATCACGTCGGGATCCCCGGTGAACCCGTGCGGCGCACCACGCTGGTCCGCGTGGTAGCCGGCGGGGGTCTCGGCCGTCGGGTCCACGGGCAGGGCGGCGTCGTCGGGCACCAGCGGGTTCGCGTAGTCCGGCCTGGCCTCGGCGTCCAGCGGGTACCAGAGCGGGATCGGCACCCCGAAGAACCGCTGACGGCTGACCAGCCAGTCCGAGGTCAGCCCGGTCACCCAGCTGTCGTAGCGGGCCTTCATGTATTCCGGCATCCACCGCAGCTCGCCGCCCCTGGCCAGCAGCGCGGCGCGCAGGTCGTCGTCGCGGCCGCCGTTGCGGATGTACCACTGGCGGCTGGTGACGATCTCCAGCGGCCGGTCGCCCTTCTCGTAGAACTTCACCGCGTGCGTGATCGGCTCCGGCTCGCCCCGCAGGTCGCCCGAGGCGCGCAGCATGTCGACGACCCGGCGCCGCGCGGTGTGCACGGTCCGGCCCGCCAGCTCGGCGTAGGCCTGCCGCGCCGCCGCGGTGTCCACACCGGACGGCGGCGTGGCGCGCAGCCTGCCGTCGCGGCCGAGCACCGGGCGGGTCGGCAGCGCCAGGTCCCGCCACCAGGTCACGTCGGTCGTGTCGCCGAAGGTGCACACCATCGCGATGCCCAGACCCTTGTCCGGGTCGGCCAGGTGGTGCGCCACCACCGGCACCTCGACATCGAACAGCGGCGAGCGCACCGCGGTGCCGAACAGCGGCCGGTACCGCTCGTCGTCGGGGTGGGCGACCAGCGCCACGCACGCGGGCAGCAACTCGGGCCGCGTGGTCGCGACCACCACCGGCTCGCCGTCGGGGCGGTGGAACGCGATCCGGTGATCGGCCGCGGGCTGCTCGCGGTCCTCCAGTTCGGCCTGCGCCACCGCGGTGCGGAAGGTGACGTCCCACAGCGTCGGCGCCTCGGCCTGGTAGGCCTCCCCGCGCCGCAGGTTGCGCAGGAAGGCGCGCTGCGAGATCGCCCGCGCGTGCCGGTCCACCGTCTGGTACGTCATGCCCCAGTCGACGGACAGGCCGAGCCGTCGCCACAGCGTCTCGAAGGCCTGCTCGTCGGTGCCGGTCAGGCGTTCGCACAGCTCGACGAAGTTGCGGCGGGAGATCGGCACCTGGTCCCGGCCTGGCTTCTCCGGGGGCTGGAAAGCGGGGTCGTAGGGCAGCGAGGGTTCGCAGCGCACCCCGAAGTGGTTCTGCACCCGCCGCTCGGTCGGCAACCCGTTGTCGTCCCAGCCCATCGGGTAGAACACTGCCCGGCCGCGCATCCGCTGGAACCGCGCGAGCGCGTCGGTGTGGGTGTAGGAGAACACGTGCCCGATGTGCAGCGACCCGCTCACCGTCGGCGGCGGCGTGTCGATGGCGTACACCTGCTCGCGCGGCCTGCTGCGGTCGAATCGGTAGACGCGGTCGCGCTCCCACACCGGAGCCCACTTGTCCTCGAGCCCGTCAACCGACACACGTTCCGGAACGCGAGCCTCGGCCACCCCCGGATTGAACCGCGTTCTGGATGCAGACCGCGCCAAAACACACCCGAATAACCGCGTTCTGCATCCAGAACGCGATCAGGGGAAGCTGACGGGCAGGCCGCAGAAGTCGTCGTGGGGGCCGGGGCGGGCGCCGTGGGACAACAGGCGCTGGGCGCCTGCCTGATCCACTTCGGAGATCGGCACGTACCGGCCGTCGTGCAACATCGGGGCGCGCGCCGCGCCGTGGGTCACGTAGGCGAGTGGCCGGTCCAGCAGGCGACCGTCCTCGGTGCGGATCTCCACCCCGGTGCCGGGTTCGAGGCGCACCAGGTCGTAGCGCTCGCCGCGGCCCTCGCAGACGTCCAGCACCGCGAGCTGCTCCGGGCAGGCCAGCCACACCGCGTGGGTCTCGACGCGGCCGGGCATCGCGGCGAGCACCGCGGGTACCTGACCGTCACGGACCCGGGCCCGCACCGCCCAGACCGCGGCCACCCCGACGGTGCGGCAGCGCAGCACGACCACCGGACCGGTCAGGCCCAGCTCCCCGCGCAGCCAGGTGATCTTCGAAGGGCAGGCGTTGGACCCGTAGGCGAGGACCGCTGCCCGGTCCGCCAGGCCGGGCGCATCGTGGGCGCGCAGCCAGGCGTCCAGGTCCTGCGCACCCACCCGCCAGCCGCCGCCGTCCGGCCGCAACCGGTGCGCGTACCCGCCCGCGCGGTGCACGAAGGAGCGGTCCGGGCGGGCCCCGGGGTACGGATCGGCCGGGTAGTCGGCATCGGCCAGCAGGTCCGGGTCAGTGCCCGCGCTTGAGCCATTCGTCGACGTGCCGGCCCTCCTCGCCGATGGTCGTGGTGTCGCCGTGCCCGGTGTTCACCACCGTCTCGGCGGGCAGCCCCAGCAACCGGGTCCGGATCGAGACGATGATCTGGTCGAAGTCCGAATACGACCGGCCGGTGGCGCCCGGGCCGCCCTGGAACAGGGTGTCGCCGCTGAACAGCACGTCCAGATCGGGCGCGTAGAGGCAGCACGATCCGGGCGAGTGCCCTGGCGTGTGCACCACCTGCAACGCGGTGCCCGCGACGCGCAGCACGTCGCCGTCGGCGAGCTGGTTCTCCGGTGGCGGCAGGTCCGGATGCGCGAGCCGCCACAGCACGTGCTCCTCCGGGTGCAGCAGCACCGGGGCGCCGGTCCGCCCGGCCAGCGCGGGCGCGGCGCTCACGTGGTCGTCGTGCGCGTGCGTGCTCACGATGCCCAGCACCCGCCGGTCGCCCACCGCCGCCGCGATCGCGTCCGCGTCGTGGGCGGCGTCGATCACGAGCACCTCGTTCTCGTCGCCGATCAGCCAGACGTTGTTGTCCACCTCCCACGTGCCGCCGTCCAGGCTGAACGTGCCGGAGGTGACCACCCGCTCGATCATCCGCGACCTTTCTCCGGCAGCACGACCACGCTGCGCAGGACCTCGCCGTGCTCCATCTTCTCGAAAGCCTGTTCCACGTCGTCGAGCGAGATCGTCTCGGTGACGAACTTGTCCAGCGGGAACCGTCCCTGCAGGTGCAGGTCGACCAGCGTGGGGAAGTCCCGCTCGGGCAGGCAGTCGCCGTACCAGGACGACTTCAGCGACCCGCCGCGGCCGAAGAACTCGATGAGCGGAAGCTCCGGGACCTGGAAGTCCGGGGTGGGGACGCCGACCAGGACCACGGTGCCGGCCAGGTCGCGGGCGAAGAACGCCTGCTTCCAGGTCTCCGGCCGGCCGACGGCGTCGATCACCACGTCGGCGCCGTTGCCATCGGTGAGGTCCTGGATGGTCTCGACCGGATCGAACTCGCGCGCGTTGATCGTGTGCGTTGCGCCGAAAGCCCGTGCCCAGTCGAGCTTCTTGTTGTCGGTGTCGACGGCGATGATCCGCTTGGCTCCGACCAGTCGCGCGCCCGCAATCGCGGCGTCACCCACTCCGCCGCAACCGATCACCGCGACCGTGTCGTCGCGGGTCACGGCGCCGGTGTTGACGGCCGCACCAAGTCCGGCCATCACACCGCAGCCCAACAGCCCGGCCACG